>NZ_CP040174.1:2772606-3145212 GCF_007858535.1 Arthrobacter sp. UKPF54-2
GCTGGCCCTAGACCGTGACCCTGCCGCCGGCGTCGACGGTCCAGGTGGGGTTGAAGGCGACCTCCCAGCGGAAACCGTCCGGGTCGACCACCTCGCCCGGCACCTCCCGGTGGACGGGCCAACCGAGGCCCTCGGCGTAGAAGCGGCGCGAGGCGTCAACGCTGCGGACACCCAATGAGATGAAGTCGACTCGTGGTTGCATCGTTCGATACTGTCATGCACATGTCCACACATCACGGAGACGACAAAGACGCCCAGGCCGACAGGGAACAGCTCGCCGCCGTGCGGGTGGCTGTCGACGAGGTAGACGAGCAGATCGTCGCACTGATCGGCCGGCGCGAACGGCTGATCCGGATCGCCGGGACGCTCAAGGCCGACAGCGCCGAGGTCCGTGCCCCGGGCCGGGTGGAGCGGGTACTCGAACACGTCAAAGCCACCGCGGAGCAGAAAGACATCGACCCGGAGATCGTCGAACAGACCTACCGGGCCATGATCGACGCCTTTATCCGGCTTGAGCTGGACGTGTACAAGGCCTCCAGCTAGGGCCGGTCTCGCCCGGTTATAGCGACTCTTCGACGGGCACGTTGGCCTGGAACTCCCGGCCGTCGCAATCGCTGAACGCCGTCATCAAGTGGCCCTTGGTCAGGCCCATCACCGTGCTGAGCGGAAAGTTCCCGGTGATGGTGTTGCCGGAGTGCTCCACACCCTTGAGATCGAAGTTCTCCTCCGTGCCGTCATGGCTGAAGCAGAAAAAGGACACAGCCTCGCCGTTCATGAACTCGATTTCCATCCGGCGCTGGTGGGAATGGTCAGGAGTGGCGGCCACGAGCCCGACCACGTAGGCCCCGGAACTCGGAATGTTCCCGTCTATATCGAACTTCGCCACCAAGGTTGAATCCTTGGCGGCGATGCTTACGTGCTTCAGGAGTGCGCTGTGGGAGCTCATGGCTCAATCCTGCTACCTGCGCCTGCGTCCGTCCACCCCCGATCTATGTTTTGTCCCCGGGGCGTCGTAGACTGGAAGTGTTCGAAGATATATTCGAATATCCACTTGATTGCCCGTAAGGGTTCTTGCGTGGAGCCAGCACTTTCCGGGAGGCGTTATGGGGATGTTCAGCGAGTCTGTCGACGTCGCCTGCACCCCGGACGGCCAACCCCGGTCCCTTGACTGGGCCGGCCGGCACTACGAGGTCTGCGCCGAACCGGTCCGCTGGTTCGAGCGGCGCCAGTGGTGGGCCGAGGAACAGCGCGCCCCGCTGGGCGGCGGGCCGGGCCTGGTGGACCATGAAATCTGGCGTGTCCAGCTCACCGATGCCGCCAATCCGGAGCGGACCCTCACCCTTGACCTGAGCCGGCATATAGGCAGCGGGCGCTGGCGGCTGCTGCGGATCCACGATGCCCTGCCACGGCTCCGGAAGCCCGAGTCGGCATGAGCTTCACCCATCTGCATGTCTCCACTGCGTTCAGCGCACATTATGGGGTCTCCTGGCCGGAGGAGCTGGCCGCGGCCGCCGCTGCGGACGGGGCCACGGCGCTCGCCTGCACGGACCGTGACGGACTGTACGGGACCGTCAAGCATCTGAAGGCCTGCATGGCCGCCGGCCTGGACCCGGTGGTCGGGGTGGACCTCGCGGTGTTTGACGACGACGGCGACCTCCGCACCCAGGTCGGGGGACGTGTGGTGGTCCTCGCGCACGGGCAGAACCACGGCGCAGGGTACCGGGCGCTGTGCCGGCTGGTCTCCGACGCCCATGCCCGCACCACGGGCAAGGCCGGCGGGGCGGTGCCCGTCGCCGTGACCCGGGCGGAACTCGCCTCGCGCAGCCTGGACCCGCAGACCCTCAAGCCGGTCCTGACCGTCCTGCTCGGCCCTGACTCCGACGTCGGCCGGTCCATGGGCGGGCGGCGCTACCTCCGGCCCCGCACCCTCTTCAAACGCTGGCTGGAGGCCATGCCCGCCGGCACCATCGCCGCCGAGGTTGTCTCACAGCTCAGCCCGCCCGGCGAACCGCTCAGCACCGCCCATGCCGTGCGGATGCTCAAGCTCGCTGCGGAACACGCGGTCCCCGCAGTGCTGAGCAACGCGGTGCGTTACTGCGCCGAGGACGGCGCCGCGACGGCGGACGTGCTCGACTCCGCCCGGACCCTGAAATCCCTGCCCGAACTCTCCGCCGCGCCGCAGCTGCAACCCAACGGGCAGGGCTGGCTGAAATCACCTGCCCAGATGTTGCGGCTCGGCCAGGAAATCATGCACTCTGCCGGGTACGGCGCCGCGGACCTGAAAAGCCTGCTGGCCCACACCGAGGCGCTCGCGGACCGGTGCCGGATGGACCCGGTCACGGACATGGGATGGAAGCAGCCCGTGGTTCCGGAAGCCTCGGTGATCGGGATTGCGGGGGACCCTTTGGTGGAACTCACCCAGCGCTGCGAGGCTGGAATCAACCGGCGCTTCCCGGGCATCGCCGGGAAGGCCGCCGAAAAGCTGCGCGCCCGGCTGGAGCATGAGCTGCGGATCATCGACGGCCTGGGCTTCGCCTCCTACTTCCTCACCGTCGCCGAGGTTTCCCGGATGATCCAGGACATGGGGGTCCGTGCCGCGGCCCGCGGGTCCGGGGCCTCCAGCCTGGTCAACTACCTGATCGACGTCAGCCAGGTGAACCCGCTGCAGCACGACCTCATCTTCGAGCGCTTCCTGTCCCGGGACCGCGCCACCCTACCGGACATCGACATCGACGTCGAAAGTGCGGAGCGGCACAACGTCTACCGCAAAATCTTTGAGCGCTTTGGTGCCGAACGCGTCACCCTGATGAGCATGCAGAACGGCTACCGTGCCCGCGGGGCCGTCCGTGACGCCGGCCTGGCCCTGGGCATGGACGGCAGTGACATCGACGAGATCGCCAAGCAGCTATGGCGGTTTTCGGCCCGGAACTTCCGTGAGGCCTTGGTGGAAAAGCCGGAGCTGAAGGAGTTCGCCGGCCGGGTGGAGCAGCGGGACTTCACCGAAAACCAGCAGCTGGACCTGCTGGTGGACCTGACCGAACGGCTGGACCGGCTGCCGCGCCACATCTCGATGCACCCCTGCGGGGTGATCCTCGGCGATGCCACCCTGCTGGACCGCACCCCCGTGCAGCCCAGCGGCCTGGGCCTGCCGATGAGCCAGTTCGACAAGCACGACATGGACCCGATGGGCATGCTCAAACTCGACGTGCTGGGCGTCCGGATGCAGAGCGCCATGGCCTTCGCGGTCCGTGAGGTGATCCGGCTGCACCCCTCCAAGGCCGAGGTGGTGGCCGCCGGCCGCCACCCGGCGGGGCCGGACGGCACCGGACCGGACTACATCGCCGCGGACGGGATGATCGATCTCAACGCCGTCCCGCTCGACGACGAACCCACCTATGAGCTGATCCGCAGCACCCATACCCTGGGCTGTTTCCAGATCGAATCCCCGGGCCAGCGGGAACTGATTGGCAAGCTGGCCCCACGCGAATTCAATGACCTCATCATCGACATCTCGCTGTTCCGCCCCGGGCCGATGAAGTCGGACATGGTCAGGCCCTTCCTGGAGCACCGGCACGGCTTCGCGCCGGAGGTCTACCCGCACCCGGACCTCAAACCGGTGCTGCAGGAAACCCACGGGGTGACCGTGTTCCACGAACAGATCCTCAAAACCTTCGACGTGATGACAGGGTGCGGGCTGGCCCGGGCCGACGAATTCCGGCGTGCCCTCGGCAACGAGGTGCTCGAAGCCAAGGTGGAGGAGTTCTTCCGGCGCGAAGCCCGGGCCCGTAACTACACGCCCGAGGTGGTGGACAAGGTCTGGGGGACCCTGAAAGCCTTCGGCAGCTTCGGCTTCTGCAAAGCCCACGGCGCCGCCTTCGCCGTGCCGACCTACCAGTCCGCCTGGCTCAAGACCCACCACCCCGAGGCCTTCCTCGCCGGGCTCTGGGAACACGACCCCGGCATGTACCCGAAGCGGCTGCTGGTCGCCGAGGCCCGCCGGCTGGGGATCCCCATCCTGCCGCTGGACATCAACCGCAGCCAGGCCGAATACCGGGTGGAGCGGGTGGAAACCGGCCCGGACCGGGGCAAGCTCGGCATCCGCCTGAGCATCAACGGCATCTTCGGGCTCTCCGGCGCCGAGCTGAAACGGATCGTCGCCGGCCAGCCCTACGACTCCCTCGCGGACCTGCGGGCACGCTCCCGGATCAGCAAACCGAGCATCCAGCGCCTGGCCCAACTGGGCGCCTTCGACTCGCTGCACCGGTCCTCCGGCGGAACCGCCAACCGGGCGGACCTGGTCCAGCACCTGCAGCAGCTCCAGGGCAGGGCGCAGCGCAAGGGGGTCGAGGTGATTGAGGGGCAGCTGGCCCTGCCGCTGGGCGATGTCGAGCTCAAAAACATCAAGTCCGGGCTTCCGGCCCCCACGCTAGTGGAGACCGTCCGGGCCGAACTGGACCTGATGGCCTTGGATGTCAGCGGCCACCTGATGGCCAGCCACCGGCCCCTGCTGGAGAAGCTCGGCGTCACGACGGCGGATCAGTTGCTGGGGCTGCGCAACGGCACCGAGGTGCTGGTGGCCGGGGTCCGGGTGGCCACCCAGACCCCGCCGATGCGGGGCGGCCGGCGGGTGGTGTTCATCAGCATCGACGACGGCACCGGCTGCGTGGATTCGGTCTTCTTCCACGAGGCCCAGGAACAGTCCGGCCCGCTGCTCTTCGGGACCCGGCTGCTGCTGATCCGAGGCACTACCCGGCGGACCGGGCCGCGCGGCATCAGCATCAGCGCCTCCATGGCCTGGGATCTCAGCCGCACCGAGACGCTGCCGTTCCCCGCGCCGGCTACCGGCGGACCCGGCGGTGCCGGCGGGGCCGGCACCCTGCCGCCGTCGGTAGCCTCCGAACCTGGCCCGCTGGACGGGATCCGGCGCCACCTTGCCATTACCGGCATGGGCGGCTGATCCGCCGCTGAACCGCGGCTGAACTGCCGCCGCGCGACCGCCGGACCGCTCACTGCAGGCGGCGGGCCGCGTTGGTTGGCCTATCCGGAACCCGATAGCATGGACGAGGCTGGCTGTGGTCCCCGTACGCCACAAGCTACGAAGCCTTAACTTTGAATAGGAGACACCCGTGTCAGATGCCCAGCAGATCACCCTTCTCGTCGACGGCGAAGAGACCAAGGTGACTACCGGGACCACCGGCGCGGAACTCTTTTTTGAGCGCCGGGACGTCGTGGTGGCCCGCGTCAACGGCGAGCTCAAGGACCTGGACCAGCCGCTTCCCGAGGGCGCCACGGTTGAGGGCGTCACCATCGAGTCCCCGGACGGCCTCAACGTGCTGCGCCACTCCACGGCCCACGTGATGGCCCAGGCGGTGCAGCAGTTGCGCCCCGATGCCAAGCTCGGCATCGGCCCGTACATCACCGACGGGTTCTACTTCGACTTCGACGTCGAGGAACCGTTCACCCCGGATGACCTGAAGACTCTGGAAAAGATGATGCAGAAAATCATCAACCAGAACCAAAAGTTCGTCCGCCGCGTCGTCTCCGAGGACGAGGCACGCGAGGCGATGAAGGACGAGCCGTACAAGCTCGAACTGATCGGCCTCAAGGGCGCCGGCTCCGACGCCGACGGCTCCTCCGTGGAGGTCGGCGGCGGCGAACTGAGCATCTACGACAACGTGGAGCGCAAGGACGGCACCGCCGTCTGGTGCGACCTGTGCCGCGGACCGCACCTGCCCAATACCAAGCTGATCTCCAACGCCTTTGCTCTGACCCGCTCCTCCGCTGCGTACTGGCGCGGCAGCGAAAAGAACAAGCAGCTCCAGCGCATCTACGGCACCGCGTGGCCCACCAAGGAAGCCCTGAAGGCCTACCAGGAGCGGATCGCCGAGGCCGAGCGCCGCGACCACCGCAAGCTCGGCGCCGAGCTGGACCTGTTCTCCTTCCCGGACGAGCTGGGCTCCGGCCTGCCGGTGTTCCACCCCAAGGGCGGCATCATCCGCAAGGCCATGGAGGACTACTCCCGCCAGCGCCACGTCGACGCCGGTTACGAGTTCGTCTACACCCCGCACATCACCAAGGGCCACCTCTATGAGGTCTCCGGCCACCTCGACTGGTACCGGGAGGGCATGTTCCCCCCGATGCACATCGACGCGGAACTGAACGAGGACGGCACCGTGCGCAAGCCCGGCCAGGACTACTACCTGAAGCCGATGAACTGCCCCATGCACAACCTGATCTTCCGCTCCCGCGGCCGCTCCTACCGCGAACTGCCGCTCCGGCTCTTCGAATTCGGCTCCGTGTACAGGTACGAGAAGTCCGGCGTTGTGCACGGCCTCACCCGCGTCCGGGGCATGACCCAGGACGACGCCCACATCTACTGCACCCGCGAGCAGATGAAGGACGAGCTGACCAAGACGCTGAACTTCGTCCTCGGCCTGCTCAAGGACTACGGGCTGGAGGACTTCTACCTGGAACTCTCCACCAAGGACCCGGAGAAGTCCGTCGGTTCGGACGAGGTCTGGGAGGAAGCCACCCGCACCCTCGAGGAGGTCGCCAAGGAATCCGGACTGGAACTGGTCCCGGATCCGGGCGGAGCCGCGTTCTACGGCCCCAAGATCTCGGTGCAGGCCCGCGACGCCATCGGCCGGACCTGGCAGATGTCCACCATCCAGCTGGACTTCAACCTGCCCGAGCGCTTCGAGCTCGAGTTCCAGGCCGCCGACGGCACCCGCCAGCGCCCGGTCATGATCCACCGCGCCCTCTTCGGCTCGATCGAACGCTTTATGGGCGTCCTGACCGAGCACTACGCCGGCGCTTTCCCGGCCTGGCTGGCTCCGGTCCAGGTGGTCGGCATCCCCGTGGCCGAGGCCTTCAACGATTACATGTTCGACGTCGTGGACCAGCTCAAGGCCGCCGGGATCCGGGCCGAGGTGGACATCTCCTCTGACCGGTTCCCGAAGAAGATCCGCACCGCAAGCAAGGACAAAATCCCGTTTGTACTGATCGCCGGAGGGGACGACGCCGAGGCCGGCGCCGTGTCCTTCCGGTTCCGTGACGGCAGCCAGGATAACGGCGTGCCCGTGGCCGAAGCTGTCCGCCGGATCGTCGACGCCGTCCGCAACCGGACCAGCTAGCGGGGGAGCAGCACGTGCAGGAGACCACAGGCGCTGTCCCGGGATACCCGGGGGACGAGGGCATCACCGACGACTTTGGCCTGGCCGGGGTGCCGGACGCCTTCCAGCGCCTGTGGACTCCGCACCGCATGGCGTACATCAAGGGCGGCCAGCACCAGTTCAAGAACCCGGATGACTGCCCCTTCTGCGTCGCCCCCGAACGCGAGGACGACGACTCCCTGATCGTCTACCGCGGGCGCACCAGCTACGTGGTGCTGAACCTCTTTCCGTACAACCCGGGCCACCTGCTGGTCTGCCCGTACCGGCACATTCCCGACTACACGGACCTGACCTTGGAGGAGACCGCAGAGTTCGCCGAGCTGACCCAGACGGCCATGCGGGTGCTGCGCAAGGTGGCCAACCCCACCGGTTTCAATCTCGGGATGAACCAGGGCGTGACCGGCGGGGCGGGCGTCGCGGGCCATCTGCACCAGCACGTGGTGCCGCGCTGGGGCGGGGACGGCAACTTCTTCCCGATCATCGCGCAGACCAAGGCGATCACCCAGACCCTCGGCGAAGTCCGCCAGCAAGTCGCCGAGGCGTGGCCGGAGCCGACCGCGACCGAGACCGGGGCGACGGATGCTCAATAAGCACGCACGCGGCTTCTTCACCGCCCTGTTCTCGCCGCTGGCCCGCTGGCTGCTGCGGATCGGTGTCTCACCCGACGCTGTGACGATCGTCGGCACCGCCGGCGTTGTGGTCGGTGCCCTCGTGTTCTATCCGCTCGGCCAGCTCTGGTGGGGGACGCTGTTCATCACGGCGTTCATCTTCTCCGACGTCATCGACGGCATCATGGCCCGGATGCAGGAGCGCGGCGGACGCTGGGGCAACTTCCTTGACTCCACCCTTGACCGTGTCGCCGACGGCGCGCTGTTCGCCGGCGTCGCCATCTGGTATTTCACCGGCGGCGCCGACACCGCCATCGCCATCGCCGCCGTTGTCTGCCTGGTGCTGGGCATGGTGGTGTCCTACGCCCGGGCGAAAGCCGAGGCGCTGGGTTACCACGCGAACGTCGGCATCGCGGAACGCGCCGAACGGCTGGTGTCCGTCCTGGTGATCACCGGACTCACCGGCGTCGGGCTCCCCACGGTGATCCTGTTCGCCACCCTCTGCCTGCTCGGCCTGGCCAGTTTTGTGACCGTGGTGCAGCGCATCGCCGCCGTGCACCGGCAGTCGCTGGACGAGGCCCGCGACACCGCCACCGAACAGGCCGCCTGAGGCCGTAACCGGAATTCAACCCGGCCGTGGCGGGGGACTAGTATTAGCCTTACCGGCCAATCGTTCCCGGTATTCCGGTGTGTGCGGGCCCGTGTATGCGAGATTGTCCTCTGCGTACCGCCCGCGCCCCGGTGAGGTCATCTATCTACCCATAGGGGTTTTTGTGTCTACACCTGATGTAAGCAACGAAGCCGGCGCGTCCGCCAAGAACGTTACGGGCAGCAGCCGCGTCAAGCGCGGCATGGCGGAGATGCTCAAGGGCGGCGTCATCATGGACGTCGTCAACGTCGAGCAGGCCCGCATCGCCGAAGACGCCGGTGCCGTGGCCGTGATGGCGCTCGAACGCGTCCCTGCCGACATCCGTGCCCAGGGCGGCGTCTCGCGCATGAGCGATCCGGACATGATCGACAAGATCATCGACGCCGTCTCCGTGCCGGTCATGGCGAAGGCCCGCATCGGCCACTTCGTCGAGGCTCAGGTCCTGCAGTCCCTCGGCGTCGACTACATTGACGAGTCCGAGGTCCTGACCCCGGCGGACTACACCAACCACATCGACAAGTGGAACTTCACCGTTCCCTTCGTCTGCGGCGCCACCAACCTGGGCGAAGCGCTCCGGCGCATCAACGAGGGCGCGGCCATGATCCGCTCCAAGGGTGAGGCCGGCACCGGCGACGTCTCCAACGCCACCACGCACATGCGCCAGATCCGCGCCGAGATCCTGAAGCTGGCTGCCCTGCCCGAGGACGAGCTCTACGTCGCCGCCAAGGAACTGCAGGCCCCGTACGAACTGGTCAAGGAAGTTGCCTCCACCGGCAAGCTCCCGGTGGTGCTGTTCACCGCCGGCGGCATCGCCACCCCGGCCGATGCGGCCATGATGATGCAGCTCGGCGCCGACGGCGTCTTCGTCGGCTCGGGTATCTTCAAGTCCGGCAACCCGGCCCAGCGCGCCGCCGCCGTCGTGAAGGCCACCACCTTCTTCGACGACCCGGACGTCATCGCCAAGGCCTCCCGCGGCCTGGGCGAGGCCATGGTGGGCATCAACGTCGACGAGATCCCGCAGCCGCACCGCCTCGCCGAGCGCGGCTGGTAACAAAAGGCGACAGTAGCGCCTGACCCATTCGGCTTAAAAAGCGAGACTGCAGAGGCTCCATGAACGAGGCGCCTTGGCGCCTGGTTTGTGGAGAAGCAGTCGAACGCTGACGGCGCTGATCCTCTGCGTACTATTCCCCGCGCGTTATTGGCAGCTGAGCTGCTGGTTGGGGCGCGGGGCCCCTTTTACGCACGCTGCCGGATCACACCATCAGTCGCCTGGTGCTGCTGAACGACGACGGCGGGTCACCTTTCTTAGGTGACCCGCCGTCGTCGTCGTTTTCCCGTCGATTGCTCCGTAGGTGCCCTTTTCGGGCTCCAAAAGGGCGGCTACGGAGCAGTCGATGAGGGGTCAGTCCAGGCCGCGGCGCTTGAGGAGCGGTTCGAGCCGGGCGTCGCGGCCGCGGAAGGCGCGGAAGGACTCCAGAGGGTCGCGGCTGTTGCCGCGGGAGAGCAGCTCGGCCCGGAAGAAGTCTCCGTTGGTGCGGTTCAGGCCGCCGTTTTCCTTGAACCACTCGACCGTCTCGGCGTCGAGGACCTCGCTCCAGATGTAGGAGTAGTACCCGGCCGCGTACCAGCCGCCGGCGAAGATGTGCTGGAAGTAGCCGGTGCGGTAGCGCGGCGGGATCAGGCTGTGCGCCACCCCGGCGGCGGCCAGTGCCTTGGCCTCGAACTCTAGGGCATCCTCCGGGATGTCGGTGCCGTCGAGCACGTGCCAGGCTAGATCCAGGAGGGCCGCGCCGAGGTACTCGGTGGTGCCGAAGCCCTCGCCCCACAGGGCTGCCTCGTTGAGCTTGTCCACCGCGTCCTGCGGCAGCGGCTCCCCGGTGGTGTGGTGCCGGGCGTAGTTGGCCAGCACCTCGGGCCACATGATCCACATTTCGTTGACCTGCGAAGGGTACTCGACGAAGTCCCGCGGCACGGAGGTGCCGGCGAACCGCGGGTAGGTGACCGAGGAGAACAAACCGTGCAGGGCGTGGCCGAATTCGTGGAACGTGGTCCGCAGCTCATCCAGGGTCAGCAGCGTCGGCTCGCCGGCCGGCGGCTTGGAAATATTGAGGTTGTTGATCACCACCGGCCGGGTGTTCAACAGCCCGGACTGTTCCACGAGCGAGTTCATCCAGGCGCCGCCGCGCTTGGAATCCCGGGTGTAGTAGTCGCCGAGGAACAGGCCGAGGTCGGTGCCGTCGGAGTTCTTCACTTCCCAGACCCGGACATCCGGATGGTAGCCGGCCAGGTCGGTGCGTTCGTGGAAGGTGATGCCATAGAGGGCGTTGGCGGCGAAGAACACACCGTCGTTCAGCACCCGGTCCAGCTCGAAGTACGGCCGGAGGGCCTGTTCGTCCACGGAGTACCGTTCGCGCTTCACACGGGCCGAGTAGAAGGCCCAGTCCCAAGCCTCCAGCGGGTGGCCGGCGACCTCCGCCAGCGCGTCCGCCTCGGCGTCGGCGTTCCGGACGGCGGCCGGGGCCAGGCGGTTCATCATGGCCTGGACGGCTTCGAAATCGGGGGCGGTCTGCTGGTCCACGCTGAGCTCGGCAAAGTTGGCGAAGCCGAGCAGACCGGCTTTCTCGGCGCGGAGCCGGACCATGTCCTTGACCAGGTCCAGCACATCGAGGCTGCCGCCGCTGCTGCCGCGTCCGATCGAGGCTTCGTAGAGCCGGCGCCGCACGTCCCGGTTTTCCAGGGCGGCCAGGGCCGGCTGGTTGCTGGGCTGGATCAGGGTGAGAAGGAACTTCCCCTCGTGCCCGGCGGTGCGGGCGGCTTCGGCGGCGCTGGCGACGTCGTCGGCGGGGAGGCCCGCTAGTTCGGCGGCGTCGTCCAGGAGCAGGGAGGCGGACTTCATGCCTTCCTTGACGCGCTGGCCAAACTCCGTGCCCAGGGTGGACAGCTCGGCATTGATGGCCTTGAGCCGTTCCTGGCCCGCATCATCGAGCTGGATGCCGGACTGGCGGAACTCCTTGAGGTATTCCTCCACCAGCCGGCTGGATTCGGCGTCGAGCCGGTCGGTGTTGATGGCGGCGAAACGTTCGAACAGGCCACGGTTCAGGTACACGGCGTCCTGGTGCGCCGAGAAGGCGGGGGAGAGGCGGGTCTCCAGTTCGCGGATTTCCTCCGAGGCGTCGGCGGAGACCAGCGTGAAGAAGGACGCCGCGGCCCGCTGCAGCAGCTGTCCGGAGCGCTCCATCGCCAGCGCCGTGTTCTCGAAGCTCGCCGGCTCCGGATCGTCCACAATCGCCTGGATCTCGGCGAGGTGCTCGGCCAGGCCGGCCTCGACCGCTTCGGCGTAGTGCGGTACCTCGATGTCCGCGAAAGGCGGCAGTCCGTAGGGCAGGGGGCTGGGACTCAGAAGGGGATTGGTCATGAAATGACTCTTTCATGTAAGCCCCGAGTTCTCAATGAATCGCTAGGCGTGTTGTGATCCGGCCCACCGTAGGATTGCCGCATGCGACCCATCCCTTCCACGTTGCGCGGACGCCTCCTCGCCGGCTCAGCCACAGCTCTCCTGGCGGCGTCCTTGGCGTCCTGCGGCGTCGGCTCCCGCCCGGACGGCAATGCTCCCGCCTCCTCACCGGCGGCGAACTCTTCCGCCTCAGGCGGCGCAGCCACGACCGAGTCCGCCACGGAATCCGCGACGCCGTCGAACCCGCCGGCTCCCACCCCCACCCCGACGCCGGGCAAGGGGCCGGCCTGCGCGGCTGTCCGCTGCACCTCGGTCCTGGTCACCGGGGACATGCTGGTCCACGCCCAACTCTGGGACCAGGCGCGTGCGGACGCCCTGGCCGCCGGCGCCAAGGGACTGGACTTCGGGCCCCTGCTGGAAGGCCAACGCAAGTACATCGAGAAGAGCGACCTTGCGATCTGCCACCAGGAAACGCCCGTGGCCGGCCCCACGGGGCCCTTCTCCGCGTACCCCTCGTTCAACGTCCCGCCGCAGATCACGATCGCTGCCCGGCAGGTGGGCTACCAGGCCTGCACCACAGCGAGCAACCACACGATTGACCGCGGCACCGCCGGGCTGGTCCGCACGCTGGACGCCCTCGACGCCGCCGGGCTGCAGCACACGGGCTCTTACCGCAGCGAGGCCGATTCCCAGGGCATCATGATCTTGCAGACTGCCGCGGCAAAGATTGCCGTGATCGAGGGCACCTACGGGCTCAACGGCCAAGTCCCGGAAGCTGCCTGGCAGGTGGACATGCTGGACCCCGGAGCCATGATCGCCAAGGCCAAAAAGGCGCGGTCCCTCGGCGCCGACATCGTCCTCGGGGCCATGCACGCCGGGGAAGAGTACGCGAGCGTGCCCAATGCCGAGCAGCAGCGCGTCGCGCACGCCCTGGCGGAGAGCGGCCAGTTCACCATGGTCTACGGCCACCACACCCACTCGGTGCTCCCGATCGAACGGTACAAGGGGACCTGGATTGCCTATGGCCTTGGCAACGGGATCACCGAACTATCGCCGAGTTACGTGGTGAACAACGAAGGACTGCTGGTCCGGGCCCAGTTCAGCCAGGACGTCGCCGGCACGTGGACCGCGTCCGACCTGGCCTGGGCGCCGTCGGTCATTGTCCGCGGGCCCTACCGCTGGTGCTCCGTCGCCACCGACGCCCCGCAGGGCCCCTGCGCCGGAGCAGCCGCGGACGCGGCCACCCGGCTGCGGACCCGGACCGTGGTCGAATCGATGGGGGCGGCTGCGGCAGGCGCCCACGAACTGCTGATCACAAAGGAGCGGTAGGGATGGACACTTTGATGGAACGACGGCGGAGCGTCGCGGCGCGCGGGGCGGAGCTGGCCGTATTCGAATACGGCCTGCAGCCCGGCCCGGACGTGCCGACCTTGGCCTTCATCCACGGCTACCCGGACGACCACCGGGTGTTCCTCCAGGCCATCCGGGAGCTTGCGGCGACGCACCACGTGCTCGCCTACGACACGCGCAACGCCGGCGCGTCCGCCGTCGTGGGCGCCCCGGGCGACTTCACGCTGGCGGCGCTGGTGGACGACCTGTTCGCCGTCCTTGCCGAAACCGGTGCCAACCGCGTGCACCTCGTGGGCCACGACTGGGGGTCCATCCAGGGCTGGGCCGCCGTGCAGGATCCACGCGCCGCCGCCCTGATCAGCCGGTATACGAGCATCTCCGGCCCGGACCTGCGCCACTTCGCCCGCTGGGTGCGCACACGGTTGCGGAACCCGCGCAGCTGGCGTCCGCTGGCCGGGCAGTTGCTGCGCAGCTGGTACATCGCGGCTTTCCTGGTTCCGGTGCTGCCGGAGGCCGCTTGGCGGCTGTTCCTCACCCGGCGATACGAACAACTGGCCAAGCGCGACGTCGGGAACGATCCGGTCCGCGGGCTGGCCCTCTACCGGGCCAACTTCTTTCCCGGCCGGAACCGGCCCTCGCCGCCGGCCCGGGCGAAGGTGGCCATGCCGGTGCAGGTGGTGGTGCCGCTCCGGGACCCGTTCCTCTCCCCAGACCTGGTGGAGGGGCTCGAGGCTTGGGTGGAGGACCTGACCGTGGTGACGGTGGACAGCGGCCACTGGTGGCCCGCGACCCGCGCGGTCGAGTTGGCCGAGCTGCTGCGCACCAGCGACGCCGGCGTATGAGGCCGTCGCCGCTGCCCGTCAGTCGGGGACGCCGCCCGCGAGGCTGAGGGCCATGAACACGCTGTTGGGATCGGGCTGGTAGCCGGCAAACGGCGGGCAGGGGACGAAGCCGTGCCGTGCGTAGAGGCGCCGTGCCGGGGCGAAGAACTCCTGCGACCCGGTTTCGAGAAACAGTCGCTGGTAGCCGCGCAGGTGGGCCTCGTCCAGGATCCGGCCCAGGACCAGGGCGGCGATGCCACGGCCCCGAGCGTGCTCCGCCGTCCGCATCGACTTGATCTCCGCTTCCTCCCTACCAAGTTCCTTCAGCGCTCCGCAGCCCAGCAGTTCTCCGCCGTCATCGCGGGCGGTCCAGAAGCTGATGTCCGGGCCGGCCAGCGCGCCGTGGTCCAGGGCGTGCACACTCTCGGCCGGCGACGTCGCGAACATGTCGGCCAAGTGTTCCTCCAACAGGTCCCGGACGTCTGGGAGGGCCGGGCTGTCGCGGGCTATCAGGATCATGCCCGGGCCTCAGCGGGGGCGGCGGGCCGCGTGCTCCCGGGCCAGGACGGCGTAGGAGTCGTCCGGGGTACCGGGCACGAACGTGCCGTATTTGCGCTCCACGGCGGTTTTGATCAGGAAGTCGGCCAGCGCCGGGTTCTTGGGCAGCAGCGAGCCGTGCAGGTAGCTGGCCACAATGTTGCGGTAGCGGGCACCCTCCTGGCCGTCGCTGCTGTTGTTTCCGGTGCCTTTGGCCGTGGTACCCAACGGCGCGACGCCGGGGCCCAGCGTGGTCTGGCCGCTGTGGTTCTCGTAGCCCAGCACGGTGCCGAATTCAGGGGAGGACACCGCGACGTTGCCGATCAGCCGCTCGTCTGTGCCGTGGGTCTCCACGTCAAGGATGCCGATGCCGGGGATGACGGAGCCGGTCCGGGTCTTGAAGAATTTTCCGAACAGCTGGTACAGCCCGCAGATCACCAGCATGGGTGTGCCGTCCTCGGCGAGCTCCTTGAGGACCGTCTCACGGGAGAGCAGATCGTCCTGGATCACCACCTGGCCGCTGTCCTGGCCGCCGCCGCCCACGATCAGGTCCACGTGGGCCGGGAAGTCGTCGCCCACGTTGTATTCGAGCAGTTCCGGGGCGTAGCCGTGCCAGCGCAGCCGCTGGGCGAGGACCAGTGCGTTGCCCCAGTCGCCGTAGATGTTCATATCCCGCGGATAGAGCTGAAGCACGCGGATGGTGCCCTTGCTCGGGGCCGGGGACTCTTCGGGCGGCAGGACGTGGCCGAAGGATAGCCCGTCCGGGGTTTCGGGGGATGCGGGGGTCATGAGACCACCTCCACTGTGGTGATTTTGGAGAGCTCGCGGCGGATGGCCAGCATGGCGGTGTAGGTGCAGAAGATCCGCTTCGGCTGGTCCTTGGCCCCGCGGATGAAGGCGGCCAGGGCGGCCGCGATGTCCGTGTCCACGGCGCCGATGGCGACGTCGTCGTACTGCAGGCGCAGGGCCATGTCGTAGGCGCGGGAGCCGGTGAGTTGGTCCACGCCGCCCTCGCGCAGGGTGTCGAATTCCACGTCCCAGAGCCAGGACATGTCCCGGCCGTCCGCGTAGTTGTCGTTGATCGCGATCATGGTCGCGTAGCCGGCGGCCGGGAAGGACTTCAGGCCCAGCCGGAAGCCGCTGGGGTTCTTGACCAGGACGAGCTCCAGCGGCAGGCCGTCGACCACCAGGCTTTCGCCGCGGCCGAAGGCAGGCGCGACGTTGGCGAGGGCCGCCAGCAGCCCGGCGTGGTCGGTGCCCGAGCCGCGGGCGCCCGTGATGGCCCGGGCCAGGGTCAGGGCCGCGGCTGCGTTGAAGATGTTGTAGACGCCGCGCAGCAACATATGCGTGGTGACCGTGGCGCCGTCGTACTCGAAGTCGGCGTCGTCGGCGCCCACCCGGCGGAGGACGACGTCGGCCTGCGGCTTGGCCGGGGCCGGCGGCACCGGGCTGCCCGGTGCGGCCCGCAGCTCGTCGTCGTTCGGGAAGGTGCTCAGCAGCGAGTCGTCGAGTCCGAAGTAGAGCACCTCCGGGCCATTGACCGCGGCGGGTTCGAGCGTGTCCGCGATCCGTGCGACGCGCGGGTCCTCGCGGTTCAGCACGACCGTGCCGGTGGTCTTCGCGGCGATGTGCTGCAGCAGTTCGGCGGTCTTGTCGATCTCGCCGAAGCGGTCGAGCTGGTCGCGGAGGACGTTCAGCAGCAGGCAGTAGCGCGGCGGGACCTTGTTGACGAAGTGCACGGCGTGGGCCTCGTCCAGTTCCAGGACGGCGACATCGGCGTCGAGCCGGCCCCGCCAGTCCACCTCGCCCAGCAGCGCCGCGGCGACGCCGCGGGTGAAGTTACTGCCGGTCCGGTTGGTGAAGACCTTCAGGCCCTGGCTCTCCAGCAGTTCCACGACCATCTTGGTGGTGGTGGTCTTGCCGTTTGTGCCGCTGACGACGGCGACTCCCAGCGGCAGTGTGGACAGCGTCCGCTGCATAAAGCCGGGGTCGATTTTTTCGACCACCAGGCCGGGAAGAGCGGAGCCTCCGCCCCGGAGCCGGGAGACCCGGCGGACGAGCTTGCCGAGCGGAACGCTGAAGTAGAGCATGCTTTGTAATATATCCCAGCGGCGGCATGGAACTCGGTCCGGCGGCACGCCCCGGTGCGGTCCAGCGCACCCCCGCCCATTATGCTGGCAGCATGACCACCCCCCTCACTTCGCCTTCTTCCCGCGTGGGATCGGGCCTGCGGATCGGTGTCCTGGCGCTCCAGGGCGACTTCCGCGAACACCTGCATGCCGTGGAAGCTGCGGGCGCCGCCGGCATTGGCGTTCGCCGCCCCGCCGAACTGGACGGCCTCGACGGCCTCATCATTCCCGGCGGGGAATCGACCACCATTGACAAGCTCGCCAGGATCTTTGAGCTCAGGGATCCGCTGCGTGACCGCATCCGGGCCGGGCTGCCCGTCTATGGCTCCTGCGCCGGGATGATCCTGCTGGCCGACGAGATCGCCGACCCCGCCACCGACCTCGCCGGAAATCCGCAGCAGACCTTCGGCGGCCTGGACATCACGGTCCGCCGCAACGCCTTCGGCCGGCAGCGCGAGTCCTTCGAGACCGACCTGGAGTTCAAAGGGCTGGAGTTCAGCGCGGACGGCGGCGCCGTTGCCCCCGTGCACGCGGTGTTTATCCGCGGACCCTGGGTGGAACGCGTCGGCGCGGGCGTCGAAGTGCTGGCCCAGGTGGAACCGTCCCGGGCCGGCCACCCGGAATCCCTGGACGGGACGGCTAGAATTGTTGCAGTGCGTTCCGGCAAGCTGCTGGCCACCTCCTTCCACCCGGAAGTGACGGGGGAGAAGCGCGTGCATGAACTGTTTATTCGAATGATCAGAGGAGAAGCGTAAAGCATGTCAGGCCACTCCAAATGGGCGACGACCAAGCACAAAAAGGCCATCCTGGACAGCCGCCGGGCCAAGTCGTTCGCCAAGCTGATCAAGAACATCGAAGTAGCCGCGCGCATGGGCGGACCCGATCTCGCCGGCAACCCGAGCCTGGAACTTGCCGTCACCAAGGCCAAAAAGACCTCGGTTCCCGCTGACAACATCGACCGCGCCATCAAGCGCGGCGCCGGCCTCACCGGCGAAGTCGTGGACTACACCGAAATCATGTACGAATGCCGCGGACCGCAGGGCTCCGCGCTGCTGATCGAGTGCCTCACGGACAACAAGAACCGCGCCGCCTCCGAGGTCCGGCTGGCCATTTCGCGCAACGGCGGAACCATCGCCGACCCCGGCTCGGTCAGCTACCTGTTCTCCCGCAAGGGTGTTGTCTCGCTGCCGAAGAACGGCCTGACCGAGGACGACGTGCTGATGGCGGTCCTCGACGCCGGTGCCGAAGAAGTCAAGGACAACGGCGAGAGCTTCGAGATCCACTCCGAGCCGACGGATCTGCAGGCCATCCGCGACGCGCTCAAGGAAGCCGGGATCGACTACGACACCGACGAGGCTGAGTTTGTGCCCTCCATGCAGGTGCCGCTGGACCTCGACGCCGCCAAGAAGTTCATGAAGCTCGTCGACGCCCTCGAAGAGCTCGACGACGTCCAGAACGTCTACAGCAACGCCGACCTCAGTGACGAAGTGCAGGCCGCACTGGAAGCCGAGTGACCCTTCGCGTCCTCGGCGTCGATCCGGGTCTCACCCGCTGCGGGATCGGCGTCGTGGACGTTGAGAAGAATCGCCGGGCCACCATGGTGGCCTTCGGCGTCGTCGGCACCTCCCCGGGGGAAAGCCTGGACCAGCGGCTGCTGGTCATCGCCACCTCCATCGATGAGTGGCTGGATACGCACGAGCCGCATGTCCTCGCCGTCGAACGCGTTTTCTCCCAGCTCAACGTCAGCACGGTGATGGGCGTGGCCCAGGCCTCCGGGGTGGTGATCGCCGCCGCCGCGCGCCGGGGGATCCCGGTGGCGCTACACACCCCCTCCGAGGTCAAGGCCGCCGTGACCGGCAGCGGAACCTCCAACAAGGACGCCGTCACCAAGCTGGTCACCAAGATCCTCCGGCTCGACGCCCCGCCGCGGCCGGCCGACGCCGCCGACGCCCTGGCGCTTGCCATCACGCACGCATGGCGGGCCGGCAGCGGTGCAGCGGTGGCGACGACCGGCCCGGGAAGCCAGTCCCTCACGCCCGCACAGCGCGCCTGGGCCGACGCCGAAGCGAAAGCGCGCCGTGCACGCTGAATGGCACGATAAATGTCCGGGCGCTTGCTAGGGTATTCGTAGATATGTTCGGATAGCCGGTGCTTGCAGATTTACGCCCGCCGGCTTGACCCAGCTGGACCCGAACCAGCTGTAAGACCAGGAGCCAGGCCTTGATCAGTTTTCTCCGCGGAACCGTAGCGCACGTCGGCCTGTCCTCGGCGGTGATCGACCTGAACGGCGCCGGCATGAGCGTCAACGCCACGCCGCAGACCCTCAGCCGGCTCCGCGTCGGGGACGAGGGCAAACTGTTCACCTCCCTGATCGTCCGGGAGGACTCGCTCACCCTCTTCGGCTTCGCCACCGACGACGAGCGCGAGGTCTTCGACGTGCTGCTGAGCGTCAGCGGTGTCGGACCGCGGCTGGCGCTGGCCGTGCTGGCCGTCCACGACCCCGAAGCAATCCGGGTGGCCGCGCACTCCGGCGACGGCAAGGCCTTCACCAAGGTCCCCGGCATCGGCCCCAAGGTCGCCGGCCGGATCGTGCTGGAACTGGCCGGGAAGCTGGTACCGCACGGCACCTCGGGCCAGTCCGACGGGGGCGCCCCGGCCCGGTCCGCCGAAGCCGTGTGGAAGCCCCAGGTGGTGGCCGCCATGACGAGCCTCGGCTGGTCCGAGAAGGACGCGACCTCCAGCATCGACAAATCGCTGGCCGACTCCCCGGAACTCGCCGAGGCCGGCAACGTCGCGGAAATCCTCCGCGCCACGCTGCGCTGGCTGGGCCAGGACGGCGCCCGCGCCGGGAACCGCGTAGGCGCCCGTGGCTGAGCCGTCGCTCGTCGCCGGGGGAGAGGAACCGGAAGAACGCGCCATCGAGGCCGCCCTCCGGCCCAAGAACCTGCACGATTTCGTGGGCCAGCACCGGGTCCGCAAACAGCTCTCGCTGGTGCTGGAGGCCTCCCGGATGCGCGGGCGCAGCGCCGACCACGTGCTGCTGTCCGGTCCGCCCGGCCTGGGAAAGACCACGCTGTCCATGATCATCGCGGCCGAGATGAACGCCCCGCTGCGGATCAGCAGCGGGCCGGCGATCCAGCACGCCGGGGACCTGGCCGCCATCCTGTCCTCGCTCTCCGAAGGGGAAGTCCTCTTCCTCGACGAGATCCACCGCATGTCACGCCCGGCCGAGGAAATGCTCTACATGGCGATGGAGGATTTCCGGGTCGACATCGTCGTCGGCAAGGGCGCCGGCGCCACCGCGATTCCACTGGAACTGCCGCCGTTCACCCTCGTGGGCGCCACCACCCGCGCCGGCCTGCTGCCCGGGCCGCTGCGGGACCGGTTCGGTTTCACCGGCCACCTGGAGTTCTACTCCGTCGAGGAACTCGAACTGGTGCTGCGGCGCTCCGCCGGCCTGCTGGACCTGAAGGTGAACTCGGCCGGTTTCAGCGAGATCGCCGGCCGGTCCCGGGGCACCCCCCGCATCGCCAACCGGCTGCTGCGCCGGGTCCGGGACTGGGCGCTAGTCCACGGGGTGGAGCAGATCGACGCGCGGGCCGCCTCGGCTGCCCTGGATATGTACGAGGTGGACAAACGCGGCCTGGACCGGCTGGACCGTGCCGTGCTGGAGGCGCTGATCACCAAGTTCGGCGGCGGTCCGGTGGGCCTGTCCACCCTGGCTATCGCCGTCGGCGAGGAAACCGAAACCGTGGAAACCGTCGCTGAACCGTACCTGGTCCGGGAAGGGCTGCTCGGCCGGACCCCGCGCGGGCGGATCGCGCTGGCGCCGGCCTGGACGCACCTTGGCTTCGCCGTGCCGGCCGGTGCGTTCGGCCAGGATCCGCTGGACCTGTTCCAGGCCGGAGACGCCGACGGCGGGCCCGCCGGGCTGGCAGCCGACCCCGATCCGGAATGGATCCGTAATAGTCAATAGCACTCGCTAGTGACCTTTTCCCTTTAGACTGGTATGACGCTCGGCACGTTCGGGCCTTTGTTTCCGTGCGCGGCTCCCGCTAGCCGCCGATGGCAGGGCAGGTTTTTCTGCCACGGGCCTGCCAGGTTTCCTGTCAGGTTCCACGCCAGGTGGCCCCGGAGCGAAGCGGACGTTGCTGAAAAACCAGCTCGCAAGTACAGAACGGAACTTTCCCCTTGGATCTAACGACAATTCTCCTGTTTGTCATGCTCGGCGTGTTCGTCTTTATGATGTTCCGCCGCAACAAGAAGACGCAGCAGCAGCAGGCGGAGCTCCAGTCGAAGTTCGGCCCCGGCGTCGAAGTCATGACCAGCTTCGGCCTGTTCGGCCGCATAGTCGAGATTGACGAAGCCGAGAACAAGGTTGTCCTGGAGCTCTCCCCGGGCAACACCGCCACTGTGCACCGCCAGGCCGTCACCAAGATCGTCGAGCCGGTTGCCACCGTCGAGGAACCCACCGTTGTTCCCGATGACGCTTCCTCGCTGACCCTGGGCAAAACCGAAGAGCCCGGCTCCGCCGTCGGGGGCAACACCGTCGCCGGTGACACGCCCCGCCACGAAACGCCCGACGAAACCCTGCGCCGCCTCAACGACGAAGGCAAAAAAGACAGCTAGTCTGCCTCCTGAGCAATCCCGCGGAGCTTCAGTGCGCGGGCATCCGCCGGTGCGGGCCTGACCAGGGCGCACCGGCGGTTCCTCCGTAAACAATAGAAAGATCGACAATGGCACGAACTGGCCCCAAAAACTCAGCCCGCAGGGTGCTGGTCTGGCTCGGCGTAATTCTCGCCGTCCTGACGGCCGTCCTGGCCGGCGGCACCATGGCCGGACAGGCGAGCTGGGCCCCCAAACTGGCCCTGGACCTTGAAGGCGGCACCCAGATGATCCTGGCGCCCAGGGTGGAGGGCGGTTCGGGTATCAATGAAGAGCAGCTCAACCAGGCCGTGGCGATCATCCGCCAGCGCGTCGACGGCTCCGGTGTCGCGGAAGCCGAAATCAGCACCCAATCCGGCCGCAACGTCGTCGTCAGCCTCCCGGGCACTCCGACCAAAGAGACCCGCGCGCTGATCCAGGCGTCCGCCGACATGAACTTCCGCCCGGTCATCCAGGCCGGTGACGGCGCTGCCGTTCCCGCCGAGGCGCGGACCCCGGAAGACAAGCTGCCCAAGCCGACCGCCGCGCCCGCGAACAGCAGCGACGAGAACTGGGTCACCGCGGACGTCTACAAGAAGTTCGAGGCGCTCGACTGCGTCAACCCGTCCCAGGACAAGCAGGAACGCTCAGACCCGGCCAAGCCCCTGGTGACCTGCGAACCGGCATCCGACGGCCGGCCCGCGATCAAGTACATCCTCGGCCCGGTTGAGGTCAAGGGTTCGAACATCAAGAACTCTTCCTTCCAGCTGCAGCGCGGCGCGCAGGGTGCGGTGACCAACGAATGGGCCGTCGATATCCAGTTCGACGACGAGGGTACGGCCAAGTTCAAGACCGTCACCGAGCGGCTGAACCAGTTCTACGTTGCCGCCGGCGGCCAGAGCGGCTCGGATCCGAAGTCGCAGTTCGCGATTGTACTGGACGACCAGGTCATTTCCGCCCCGCGGTCCCAGGCAGTCATCACCGATGGCCGCCCGCAGATCACCGGCGGCTTCACCGAGAAGTCCGCCAAGGCCCTCTCTGACCAGCTGCGCTTCGGCGCCCTGCCGATCAGCTTCGAGATCCAGAGCGACCAGCAGATCTCGGCCACCCTTGGCGGGGAGCAGCTCCGGATGGGCATGCTGGCCGGCCTGATCGGCCTGCTGCTGGTTGTGGTCTACTCGCTGTTCCAGTACCGGGCCCTTGGCTTCGTCACCGTCGCCTCGCTCGTCGTCGCCGGTGCACTGACGTACCTCGCCATCGCCATCCTCGGCTGGACGGAAAACTACCGCCTCTCGCTGGCGGGCGTCGCCGGCATCATCGTGGCGATCGGCCAGACGGCGGACTCCTTCATCGTCTACTTCGAACGCATCCGTGACGAACTCCGCGAGGGCCGCGGCCTGGTCTCGGCGGTGGAGAACGGCTGGAAGCGCGCCAAGCGGACCGTCCTGGCCTCCAAGGCCGTGAACCTGCTCGCCGCCCTCGTGCTGTACTTCGTGGCGGTGGGCAACGTCCGCGGCTTCGCCTTCACCCTGGGCCTGACCGCGATCGCCGACCTGATCGTCGTCTTTATGTTCACCCACCCGACCCTGCAGGTGCTGGCCCGGACCAAGTTCTTCGGGGAGGGCCACAAGTTCTCGGGCCTTGACCCGAAGCGGCTCGGCGCCGTGCCCCTCTACCGGGGTGCCGGACGGATCCGGACGCCGGAAGACAAGCCCGTCCCGGCGCCGCGCGCCAAGAACACCGGTGCCGCGGCCGAGGCCGAACGCCGGATGACCATTGCAGAACGACGTCTCGCGGAAAAGCAGGAGCAGCTCGCTGGCTCCTCCAAGAGCGCGTCCAAGGAAGGCAAGTAAATGGCCAGCTTCGCCACTTTCGGTAACGACCTCTACACGGGCAAGCGCTCCTACGACTTCGTCGGATCCAAGAAGATCTGGTTCCTGATCGCCGCCGTCGCCGTCGCCCTGTCCATCCTGCTGCCGGTCGTCAAAGGCGGCTTCAACCTCGGCATCGAGTTCCGCGGCGGCTCCGAGTTCACCGTGTCCAATGTCAAGGACCGCGACGCCGCACTCGGCGAAAAGGCCGTCCAGGACGTCGTCTCGGGCAGCCTGCCGCGCGTCGCGAACGTCGCCGGCAACACCATGCGCATCCAGACGGACAAGCTGAACGACGAAGAGGTCCTCAAGGTCAAGGAAGGCCTGACCAAGGCCTACGGCGTGACCGACAACGAGGTCACCTCGACGTTCGTCGGACCCACCTGGGGCGCGGACGTGACCAAGCAGGCCCTGATCGGCCTGGCGATCTTCGTGGGCCTGGCCGCGGTCCTGATGGCGTTGTACTTCCGGACCTGGAAGATGTCGCTGTCCGCCCTCGCCGGCATGGCGGCGACCATGTTCGTCACCGCCGGGGTGTACTCCCTCAGCGACTTCGAGGTGACCCCGTCGGCCATCATCGGGTTTCTCACCGTGCTCAGCTACTCGCTGTACGACACGGTGGTGGTCTTCGACAAGATCCGCGAAAACACCTCCGAACTGCAGTCCTCCACCCGGCGCACCTTTGCCGAAGAGGTCAACCTGGCCGTCAACCAGACCCTGGTACGCTCCATCAACACCATGATGGTGGCCATCCTGCCGGTCGGCGCCATCCTCTTCATCGGCGCCGGACTGCTGGGCGCGGGCACGCTGCGGGACCTCTCGCTGGCGCTGTTCGTGGGCATCCTGATCGGCACCGCGGCAACCATCTTCGTCGCCGCCCCGCTGTACGCCTGGCTGCGCCAGGGCGAGCCCGACCTGGTCAAGCAGGCCAAGCGCGTCGAACAGCGGCGCGCCGAAAATGCCGCCAAGGCGGCCCCGGTCACAGCCTAGCCGCCAGGTCCCGCCGAACCCGCCCGACGGGCCGGAGAACGTCCCCGACGTTCCCCGGCCCGTCGGCCGTTGGGCGCCGGTTACAAAAGTATCCCGCCGCGGGAATAGACTTGAATAATTAACGGGTTGTGAGGGGTGCTTCATTGGAAGAACGTTCGACGCCGGTGCCTGCAGCTCCGGCGGCTCAGGCTGCCGGCCAGCGGTCACAAGCTGGCTTGGCTGCTCCCGGCCGCCCCGACGCGGCCGTGCCCGTGGACAACTCCGGGACGCGCCCGACCTTCCCCGGACGCCGTGAACGCACCCGCTCCAGGCTCGCGCGACTGACCGGCCGCGGAACACCCGCCTATTCGCCCATCCTCGAACCTCTGCTGCGCACCGTGCGGGCCAACAACCCCAAGGACGACTTCGAGCTCATCCAGCGCGCTTTCGTGGTGGCTGAACGTTGCCACCGCGGGCAAAAGCGCAAGAGCGGCGACCCCTACATCACGCACCCGGTGGCCGTTGCCACCATCCTGGCCGAGCTGGGCCTGAGCGGGACGACGCTGGCCGCAGCGCTGCTGCACGACACCGTGGAGGACACCTCCTACACCCTGGAGGACCTCAAGGGCGAGTTTGGCCCGGAAGTCGCCATGCTGGTGGACGGCGTCACCAAACTGGACAAGGTCAGCTTCGGCGAGGCCGCCCAGTCCGAGACCGTCCGCAAGATGGTTGTGGCCATGGCCAAGGACATCCGTGTCCTGATGATCAAGCTCGCCGACCGGCTGCACAACGCCCGCACCTGGCGCTTCGTCTCCGCCGAATCCTCGGCCCGTAAGGCCCGCGAAACCCTCGAAATCTTCGCGCCGCTGGCCCACCGGCTCGGCATGAACACGATCAAGTGGGAACTCGAGGACCTCTCCTTCGCCGCGCTGTATCCCAAGGTCTACGAGGAGATCGTGCGGATGGTGGGGGACCGGACGCCGGAGCGTGAAAAGAACCTCGCGGTGATCCGCAACCAGATCACCGAGGACCTCCGGGCGGCCAAGATCAAGGCCACCATCACCGGCCGGCCCAAGCATTACTACTCGATCTACCAGAAGATGATCGTCCGCGATAAGGACTTCGACGACATCAACGACCTGATGGGCGTGCGCGTCCTGGTCGACTCGGTGCGGGACTGCTACGCCGCACTCGGTGCCATGCACTCGCGCTGGAACCCGCTTCCGGGCCGGTTCAAGGACTACATCGCGATGCCCAAGTTCAACATGTACCAGTCGCTGCACACCACGGTGATCGGCCCCGGCGGCAAACCTGTGGAGATCCAGATCCGGACCCATGAGATGCACCGCCGCGCCGAGTACGGCGTCGCCGCGCATTGGAAGTACAAGGACCAGCCCAACCGGACAGCCGCCGGCCCGGGGAGCCCGCGCGACGGCGACATGGGCTGGCTGCGGTCGCTGGTGGACTGGCAGCAGGAAACCTCGGACCCCGGCGAATTCCTCGACTCGCTGCGCTTCGAGATCAACGCACGCGAGGTGTTCGTCTTCACCCCCAAGGGCGAGGTGATGGCCCTGCCCGCCGGGTCGACGCCGGTGGACTTCGCCTATGCGGTCCACACCGAGGTGGGGCACCGGACCATCGGGGCGCGGGTCAACGGGAAGCTGGTCCCGCTCAACAGCGAACTGAACCACGGCGACTGGGTGGAGATCTTCACCTCCAAGGCCGAGGGTGCCGGGCCCAGCCAGGACTGGCAGCACTTCGTCAAGAGCGCCCGGGCCCGCAACAAGATCCGGCAGTGGTTCAGCAAGGAACGCCGCGAAGAGGCGATCGACCGCGGCAAGGAACTGCTCACCAAGGCGATGCGCAAGCAGAACCTTCCCCTGCAGCGCCTGATGACGCACGACGCCCTCGCCGCGATTGCCGAGGACTTCAAGTACACGGACATCTCCGGGCTTTACGCCGGCGTGGGCGACGGGCACACTTCGGCCCAGTCCGTGATGGAACGGCTCATCGAGAGCCTCGGCGGCAACGAAACGCCCGAGGACGACCTCACCGAGGTCTCGATCCCCACCCAGGTCACCAAGACCCGTTACTCCGACTCGGGTGTTGTGGTCCGCGGTGTCGGCGACGTCTGGGTGAAGCTGGCACGCTGCTGCACCCCGGTGCCGCCGGACCCGATCCTGGGCTTCGTGACCCGTGGCTCCGGAGTCTCGGTGCACCGGACGGACTGCACCAACGTGTCGGGCCTGATGGACCAGCCGGACCGGATCGTCGAAGTCGAGTGGGCGCCGACCCAGTCCAGTGTGTTCCTGGTGGAAATCCAGGTCGAGGCCCTGGACCGCAAGTCGCTGCTTTCCGATGTCACCCGGGTCCTCTCGGAGAACCACGTGAACATCCTGGCTGCGAGTGTGCACACCTCAACCGACCGGGTCGCGATCTCCAAGTTCGCCTTCGAGATGGGCGACCCGAAGTACCTCAGCCACGTGCTCAGCGCCGTGCGGCGCATCGACGGCGTCTTCGACGTCTACCGCACCACCGGCAACAGCCGCCGCAGCTAGCCTTGCGGCCGGTCGCGGCCCTGCCTTGAGGTCAGGGCTGCGAGTTTGTCCAGGGCAGCCTTCTTGTACGGCAGCCGAGGCGTCGCTTCCACCGCCCGGATGAGCAGCCGCAGGGGCACCCCGAGTTCCGGCGCGGCCAGCAGCGCGCCGAGGGCCGGCAGGGCACGGTCGGGATCCACATGCAGGGCAATGTCCACCGCCGTCCGCAGCGGACTGGAGACCATGAGCCCGCCGAGGCTGACGACGTCGAACGGGCCAAGCCGCACTTCGTGGAAACTGCAGCCGCGGGTGGCCCTGAGGCTGGAAACCCGCCGGCTGGCATCCACCAGCAGGGCTATCCGGTCCGGTTCCCCGGCGCAGCCGTAGATCCACGCTGCCGTCATCCGCCCGGCGACGACCCGTTGCCGGATGGGCGGCGGAATGGTGCAGGCCGCGGCCCGCGCCCGCAGCTGCGGGGTGGAGGCAGTGCCGGGCGGCAGGTAGCCGCGCTGCGAGAGCCGCGTCAGCACGCCGTCGGCCGCCATTGCCTGCAGCTCGGCCCAGGAGAACAGCGTCCCGGGGGAGTAGAGCATCGGCGGCGGCGTACCCGTCTGCATCTGCGTGGAATGGCAATCCGGCAGTCCGGAAGCGGGGACGCCGGAGACGGGGTTGCCGGGCACAGGGACCATTCAGCCATCGTGCCGTCTTGGCCGGAACGCGGAACAGGCCCCGTTCCGGTCATGTGGATAACCGGGCGGAGCCTGTTCCAGCCGCCGGGGAGGCCCGGTGGCGGGGCTTGCTGTCAGCGGATGGCGCTAGGAGAGCTCGCTGGCGGAGCGTTCGAGCTGCTCCAACCAGGCCTGGCGCGCCTCGAGGGCCTCCTTCGCCGCCTTGATCTTGCGCTCGTCGCCGGCCTTCTCTGCCTTGGCCAGGTCGTCCTTCAGCCCGCTGATGGCCGACTCCAGCTGCGACAGGGCGCTGTTGGTGCGTGCCTTCGTTTCGGGGTTGGAACGCTTCCAGTTCTCATCCTCGGCGTGGCGGACGGCGTCCTCCACCTTCCGCAGGCCGGCCTCAATCCGGCCCATGTCCGCGCGCGGAACCTTCCCGGCTTCCTCCCAGCGGTCACGGATGGACTGCAGCGCCTTCTTGGCGGCGGCGAGGTCCTTGATCGGGAGCAGTTCGTTCGCCTCCGCCAGCAGGGCTTCCTTCACCACGAGGTTCGCGCCGTATTCCTGGTCGATCTCCTCGTTGGCGGCCTGCCGGTTCGTGAAGAAGACGTCCTGCGCAGCCCGGAACCGGGCCCAGAGCGCGTCGTCGTCCTTGCGGCTGGCGCGCGGGGAGGCCTTCCACTGGTCCATCAGGCGGCGGTACTCGCCGGCGGCGTGGCCCCAGTCTGTCGAGGACGACAGCGCTTCGGCCTCGGTGATCAGCTTTTCCTTGGCGGCCTTGGCGGCCGAGTTGTTGCTGTCCAGCTGGGAGAAGTAGGCGCGGCGGTGCCGGTCGAAGACCGTGCGGGCGGCGCGGAATCGCTTCCAGAGCGCGTCCTCGTTGCTGCGGCCCAGCCGGACTCCGCTCTTCTGCGCCGTCTTCCAGCTCTCAAAGAGTTCGTTCATCCGGGCGCTGGAGGTCTTCCACTGGATCTGTGCCGGGTCGTGCCCGGCGATCTCCTCGGCCTCGGCGACGATCGCCTCGCGGGCAGCCAGTTCCGCGGCGCGGACGGCGTCGTGCTCGGCCTTTTCGGCCTTTTCCAGCTCGGTGATCTGGCCGGACAGGGTGTCCAGGCGCGCCTCGGCGGCGCGAAGGTCACCGACCATATTGCGTTCGGCCAACTGATCGCGCAGGTGCGTCACGGTCTTCTGCATGTCTGCGGCCGGAGCCTTCGAGGCCACGCGCTGCTCCAGCAGGACGATCTGGGCCAGGACGTCGTCGTACTTGCGGGCGAAGTAGCCCAGCGCCTCGTCATCACTGACGCCCGGGTACTGGCCGACGGCGTGCTCCTCACCGTCAATGGTCAGGAACACCTGGCCGTCGCCCTCCACCCGGCCCCAACGTGCAGCCTCGGCAAGCGACGCCGCGCTGGAGGCGGGCGTGGCGGCCGGCGCGGCGACAGACGGCGAAGTCTTCGGCCGGGCCGCAAAAGCAGCGGGCGACGGTGCAGGACGCGGCGCCGGTGCCGGACGCGGGGCCGGTGCCGGAGCGGCGGGTTCCGCGGTCGGAGCGTCTGCCGCCGCGGGGGCGGGCTCCGGAGCTTCCGCCGGCGCGGGCTCCTCAGCGGGCTCCACGGCCGCAGCTTCGGCGGCGGGCTCGGTGGCCGCCGTCGTTTCTGCCGCAGTCGGGGTCGCCTCGCTGGCCGCCTGGGTCACCGCAACCTCGGCTTCGGTCTCGTTGGCAGCTGCTGCCACTGTTTCGTCGGATTTCTGACTGTCTGTCACCGCTAGAAGTCTTTCGCTTGGAGGGAAATACCGGCACCGCGGCCACGAGGGCCCCGGCAGGTTACTTCAGAGAGAACGAGTCTATCGTGACTGGTTCCACAGGTGCGCCGTCCGTGGCGCTGGCGCCTGGTTTGACGCCGGCCGCGGCAATACTGGCCACCACGTCCAGGCCGGACGTGACCTTGCCGACCACCGTGTAACCGCCGGCGGCATCGGCCGGGATCACGGTGTCCTTATAAACGATGAAGAACTGGGTTCCGTTGCCGTAGGCGTTGCCGCCGGTTCGTGCCACGGCGATGGTGCCGGCCGGGTACTTGTTGTCTGCCGGGGTGTTCTCCAGCGGACCCCAGGTGAACGCGGGATCACTGTTGCCATCCCCGGACTTGGAGCCGCACTGCAGCACGCCGAAGGATTCCGCGGTGGTGAGCCGATGGCAGTTGACGCCGTTGTAGAAGTTCTGGTCCGCGAGGGACTTGAACACGGCGGCCGCCTGCGGGGCCTTGGTGCCGTCAAGTTCCACACCGACCGTGCCGCGGTTGAGGGCAAGCTCACCAGTGAAGTTCTTTCCCGCCGCGGTCTCGGGCTTGGGGATGTTTTGGCCGTTGCTGGCGCTGGCGGACGGCGTGGCCGAGGCTGACGGGCTCTTCAGCCCGGCCTCGGCGGCCTTGAATTCGTCCTCGGTCGGGTTGCCGGCGAAGACCGTCAACTGCAGCACAATGGCCAGGGCAAGGACGGCGGCGCCGCCGGCCGTAGCGAGGATGTTGTCGCGCTTGCGGCGCTTGTCCTGCTCGCGCCGCAGCTCACGCTTTGCCTCCATCTGCTGGACGCGCCGCTTGGCTTCGCGGGCGCTCCGTGAACTGGCCGCCAAAGGTCCTCCTGGTTGTTAGGGCCGCATCCCGGACCGCACGCCGTCGGCGCCGTCGGGGATGCAGCAAGCAAGCTGCGGCAGCGCCGCCCGCCGCGTGCGCATTAGAGATGCGCGCGGCAAAACGCATAAACTGACTGCCGCACACAGTTTATGCACGACTGGCCGGTCTGCGCGCGACGCCGCGGCCGTTGTATCCGCCGTCGTAATCAGAGGAGAAAATTCCACCATGGCACGCACCGCCTCCCTGTCCGGATTCCCCGAGTGGCTTCCCGAGGAGCGGCTGGTGGAGCTGCATGTGCTGGACACCCTGCGGCGGACCTTTGAACTGCACGGCTTCTCCTCGATTGAGACCCGCGCGGTGGAGACCGTCGGGCAGCTGTTGCGCAAGGGCGAAATCGACAAAGAGGTCTACGGGCTGAGCCGGCTGCAGGACGACGAGGGAGCAGACGCGCCATCGCACAAGGCAGACCCGCACGCCCTGGCCCTGCACTTCGACCTCACCGTGCCGTTCGCCCGCTACGTCGTGGAAAACGCCGGCTACCTGGCCTTCCCGTTCCGCCGCTACCAGATCCAGAAAGTCTGGCGCGGCGAGCGTCCGCAGGAAGGCCGCGCCCGCGAGTTCACCCAGGCGGACATCGACATCGTCGGCGACGGCGAACTGCCGTTCCGCTATGACGTCGAGATCGCGCTGGTGATCGCCGAGGCCCTGAGCGCCCTGCCCATCCCGGACTTCCTGCTGCGGGTCAACAACCGCAAACTGGCCGAGGGCTTCTACACCGGGATCGGGCTGGCCGACACCGCCGGAGTACTCCGCAGCATCGACAAACTCGAAAAGATTGGCCCCGCCAAAGTGGCCGAGCTGCTCAAGACCGAACTCGGGGCCACCGAGGAGCAGGCGCAGGCCGCGCTCAAGCTCGCCGCGATCCGCACCGGGGACACCTCGTTCGTTCAGCAGGTCCGGGCCCTCGGCGTGGACAACGAGCTGCTGGAGGAAGGCCTGAACGAGCTGGAGCAGGTCATTGCCGCGGCCGTCCAGCGCGCCCCCCGCAAGGTGGTTGCTGACCTCAGCATCGCCCGCGGCCTGGACTACTACACCGGCACCGTGGTGGAGACGGTCCTGGTGGGCCACGAACAGCTCGGCTCGATCTGCTCTGGCGGCCGCTACGACGCCCTCGCCAGCAAGGGCAACCGCAAGTTCCCCGGCGTGGGGCTCTCCATCGGCGTGACCCGGCTGGTCTCCCGGATCCTCAGCCAGGACCTCGCCAAGGCAACACGGTCCGTGCCGACCGCCGTGCTGGTGGCTCTCAACAGCGATGACTCCTGGGGCGCGGCGCAGGATGTCGCGGCGCAGCTGCGCGCCCGAGGGATCGCCACCGAGGTGGCGGCCAAGGCCGAGAAGTTCGGCAAGCAGATCAAGTTCGCGGACCGCCGCGGCATCCCGTTTGTCTGGTTCACCGACGACGACGGCAAGCACCAGGTCAAGGACATCCGCACCGGGGAGCAGCTCGACGCCGATCCGGCCACCTGGGCGCCGGCCGCGGAGGACCTGCACGCCCGGGTCCTGAAGGCCTAGGCCGCTCTCCTATTCCGCCGCAGCCTTCCTGCGCCGCCGCAGCACCAGGAAGCGGCCGGCGGCCCCTGCCGCGAGGACGGCGGCCATGCCGAGCGCCGAGCCGGGCGGCAGGGTCACGGCCAGCAGCAGGCAGCCGAGGAAACCGAGGACGTTGAGCCAGCGCGGGGCGTGCCACGGGCGCGCTCTCAGGGTGAAGGCGGCGGCGTTCGTCACCGCGTAGTAGACCAGCACGCCGAAACTGGAGAAGCCGACCACAGTCAGGACATTGGTGCTCAGCAGCAGCACGATCACGGCGGCCGCGACGGTCAGCTCGGCCGCATACGGAACCGTGTGTGCCCCGCCCACCCGGGCCAGCGGGGCGGGCAGGTCCCGCTCCCGGGCCATCGCCATCGCCGTCCGGCCCACTCCGGTTATCAGGGCCAGCAGCGCGCCGAGGCACGCGGCCGCCGCTCCGGCCTGGACCAGCGGAGCGCCCGGGCTGAGCCGCGAGCTGGTGACCGCGTCCAGCAGGGGAGCCGTCGATCCGGCCAGTTGGGCCGGCGGGAGGTGCCACTGCAGCAGAGCCGCGAGCCCCATATAGATCAGGAAGGCTCCGCCGAGTGCGCCGAGGATGGCCCGCGGGATGGTGCGGCCGGGATCCTTGACCTCCTCGCCCAGCGTGGCGATCCGGGCGTACCCGGCAAAGGCGAAGAACATCAGGCCGGCGGCGGGCAGCACGCCCCACGCGTTCTGGCCGTCGGCGGTTCCGGCAGCCGCGGCGCCGGCCGCCGGGTGCGGGCCGGTCAGGGCTGCCGCCGCCACGAACGCGATCGTGGCAAGCACCATGGCGAGCAGGACCTTGGTCAGCAGCGCCGTGCGGGTAATGCCCAGCAAGTTCACTCCGGTCAGCACGACGACGGCGGCAACCGCCACCGGGGTGGCGAAGCCGGGTGCGAGGTATTGTCCGAAAGTGAGCGCCATCGCCGCGCAGGACGCCGTCTTGCCCGTGACGAAACCCCAGCCGGCGATGAAGCCCGGCCATTCGCCCAGCTGCCGGCGGCCATAGACGTAGGTCCCGCCGCTGGAGGGGTACTTGGCGGCCAACTGTGCCGATGCGACGGCGTTGCAGTAAGCCACCACGCCGGCCACGGCCACCGCGAGCGTCAACAGCGGACCGGCCAGGGCCGCGGCGGGGGAGAACACCACGAACACGCCGGCGCCCAGCATCGAGCCCAGCCCGATCGCGGTGGAATCGACCACACCAAGGCGGCGCTGCAGCTGTCCGGGCGGGGGTGGAGGCGTTGCCATGGCGGGTGGGGCCTTTCCTACGGGTAAACTCGAACGGGACCGTTCCTGTAGCGGTCCCATTTAACATCACCCTGTTTTCCTTCTGAAAGGCGAGCTGTGCTGCGCACCCACGACCTCGGATCCCTTCGCTCCGAGCACATTGGACAAACCGTAACCCTCGCCGGCTGGGTCGGCCGGCGTCGTGACCACGGTGGTGTCGCATTCGTGGACCTGCGCGACGCTTCGGGCGTCGCCCAGGTGGTCGTCCGCGAAGAGGAGGTCTTCCACGGCCTCCGCAACGAATTCGTGCTGCAGGTCATCGGCACCGTCGCCAAGCGCCCCGAAGGCAACGAGAACCCGGCGCTGGCCACCGGCGAAATCGAGGTCATGGCGGAGAAGGTCACCATCCTCAACACCTCCGATCCGCTGCCGTTCCAGATCGACGAGCACGTTGAAGTGGGCGAGGAAGCCCGCCTCAAGCACCGCTACCTGGACCTGCGCCGACCGGGCCCGGCACGCAACCTGCGCCTGCGCTCCGAGGCCAACCGGGTGGCCCGCGAACTGCTGCACCAGGACGGTTACGTCGAGATCGAGACGCCCACGCTGACGCGTTCGACGCCGGAAGGTGCCCGCGACTTCGTCGTTCCCGCCCGCCTGGCGCCGGGATCCTGGTACGCGCTCCCGCAGTCCCCGCAGCTGTTCAAGCAGCTCCTGCAGGTGGGCGGCTTCGAGAAGTACTACCAGATTGCCCGCTGCTACCGCGACGAGGACTTCCGCGCCGACCGCCAGCCGGAGTTCACCCAGCTCGACATCGAAGCCAGCTTCGTCGAGCAGGATGACATCATCACGCTCGGCGAAAGCATCGTGAAGGCGCTGTGGAAGCTGATCGACGTCGAGATCCCCACCCCGATCCAGCGCATCACCTACAACGACGCGATGGCCCGCTACGGCTCGGACAAGCCCGACCTGCGCTTCGGCCTGGAGCTCACCGAGCTGACCGAGTTCTTCAAGGACACCAACTTCGGCGTCTTCAAGGCGCCCTACGTGGGCGCCGTCGTTATGCCCGGCGGCGCCTCGCAGGCCCGCCGCGCCCTGGACGCCTGGCAGGAATGGGCCAAGCAGCGCGGCGCCAAGGGCCTGGCCTACGTCCTGTTCAAGGAAGACGGCGAACTTGCCGGCCCGGTGGCCAAGAACCTGACCGAGACCGAGCGTGCAGGCCTGGCCGACGCCGTCGGCGCCAAGCCCGGCGACTGCATCTTCTTTGCCGCCGGCGAGAAGACCCCGTCCCGCGCACTGCTTGGCGCGGCCCGCGTCGAGATCGGCCACCGCACCGGCCTGATCAACCCGAGCGACTGGGCCTTCTGCTGGGTCGTCGACGCGCCGATGTTCGAACCGGCGGCAGCCGCCGTCGCGTCCGGCGACGTGGCCGTCGGCGGCGGCAAGTGGACGGCAGTGCACCACGCCTTCACCTCGCCCAAGCCCGAATTCATGGACAGCTTCGACACCGATCCGGAAACCGCGCTGGCGTACGCCTATGACATCGTGTGCAACGGCAACGAAATCGGCGGCGGCTCCATCCGTATCCACCAGGGTGACATCCAGGAGCGCGTCTTCAAGGTCATGGGCCTCTCGCACGAGGACGCCCAGGAGAAGTTCGGCTTCCTGCTCGAGGGCTTCAAGTTCGGCGCGCCCCCGCACGGCGGCATCGCGTTCGGCTGGGACCGCGTGGTTTCGCTGCTCGCCGGCGTCGACTCGATCCGCGACGTCATCGCGTTCCCGAAGTCCGGCGGCGGCTACGACCCGCTGACCCAGGCGCCGGCGCCCATCACGGCGCAGCAGCGCAAGGAGGCCGGCGTCGACTTCAAACCGCAGGACAAGAAGGACGACGGCACCAAGTAGCCGGACGTGCTCCGCAGCAAAGGCTCTCCGGCATTCCGGGGGGCCTTTGCTGTCGGCCGGTGACGTTATGATCTGTGACAGGAAAGGGACTCCTTGGAAACGGAATCCGGCCCCGCGCTTGAGGCTCTGATGGACGCCGCGTGGCCCGCCGCCGACCGGGACGAGTGCGGCGGCTGGGTGCTCCGCGCCGCCTCCGGCGTGACGCAGCGCGCCAACTCGGTGTGGCCCCGGGAGCCGGGAGACGATGCCCACGCACAGCTGGCGGCGCTCCGGGACGCCCGGCTCTGGTACCGGGCCCGCCGCCTGCCGCTGATCTTCCAGGTCTTCGACGGGCCGCGGTTTGCGCCGCTCAACGCCGTGCTCGACGCCGAGGGGTTCACCCGCCAGTCCGAAACTCTGGTCATGGTGCGCGGCGTTTCTACCGCGGCGGCCGATCGCGGCGTGGAGATCTCAACGGAGCCCTCGGCGGAGTGGCTGCGGCTCTGGTGGAGCGTGGACGGGCGCGGCGGCGCCGAGGCCCTGGACGTCGCCCGCGGCATCCTGACCGGTTGCCCCTCGCTGTACGCCCTCGTGCGCGACGGCGACGGCGCCCCGGCCGCCGTCGGACGGCTCGCCCTGCCCGACGCCGAATCCGGCATTCCCCGCCTCGGCGGCCTGTACTCCATGGCAACCCGCCCCGACGCCCGGCGGCAGGGCCATGGCAGTGCGGTGCTGCAGGCGTTGCTGGGGGAGGGGGCGCGCCTGGGCCTGGCCGGCTACTGGCTCCTCGTCACGGCGGCCAATGCCGGGGCGCAGCAGCTCTACGCCCGGGCGGGCTTCGCGGAGTCCTGCCGCTACCTGTACCGACAGGAACGGCCCAAGCGGCACCTGACAGGTTGCTAACGATCCCGCCGACTTCCGCCTCCGGTTTCCGCCGAATCGACGGTTCCGTGCGCACTCGACGTTTCGCAGCGTCGAATCGGCGCGTCAACGTCGAAACGGCCGGTGCAGGAAGGGAAGGGTTCCAGGGCGAGGGGGCGGAGCGATGCCTACGACGGCGGATCCGTCACCACGATCCGGACCGCGCAGGCGTCGGCCGCGGCCTTCTTCAGCACCGACGCGCGCGGGTCCGGGACGTCCAGGAACGGCAGCCGCACCAGCACCGAATAGCCCTTCAGCACGGGTTCGGCGAGGACCTGCTCGGCCAGGGTCCGGTCGCCGCCCGGAATGAGGTACTCGACGCTGTGGTCCGCGAAGATCCGGGCCGCGTGTTCGGCGACTGCCTCCACCAGGGCGTCGGCCTGGTTCGCGCGGCGCCGGGCGAAGCGCTGCTGGGACCAGCCGCCGGCTGCCGTGCGGGACTGCACGTGCCGGGTTCCGGTCTTGGACGCGAGCACCCGGCCCTCGGATACCACCGCCACGGAGTACCCGCCGCGGCGCACCAGGACCAGGCCAAGCCGCCGCGGCTGCCCGGCCAGCGACGCGAGCCGTGCCACGGCATCCTCGCCGCGGCCGGGCCGCCCGCCCTCGGGCCACGGCGGCTGCAGCAGCGCGGCGGTTCCGTCGGCCGCCAGCAGCCGCAGGCCGCCGTCGTCCGGCACCTCGCGCAGTTGCCCGTGGCTGGCGCCGAACCGTTCCACCCAGCCGGGCAGCCGGCCGCCGGAGACGAACGCCATACGGGTGTCGGGGCTGGCCATGGCGTGGATCTCGCTTCTGTGGGGCAGGTGTGAGGGTGGCGGGGCTGCCGCCGTGTCGGGGCGGGCAGGAACTAGAAGTAGCCTATCTATGTGGATGATCTCTTTGGCGCAGGGCAGGACAACGCGTCCGCACACGACGACGGCGACGCCGAAGAGTCCGGCGCCGGCTCCCCGGCCGGCACCCCCGCCCGCTCCGCGCCGCGCAGTCCGCTCGCGGTCCGGATGCGGCCGCGCAGCCTGGACGACGTCGTGGGCCAGCAGCACCTCCTCGGCCAGGGCTCGCCGCTGCGCCAGCTCGCGGCCGGCAGCGACGCCACCGGCCCGGCCGGGCCCAGCTCGCTGATCCTCTGGGGACCACCGGGCACCGGTAAGACCACCCTGGCGCACGTGATCGCCAAGGGCCCGGGCCGCAAATTCGTCGAACTCTCCGCGATCACCGCCGGGGTCAAGGACGTCCGCCGTGTTATGGACGAGGCCCTCACCGCACGGGACCTCTACAAGACCACCACCGTGCTGTTCCTGGACGAGATCCACCGCTTTAACAAGGCCCAGCAGGACGCGCTGCTGCCCGGCGTCGAGAACCGCTGGGTGGTCCTTGTCGCCGCCACCACGGAAAACCCCTCGTTCTCCGTGGTCTCGCCGCTGCTGTCCCGGTCCCTGCTGCTCACCCTCAAGCCGCTGACCGACGCCGACGTCGAGGGGCTGCTGCTCCGCGCCGCGGCGGACCCCCGCGGCCTGGGCGGCAAGGTGGAGCTCGACGGCGAGGCGATGGCCCACCTGGTCCGGCTCTCCGGCGGAGACGCGCGCCGGGCGCTCACGGCCCTGGAGGCCGCCGCCGGCGTCGCGTTCGGGGACGCGGACGACGCCGACGGGCCCGGCGGCGCCGCCGCGGAAACCCCGGTCAGGATCGAGCTCAAGCACACCGAGCGGGCCCTCGACGTTGCGTCGGTGCGCTACGACCGCGCCGGAGACCAGCACTACGACGTCGCCAGTGCCTTCATCAAGTCCATCCGCGGCTCCGACGTCGACGCCGCGCTGCACTACCTGGCCCGCATGCTGGAGGCGGGGGAGGACCCCCGGTTCGTGGCCCGGCGCATCGTGATCTCCGCCGCCGAGGACGTGGGTATGGCCGACCCCACCGCGCTGCAGACCGCAGTGGCCGCGGCCCAGGCGGTGCAGCTGATCGGTATGCCCGAGGGCCGGATCATCCTGGCCGAGGCCGTGGTCCACCTCGCAACCGCGCCAAAGTCCAACGCCGCCTACATGGGCATCAACCAGGCGATCGCCGACGTCCGCGCCGGCCTGGGCAACGGCATCCCCGCACACCTGCGCGACGCCCACTACCCCGGGTCCAAGCAGTTGGGCCACGGCAAGGGCTACAAGTACGCTCACGACGCACCGCACGCCGTCGCCACCCAGCAGTACCCGCCGGATGACCTGGTGGGCCGGAACTACTATGAACCCACCGGCAACGGCGCCGAACGCGACATCTCCACCCGGCTGGAACGGCTGCGGAAGATCATCCGGGGCAAGTGATCCTCTGGTAGGATGGATCGTTGTCTGGCAAGGCACGGACGCACAATCCACCAGTTTTCGGCAGTTCCTGCTGATGTGATGGGTTTGCCCTGTGCCCAGTAGCAAAAGGCAGCGGTTGGCCGATGCTCTCCATCGTGGAGGCCAGTAACACTGACACACCGCAGATATTGGAAGGACACAAGTGGCTAACAACACTCGTGCTCGCCGTACCGCACGCCTCTCGCGTGCACTCGGCATTGCTCTGACCCCCAAGGCCGCCAAGTACATGGAGCGCCGCCCGTACGGCCCCGGTGAGCATGGCCGTGCCCGCAAGAAGCAGGACTCCGACTACGCCGTACGTCTGCGCGAAAAGCAGCGTCTGCGCGCCCAGTACGGCATCCGCGAAGCCCAGATGACCCGTGCCTTCGAAGAAGCACGCCGCACCAAGGGCCTGACCGGTGAAAACCTGATCGAACTGCTCGAAATGCGTCTCGACGCCCTCGTGCTGCGTGCCGGCTTCGCCCGCACCATCGCCCAGGCCCGCCAGCTGGTTGTGCACCGTCACATCCTGGTTGACGGCATCCGCGTTGACCGCCCGTCTTTCCGCGTCGGTGAGGGCCAGCTGGTCCACGTCCACAGCCGCAGCGAGACCATGCCTCCGTTCCAGGTGGCAGCAGCCGGCGCGCACCGCGACGTCCTTCCGATGGTTCCGGCCTACCTGGACGTCAAGCTCGACGCCCTGCAGGCACGCCTGGTCCGTCGCCCCAAGCGCTCCGAAATCCCCGTGACCTGCGAAGAGCAGCTCGTCGTGGAATTCTACGCACGCTAGATCCAGCGCGACACCTTACAAAGAAGCCCGTGGCAAGCGCCGCGGGCTTTTTTGTATGTAAGGTACTTGGGGGAGTTCTCCGCTAGCCGCGCCCGGCGGCCGGAGGACCATGCAGGAATCCACGTAGTTTCAAGGAGATGAACGTCTATGTCTGGTGGCGATATTGCCGGCCTGATCGCGGCCGGAGTGTTTGCACTGCTGGTCCTGCTGCTCGCCGTCCCGATCCTCAAGCTCGGGGGCGTGTTCGACGAGGTGCGCAGCAGCATCCGCTCGATCAGCGACGGCGCCACCCCGCTCATGGATGAAGTCACCGCCACCGTCTCCACCACCAACCAGCAGCTGAAGAAAGTCGACGGCATCGCGTCCAACGTCTCGGACGCCTCGGCCAACATTTCGGCGCTGTCCTCGCTGGTCGCCGCGACCGTCGGCTCACCGCTGATCAAGGTCGCCGCATTCAGCTACGGCGTACGCTCCGCGTTCTCAGCCCGCAAAAAGCCCGCCACCGGCCGCCGCAGCCGCTGAACCCCTGACAGGAGCTGACATGAACAGAATCATCTGGATGGGCATCGGCGTCGCGATCGGTGTTATCGCTTTCCGCAAGCTCACCGAAGCGCAGACCACGCTCGGCCCCGAGGGCCTGAACCGCGCCGTCGGCCGGCTCACCGACAGCGTCTACGACTTCGCCGACGCCGTCCGCGTCGGCATGCGCGAGCGTGAAACCGAGTTGCGCACCGCGCTGGGAGTCGACGGCGCCGAAGCAGCTTCCGCCCCCGGCCGGGATGCGATCCGGCGCTAGCCGGGAGACAATGAGAAGCAACGGCGCCCCCTGGGCGCCTGCCGGAACCAGACCGGCACACCAAACTATTTCCGGAAGACCGGCAGCATGGCGTTCGCCGCCACCTCGGCCGTCTGTACCGCTGGCCCACAAGCAGCCCGGAACAAACGACGCAGTGAATATTGAAGGGTAAGAAACCAGGTTATGAAGTCGCAGGAGATCACCAAGCGCTGGATCGACTTTTTCGTCAGCAAGGGCCACACGGCGGTTCCCTCCGCCTCCCTGGTCTCCAGCGACCCGTCCCTGCTGTTCACGGTGGCCGGCATGGTCCCGTTCATCCCCTACCTGACCGCGCGTGAGGAAGCACCGTACCTGCGGGCCACCAGCGTGCAGAAGTGCATCCGCACCGGCGACATCGAGGAAGTCGGCAAAACCGCCCGGCATGGCACCTTCTTCCAGATGTGCGGCAACTTCTCGTTCGGCGACTACTTCAAGGAAGACGCCATCAAGTTCGCCTGGGAACTGCTCACCACCGGCGTCGACGACGGCGGCTACGGCCTGCCGCCCGAGCGCCTCTGGGTCACCGTCTACGAAGAGGACGACGAGGCCAAGGAACTCTGGCTGAAGAACACCGGCGTGCCGGCCGAGCGGATCCAGCGGATGGGCAAGGCGGACAACTACTGGTCCACCGGCCAGCCGGGCCCCGCCGGACCCTGCTCGGAGATCTACTACGACCGCGGCCCCGCGTACGGCATCGAGGGCGGCCCGCTGGCCGACGAGACCCGGTACATCGAAATCTGGAACCTCGTGTTCATGCAGTACCAGATCGACAATGTCCGCTCCAAGGTGGACTTCGACATCACCGGTGAACTGCCGAAGAAGAACATCGATACCGGCCTCGGCATGGAACGCCTCGCCATGATCCTGCAGGGCGTCGAGAACATGTACGAGACCGACCAGGTCCGCCCGGTGATCGACAAGGCCGCCGCGCTCTCGGGCAAGGAATACACCTCCGCCGAGACGCCCGAGGACCCGCACCACACCGACGACGTACGGATGCGCGTTGTGGCCGACCACATCCGCTCGGCCCTGATGCTGATCGCCGACGGCGTCACTCCCTCCAACGAGGGCCGCGGCTACGTGCTGCGCCGTCTGATCCGCCGCGCCGTGCGCTCCATGCGCCTGCTGGGAGTCGAAAAAGCCTGCCTGCCCGAGCTGCTGCCCGCCTCCCGGGACGCCATGAAGGGTGTCTACCCCATCGTGGAGACCGACTTCGACCGGATCAGCCGGATCGCCTACGCCGAAGAAAAGGCGTTCCTGCGCACCATCGCCTCCGGCACCGCCCGGCTCGAAGACGCCGTGAAGGAATCCCGCGCGGCCGGCCAGCCGCTCTCCGGCGCCGACGCCTTTGCGCTGCACGACACCTACGGTTTCCCGATCGACCTGACCCTCGAAATGGCCGAGGAAGCCGGGCTCAAGGTTGATGAGCCCGAGTTCCGCAAGCTGATGCTCGAACAGCGCCAGCGCGCCCAGGCCGACGCCAAGGGCAAGAAGGGCGCCCACGCGGACCTCAGCGCCTTCCAGGAGCTGCTCTCCGCCGGAGAGACGGTCTTCACCGGCTACACCGAGCTCGCCGGCGAGTCCAAGGTCCGCGGCATCCTGGCCGGCGGCCGGAAGGTCTCCCAGGCGTCCACCGGCGAGGAAATCGAACTCGTCCTCGCCGAGACCCCCTTCTACGCCGAGGCCGGCGGGCAGGCCGCCGACACCGGCCTGATCACCGGCGACGGCTTCGTCGTCGAGGTCCTGGACGTGCAGCGGCCCATCAAGGGCCTGAGCGTGCACAAGGCCATTGTCCGCGAAGGCGAAATCGGCGCCGACGCGCTGGTTACGGCCGCCGTGGACCGGGAACGCCGGCACGCCGCCGAACAGGCCCACACCGGCACGCACATTGTGCACGCGGCCCTGCACCAGATCCTCGGCCCGGAGGCCCTGCAGCGCGGCTCCTTCAACAAGGCCGGCTACCTGCGCTTCGACTTCGCCTGGGGTGAGGGCCTCAGCGCCGCCACCCGCTCCGAAATCGAGGAAGTCTCCAACATCGCCATCCGCAATAACTTCCAGGTGGAAACCAAGGTGATGGGCCTCGCCGAGGCCAAGGCCCTGGGCGCCATGGCCCTGTTTGGTGAGAATTACGGAAACGAGGTCCGGGTCGTGGAGATCGACGGCGCCTGGTCCCGCGAACTCTGCGGCGGCACCCACGTGTCCAACACCTCCCTGATCGGCAGCCTGGCGCTGCTCGGCGAACAGTCGGTCGGGTCAGGAAACCGCCGCGTGGAGGCGTTCGTTGGCATGGACGCGTTCCGCCACCTGGCCGCCGAGCGTGCCCTCGTGACCGAACTCACCGAAATGCTGAAGGTTCCCTCCGGCCTGCTCACTGAGCGCATCGCCGGCACCCTGGCGAAGCTCAAGGCTGCCGAGAAGGAACTGGAGCGGCTGCGCAAGGAGCAGCTCACCGCCGCCGCCGCCGCGCTGGTGGGCACCGCCAAGGACGCCGCCGGCGTCAAGGTCATTGCCCACGACGCCGGCGCCGTCAGCGGCGCCGACGACCTCCGCGGCCTGGCCCTGGACCTGCGGACCCGCCTCGGCTCCGAACCGGCCGCCATCGCGGTCGCCGGTGTCAGCAACGACCGCCCGGTCATCCTGGTCGCCACCAACGAGGCCGCCCGGGCCGCCGGGGTCAAAGCCGGTGCGCTGGTACGCCTCGCGGCCGGCATCCTTGGCGGTGGCGGCGGCGGCAAGGACGACGTTGCCCAGGGCGGCGGCACGGACGCGTCCAAGGTCGGCGCGGCACTCACCGCCGTCGTGGACGCCATCACCAAGCGCTAGGCCACGAATGACTGACTCCGCGGTGCCCGGCGCCTACCCCCAGGGCGTGAAACTCGGGGTAGACGTGGGCACCGTGCGGGTAGGCGTCGCGGTCTGCGACCGTGACGGTATCCTCGCGACGCCCCTGCGGACGCTGGCCCGGAACGTGAAGAAGAACACCGACGTGCGGCTCCTCGCGAAGCTCGCGGTGGAACTCGAGGCGGTGGAGATCTTTGTCGGCCTGCCGCGCACCATGAAGGGCGAAGAACACGCTTCCGCGAGAATGGCCACCGAGTATGCCAAGCTACTGGTCAGTACATTATTGGAGGTCGGATCCGGCGTGCCGGTGAGGCTGGTCGACGAGCGGCTGAGCACGGTTTCAGCCCACCGGGACCTGCACCAAGCTGGCATGAGCAGCAGGGACCACCGTAAAGTAGTGGATCAGGTTGCGGCAGCAGGTATTCTGCAGCATGCGATCGATATGCAAAAGGCCAGGGGAACGGATGTAGGCAACCGCGTCAGCGCGGACCTCCCTCCGGGGCCGACCGGAGGCGGCGACAACGCCGCCCCGGCAGTACACATGCATTCTGCACAACGCATTCTGCACAAAACGGAAGGCTACAGTGAGCCCGGTCAACCATGACGACTCCTCTGGTGTTGCCAACAGCGGCGCCGGCCGTCCGCTGACGCGCAAGGAAATCAGGGCGCAGGAAAAGTCCCTGGCCACCCAGGGTCACGACGTCATCCCGCCCCAGGCCTTCGAGACCGGGCGCGAGACGCCCGACGCGACGCCAGCTTCAGCCGCGGCCCCCGAGGCCCCGCGCGAACCCGCCGCTGCACCGGAATTGCCCGATGCCTCGCCGACGGTCCACGAGCCCTTGCACGAGGAGCCGGTTCACGACGAGCCCGTGCACGAGGAGCCGGTTCACCAGCGGGTCGACCAGGATCCCGCGCCCGTGCACGAGGAGCCGGCCTACGAGGCCGTTGAAGAGCCCCTGCACGAGGAACCGGCCTACGAGGCCGTTGAGGCGCCCGTGCACGAGTACTCCGGGGGCATGTCCCGCGAAGAGACCCTGCGCCGCGCCGACGAGCTGCAGTACGGCTACGACTCCCACCACGAGGCCGACTACGCCCCGGGTTACGCGACTCACCCTGACGATGAAGGCCATCATGCGTACGACGACGGAGCCGGCCACACGCTGATGGCCGGAGCCGCGTCCATCCCCACCGCCAAGGGCCCGTCCAAGAAGGTCCGCCGGCGCCGCCGCTTCCTCGCCCTTGTCCTGACGCTGACCGTCTTTGTGGTCGCGATCGTCGTCGGGGCCCAGTTCATCAAACCCCTGCTCGGCGGCGACACCGTGGCCGACTACCCGGGTCCGGGCACCGGCGAAGTGACCATCACCGTGCCGCCCGGCGCCGGCCCCAAGTCCGTCGCCACCGACCTGCAATCCAAGCAGGTCATCGCGAACCCGGACTCCTTCCTCAAGCAGTTCGCCGCCTCCGGCGGAGCGCTGAGCCCGGGCACCTTCACCATGCGCAAGGAAATGAGCAACTCGGACGCCGTGGCCGCGCTGCTGAACAAGGACCAGGGCAAGGTCATGTACTTCGCACTGAGCGCCGGCATGCGCCTGAACGAGTCGCTCCAGGCCATCTCCCAGGGCACCGGGGTTTCCGTGACGGAACTGAAGGCGCTTAGTGATTCCCCGGCCCAATTCGGCGTTCCGGCCAAGGCCAAGAACCTCGAAGGCTTCCTGTTCCCCGGCGAATACCGGTTCCCGGTCGGGACCAGCGCCAAGGACGTGCTGGCGAAGCTCGTCGGCAGCACGCTCGATGAGCTGAAGTCCCAGGGGGTCACCGATCCCAACAAGCAGTACGACGCCGTCACCGTCGCGAGTATCGTGCAGGCCGAAGGCGGCCAGGCCGAGTACGGTGATGTGGCCGGCGCGATCTACAACCGGCTCAAGCCCAACAACACTGAGACGAACGGCCTGATCCAGTCCGACGCCACGGTGACCTACGGGCTGGGTATCCGGAGCTTCCACATCGACGAGGCGCAGAAGGCCGACAAGTCCAACCCGTACAACACGTACGCCAACACCGGCCTGCCGGCCGGCCCGATCGGTTCGCCGGGCAAGACGGCTATCGATGCCGCCGCCAAGCCCAAGACCAACGATTACCTCTACTGGGTGACCATCAACCTGGACACCAAGGAGACGAAGTTCTCCAAGACCCTGGCGGAGCACAACGGCTACGTGGCCAAGTACAACGCCTGGTGCGAGGCTAACCCCGGACGCTGCGTGTGACGCTGCGGGCTGCCGTCCTCGGCCATCCCATCGGCCACTCGAAGTCCCCGGTCCTGCACCGCGCCGCCTACAGCCAACTCGGCGCCGGCCTGGACTATGAGGCCATCGACGTCACCATCGACGCGCTCCCGGCCTTTATGGCCGGGGTGCGCGCGGACGGGCGCTGGCGCGGGCTGTCCGTGACGATGCCGCTCAAGGGTGCCATGGCCGCCGAGGTGGACGAGGTCCGCGGCGTGGCCCGGCAACTGGGGGTCATCAACACCGTGGCCTTAGAAACCGCGGACGCGACGGGCAACGCCCGCGCCCGGCTCATCGGCTACAACACCGACGTCGCGGGCATCGTGAACGCCCTGCGCTACGCCGGCGTTGCCCCGAAGCCCTCCGCCGCCATCCTCGGCGGCGGCGGAACCGCCGCCGCCGCCGTGGCCGCCCTCAAGGAACTCGGGGCACCGTCCGCGACAATCTTCGTCCGGGACACCGGCCGCGCCACGGAGGCCAGGGCCGCGGCCGCCGCCGTCGGACTGGAACTGCAGGTACTGCCGCTCGCCGGTGCGGCGGCAGCGCTGGCGGCCGCCGACGTCGTCGTCTCCACACTGCCGCCGCGCGCCGCGGACCCCGTGGCGGAAGAACTCACCCGGCTGCAAGGCGTGGAAAGCGGGGTGCTGCTGGATGTCGCCTACGATCCCTGGCCCAGCCGGATCGCCGCGGCCTGGACCGCCGCGGGCGGGAAAGTGGTGCCGGGCCTCGAGATGCTGCTCTACCAGGCGGTTGAGCAGGTACGGCTCTTCACCGGCCTCGGCGGACCCGTCCCGGCCGAGGTCATAGATGTGATGTGTGACGCAGTCGGGGTGCCTCGACGGGTGTTCTGAGGGCCATGCATGGCAGGATGGATCGTATGTTGCGTTGGTTGACTGCCGGAGAATCCCATGGTCCGGCCCTGGTCGGAATTATCGAAGGCGTCCCCGCCGGTGTTGAGCTCAGCAGCGACCGGATCGTCGAAGCGCTGGCCCGCCGGCGGCTCGGCTACGGCCGCGGCGCCCGGATGAAGTTCGAACAGGACGTCGTAACCGTCCTCGGCGGCGTGCGCCACGGACTGACCCAGGGCGGCCCCGTCGCCATCCAGGTCGGCAACACCGAATGGCCCAAGTGGGAACAGATCATGTCTGCCGACCCGGTGGACCCCGAGGTCCTCGCCGACCAGGCCCGCAACGCACCCCTCACCCGGCCCCGGCCCGGCCACGCCGACTTCACCGGCATGCAGAAGTACGGCTTCGACGAGGCCCGCCCCGTCCTGGAACGCGCCAGCGCCCGCGAAACCGCCACCCGCGTAGCCCTGGGTGCCGTCGCCGCCGCCTTCCTCGAACAGCTCGGCATCAAACTCGTCTCGCACACGGTCTCCATCGCCAGCGTCTCCGTCCCGGAGGGCCGGCCGTTGCCGGCGCCGGACAACGTGCTGGCCCTCGACGCCGACCCGCTGCGCTGCTTCGACCGTGAGACGTCCGACGCCATGGTCGCCGAAGTGGACGCGGCGCACAAGGAAGGCGAAACGCTTGGCGGCGTCGTCGAAGTCCTCGCCTACGGACTGCCGCCGGGACTGGGCAGCTACGTCCACTGGGACCGCCGCCTCGACTCGCGCCTGGCCGCTGCCCTGATGGGCATCCAGGCCATCAAGGGCGTGGAGGTCGGCGACGGGTTCCTCACCGCCGCGCGCCGCGGTTCCGCCGCCCACGACGAGATCGTCAAGGACACGGACGGCCGCATCATCCGGACCTCCAACCGCGCCGGCGGCATCGAGGGCGGCATGAGCATCGGCGACGTGCTCCGCGTCCGGGCGGCCATGAAGCCCATTGCGACCGTGCCGCGGGCGCTGCGGACCGTGGACGTCAGCACCGGGGAGGCCGCCAAGGCGCACCACCAGCGCTCGGACGTGTGTGCGGTTCCGGCCGCGGGCGTTGTGGCCGAAGCCATGGTGGCCCTGGTCCTCGCCGAGGCGGTTACGGAAAAGTTCGGCGGCGACTCCGTGCAGGAGACCGCCCGCAATATCAAGGGTTACCTGGACAACATTCCGGCGTCCCTGGACTCGATCGGGCACTAGTGCCGGCGCCAGAAAACCTGCGCACGCCCCCGCGCCGACCGGTCGTCCTGATCGGCCCGATGGCGGTCGGCAAGTCCGCGATCGGCCAGCAGCTGGCCCAGCACCTCGGCGCCCGCTTCGTGGACACCGACGCCGAGGTCGTCGCCCAGCACGGCACCATTGCCGAGATTTTCGCCAGCCGGGGGGAGTGCGCCTTCCGCGAACTTGAGGCGCGGGCGGTGGCGCAAGCGATCGAGGACGCTGCCGGCAGCAGTGCCGCCGGCAGCAACACCGCAGCCACCCCCACCATCATCTCCCTCGGCGGCGGCGCGGTGCTGGACTCGGGTACCCAGCAACTGCTGGCTGGCTGCACGGTCGTCTACCTCGAATGCGACGCCGACACTGTCTCGGAACGGATCGCCCGGAACTCCGGGCGCCCGCTCCTGGCCGGCGATGCGATGGAACGCTGGCGGACGCTGTTCGCCACCCGGCAGCCGGTCTACGAACGGCTCGCCGACCTGGTTCTCGACGTCCGGAGCGGTTCCGTCACGGACCTGGCACACCGGCTTGAAGATGCGCTGGAGCAGCTGGCCGCCACACTCACCGCGGCGGCCCCCGCCCCAGCAGCGACAAAGGAAGTTGAAAAGTGAGCAACGAATCAACCGTCATCAAAGTCACCGGCCAGGCCCCAGGGGAGAACTACGACGTCGTCGTCGGCCGCGGGCTGCTGGCCGCCCTGCCCGGCTTGCTGGGCGAACGCGTCAAGCGCGTCCTGGTCATCCACCCGCGCGCGCTGCGGCTGACCGGCGACGCCGTCCGCGAGGAGCTGGCCACCGCCGGCTTCACCGCGCTGACGGCGGAAATCCCGGACGCCGAGGAGGGCAAGCACATTGAGGTGGCCTCGTTCTGCTGGCAGGTGCTCGGCCAGAACGACTTCACCCGCTCGGACGCGATCGTCGCCGTCGGCGGGGGAGCGGTCACCGACCTCGCCGGGTTCGTCGCGGCGACCTGGCTGCGCGGCGTCAAGGTCATCCACATGCCCACGAGCCTGCTCGGCATGGTGGACGCGGCCGTCGGCGGCAAGACCGGCATCAACACCGCTGAGGGCAAAAACCTCGTAGGCGTCTTCCACCCGCCGGCTGGTGTCCTCGCCGACCTGGACACCCTGGACACCCTGCCGAAGAACGAGATCATCTCCGGCATGGCCGAGGTCATCAAGTGCGGCTTCATCGCGGACCCCGCCATCCTCGAACTGATCGAGAAGGACCCGGCCGCCGTCACCGACCCCCGCTCGGACATCCTGCGCGAACTGATCGAACGCGCCATCACGGTCAAAGCCCGCGTGGTCTCCGAAGACCTGAAGGAAACGGGTCAGCGGGAAATCCTCAACTACGGCCACACCCTGGGCCACGCGATCGAACTCGCCGAACGCTACTCCTGGCGCCACGGCGCCGCCGTCTCGGTGGGCATGATGTTCGCCGCCGAACTGGCCCGCAGCGTCGGCCGGCTCAGCGACGCCGACGCCGACCGGCACCGGGACATCCTCGAAAGCCTCGGCCTGCCCATCAGCTACCGCCGCGACCGCTGGCAGGCGCTGTTGGACGGCATGCGGCGGGACAAGAAGTCCCGCGGCGACCTGCTGCGTTTTGTGGTGCTCGACGGCGTTGGACGCCCCGGCATCCTGGACGTTCCGGACACCTCGCTGCTGTTTGCCGCCTACCAGGAAATCGCGTCCTGATGGTCAGCGACAGCGCCGGCACCAGCGAGTGGCCCGACGGCGGGTTCCCCGGCATCCGGATCAATCCGGAAACCCTGATGCCGCAGCTCGTCAACGAGGAAGCCTGCGCCGCGGCGCTGGCTTCCTCCACCGACCCCACCGACCGGATCTTCGTGCGCCTTGTGGAGGGCCACCCGGGCGAGGCCGCCGAGCTGCTGGCCGAAGCCCGGTACAAGGACCCGGACTCCTTCCGGCTGCGGATGTTCGAGGCCGAGGTCCTGCGGGTATCGCACCGCTTCGACCGCGCCGTCGAACTCTACCGCCAGCTCCTCGCCGAGGCGCAGGGCACCCCGGAAGAGGCCGCCGTCCGGCAGCACCTGGGCCGTTCCCACTTCGCCGCTGGCAACATCGCCGCCGCCGTCGAATCCTTCGCCCGGGCGTTGGACCTGCGCGTGGCGGGCGCCGCGGACGCGTCGCTGATCTACTCCTCCACGGTTGCGCTGCAGCGGGCCCGGGACGTGCTCGACCTGGCCTGCTGACGGCCCGTCCGGCAGCGGCCGCGCAAAACCGGTAGAATGGTTCTTGGATTTTTGATAAATACGCGCTGGCAGGCCCTTTTCGGCTCGCCTGCCTGGCATAAGCGGCTGGCAGCTAGAACCAGTCCACGAGGAAACCTGAGGATACTGTGGCAACGACTAACGACATCAAGAACGGAACCGTGCTGAAGCTTGAGGGCCAGCTCTGGAACATCATCGAGTTCCAGCACGTCAAGCCCGGCAAGGGTGGCGCCTTTGTGCGGACCAAGATGCGCAACGTGATGTCCGGCAAGGTCGTCGACAAGACCTTCAACGCCGGCCTCAAGATCGAGACCGCCACCGTGGACCGCCGCGACTACCAGTACCTGTACCAGGACGGCGCCGACTTCGTGTTCATGGACACCTCGGACTTCGACCAGCTCACCGTGCCCGCCGCCACCGTCGGCGACGCCACCAACTTCATGCTCGAGAACCAGATGGTGAACATCGCCATCCACGAGGGCAACCCGCTGTACATCGAACTGCCGCCGAGCGTCGTGCTGGAAATCACCTACACCGAGCCGGGCCTGCAGGGCGACCGCTCCTCGGCCGGCACCAAGCCCGCCACGCTCGAGACCGGCTACGAGATCCAGGTGCCGCTGTTCGTCGAGAACAACACCAAGGTCAAGGTCGACACCCGCGACGGCAGCTACCTTGGCCGGGTCAACGACTAGTGAGCGCACGCGGTAAGGCCCGCAACCGGGCCCTGGATGTTCTCTTCGAGGCGGAGCAGCGCTCCACCTCGGCATTCGATGTGCTGCGTTCCCGTCGTGAACAGACGGACCAGATCATCAACCCGTACACCCTGGAAATCGTCGAGGGTGTTGTGTCCCACCAGAGCGCCATCGACGAGTTCCTCGAAACCTACTCGCAGGGATGGTCGCTGGAGCGGATGCCCTCGGTGGACCGCATCATCCTGCGGATCGGCACCTGGGAACTGCTTTACAACGACGACGTCCCCGACGGTGTCGCCGTCAGCGAGGCCGTGGCGCTGGCCAAGACGCTCTCGACGGACGAGTCGCCGCAGTTCATCAACGGCCTGCTGGGCCGTCTGCAGCAGCTCAAGCCGTCGCTGCTGGCCTAGCCGCATAGAATCACCCCCAAGGGCCGGAGCCCGCCGCGAGGCGGGCGCCGGCCCTTTGCGTTTCTCCCCGGCTCCGGGGCGGGAGGGTCCGAAGAGGTCAGGCTCGAAACACTCAGCGCAGCAGGGCCTTGCGCAGGGCCCGGACCTCATCCAGCTGGTGCCGCTCGTCGAGCTGGTGCGCCGCAACGTCCCGGCCGCTGAGGATCCGCTGGCGGGTGAAGGCCAGCCGGGTGGCGGCGTGCAGGAACGCGTTCATTTCCGCGGCCCGGCCGATTGACCGGGCCCAGCGCTTCGCCCCGCGGCGCCCTGCCGGGGTGGCCAGCATTGCCACCTCCTGGCCGGTGAACCAGCCCGCCGCCGCGTACTCCTGAAGCCGTTGCCGGGTCAGCCGGCGCTCGGCAACGCGCAGCAGCACCACCACCAGGACGGCCAGCAGGAAGATCGGCACCTGGACCAGGATGTACTGCGCCAGGAAATCCTGACCCATCGAGTTCCAGCCGCTGTGCAGGACCATGGCAGGGACCAGGCCCACCGGGAAAGCGAGCAGCGTCAGGCCGTTGTGCCAGCGCCGCGCCGCGAAGCCCAGGATGAGCCCGGTGGTGCCGGTGAAGATGGCGTGGGCGAACGGTGACATCACCCCGCGCAAGAAGAACACGACGGCCAGGTCCGTACCCGGGGTGCTGGACTCCGCGATGGCCCGGCCGAAGTACAGGATGTTCTCGGTGAAGGCGAAGCCGCCGGCAATGGTGAACGCAAAAACGACGCCGTCGACCGGACCGTCGAACTGCTTCCGGGCGAAGACCAGCAGCAGCAACAGGCCCAGCGACTTCGCGAACTCCTCCACGACCGGAGCCTGGACGGTCACGGCAAAGGTCCGGTAGTCCAATCCGGACGCCGGGCCCGCGGCGAGCGAAAAGAACGGCTGGAGCAGCATCGTGACGGCCACCGAGACCAGCGCGCCCCAGGCGAAGGCGAAAAACAGCAGCCGCTTCGGCTCGGGCTCCCAGCGGTCAATGTAGCGGACCGCCAGCAGCACCGAGCCCAGCGGCAACAGCGAGGCGATGAACCCCACCACGAAACCGCCGGGACCGGTGTTCTCCAGCAGAAAGGGCAGCACCAGGAACAGGCTCACGAAGGCGAGGACACCGCCGCCCAGCACCAGCACCGCCACACCGGTCGAGGCGCCGGCCCGCGGCGCCGTAGACGCCGGCGGCAGGACCGGCTGCCCGGACGGGCCGCCGGCCGGCGCGTGGCCCGGACCCGGCGCAGGCCGGTAAAACTGCGGCCGGACCTGGCCCAGCCAGCTGGGGTTGGCCTGCTGCGGGCTCTGGCCGGGCGGACCCTGCCGGCCGGGCGGGGGATCGAAGCTTGTCATGGCACGAGCCTAGGGCGCGGGTGCCGCGCGGCCCAAGACGAGGCCCCGGACGAGGCCGGGATGCGGGCCGCGGATGTGACGCACGCCGCCCTTCCCGGCGCCGGGCGGCGGCTGCCCGTGTGGTAATTTGAAAGAGCAAATGATCCTTTTTTAATTCCGTCCCGTGAGGCGGGGAAAGGGGAGACGAGCGTTGACTTCTGTTCCAGAAGCACCGGTTCCGGCCAAGGTCCAGCTCAGCAGGGTTGTCCTCAACCAGGCTGACATCGACCGTGCACTCACTCGTATCGCCCATGAGATTCTCGAGTCCAACAAGGGCTCCCAGGACCTGGTCCTACTGGGCATCCCGCGGCGGGGTTACCCGCTTGCCGTGCGGCTCGCCGCAAAAATCGCCGCCGCCGACCCCACCGTGGACCCCGCCGCGATCGTCGGCCAGCTGGATGTGACCATGTTCCGTGACGACCTCTCGCACCAGCCGACCCGGCCGCCGTACCCCACCCAGCTGCCCCGCACCGGCATCGACAACAAAGTCGTGGTCCTAATCGACGACGTCCTGTACTCGGGGCGAACCATCCGCGCCGCGCTGGACGCGATCATCGACCTCGGCCGGCCCCGGATCGTCCGCCTCGCCGTCCTGATCGACCGTGGCCACCGGGAGCTGCCGATCCGCGCCGACCATGTCGGCAAAAACCTTCCCACTTCCTCCGCGGAAAAGGTCCGCGTCCGGCTCGAGGAAACCGATTCCGCCGACGGCGGCGCCGTCAATGAAGTCGTCATCGAGGCCACCGCATGAGGCACCTGCTCTCCACCGAAGACCTCAACTACGCCAACGCCATCCGCATCCTCGACACCGCCGAAGAAATGGCCGCGGTGGGCGAGCGTGAGGTCAAGAAGCTCCCGGCGCTGCGCGGCCGCACCGTGGTGAACCTGTTCTTCGAGGACTCCACGCGGACCCGCATCTCCTTCGAGGCGGCCGCCAAGCGGCTCTCGGCGGACGTCATCAACTTCGCTGCCAAGGGTTCCTCCGTTTCCAAGGGGGAGTCGCTGAAGGACACCGCCCAGACGCTGGCCGCGATGGGGGCCGACGCCGTCGTGATCCGGCACTGGGCCTCCGGCGCCCCGCACCGGCTGGCCGCGACGGACTGGATCGACGCCGCCGTGATCAACGCCGGCGACGGCACCCACGAACACCCCACCCAGGCCCTGCTGGATGCGTTCACCATGCGCCGGCACTGGTCCAAACTGGCCGGCGCCCCGTCCGCCGGGGCCGACCTGGCAGGCATGCGCGTCGCGATCGCCGGGGACGTCCTGCACTCCCGGGTCGCCCGTTCCAACGTCTGGCTGCTGCGCACCCTTGGCGCCGAGGTCACGCTCGTCGCGCCGCCCACCCTGCTGCCTGTCGGCGTCGAACAGTGGCCGTGCACCATCAGCTACGACCTCGACGAAACCCTCGCCCGGGGCGTGGACGCGATGATGATGCTCCGCGTGCAGGGCGAGCGGATGAACGCCTCGTTCTTCCCGACCACCCGCGAATACTCGCGGCGCTGGGGCTTCGACGACAACCGGCTCCGCGCCCTCGACAGTCTGGGCCTGAAGGACACCATCATCATGCACCCCGGCCCGATGAACCGCGGGCTGGAAATTTCCTCGGCCGCCGCCGACTCGCCCCGCTCCACCGTGCTCGCACAGGTGCGCAACGGCGTGTCCGTCCGGATGGCCGCCTTGTACCTGCTGCTCTCCGGGGACACCCGCGAACCAGCAACCCCCACCGCCGCCTACTCCAAGGAGAGCCACTGATGGCATCACAGCAACAGGACGCGGGCAGCACCGGCGCCTACCTCATCCGGGGAGCCTCGATCCTCGGCGGGCCCGCCGAGGACCTACTGATCCGCGACGGGGTCATCGCCGCCCGCGGCCGGGACCTCACCGCGGAGAACGCCACCGTCATTGAAGCCGCCGGCCTCGTGGCCCTGCCCGGCATGGTGGACATCCACACGCACCTGCGTGAACCCGGCCGCGAGGACGCCGAAACGGTCGAGACCGGCACCCGCGCCGCCGCCCTGGGCGGCTACACGGCCGTGCATGCCATGGCCAACAGCACCCCGGTGGCGGACACCGCCGGCGTCGTCGAACAGGTCCTCACCCTGGGCCGCGCCGCAGGCTGGGTGGACGTCCGCCCGGTCGGCGCCGTCACGGTCGGCCTGGCCGGCGAGCAACTCGCCGAACTCGGCGCCATGGCCGACTCGCGCGCCAAAGTGCGGGTCTTCTCCGACGACGGGATCTGCGTCAGCGACCCGGTGCTGATGCGCCGGGCGCTGGAGTACGTCAAGGCGTTCGACGGCGTCGTCGCCCAGCACGCGCAGGAACCGCGGCTCACCGCCGGCGCGCAGATGAACGAGGGCGTGGTCTCCGCGGTGCTCGGCCTCACCGGCTGGCCCGCCGTCGCCGAGGAAAGCATCATCGCCCGTGACGTGCTGCTCGCCCAGCACGTCGGGTCCCGGCTGCACGTCTGCCACGTTTCTACCGCGGGTTCCGTGGAAATCATCCGCTGGGCCAAATCCCGCGGCATCAACGTCACGGCCGAGGTCACCCCGCACCACCTCTGGCTGACCGATGAGCTGGTCCGCAGCTACGACCCGGTCTACAAGGTCAACCCGCCGCTGCGCACGGACGAGGACGTCGAGGCGCTGCGCGCGGCGCTGGCGGACGGCACGATCGACGTCGTCGGCACCGACCACGCCCCGCACCCGAGCGAACATAAGGAATGCGAGTGGGCGCAGGCCGCGATGGGCATGACCGGGCTGGAGACCGCGCTGTCGGTGGTGCAGCACACCATGATTGAAACCGGGCTGATGGGCTGGGCCGACTTCGCCCGCATGACCTCCGCCGCCCCCGCCGCGATCGGCCGGCTCGAGCACCAGGGCCGTCCGCTGGAGGCCGGCGAACCCGCCAACGTCACACTCGTGGACCCGGCTGCGCGCTGGACAGTGGACCCTTCTAAGATGGCAACCATGGGCCGTAACTCTCCGTTTGCCGGCCGGGAACTCCCGGGCAAGGTGGTGGCCACCTTCTTCAAGGGACATCCGACCGTCCTGAACGGCGAACTCAACACCCCGTACCGGTGGCTCCCCGAGGGCACAGAGACCCCCGACACCGCGTCGGCGGCGGGCCGCCCCTGATGGTCAAGGAACTCTCCCTGCTGTTCACGCTGGTCCTGATCGGCGCCGCGCTGGTCCTGATCTGGCTCGGCTGGCGGAACCGGCTGCGGCGCCAGGCCGACGTTGAACCCCTGCCCGCGGTTCCCGCCGGGCTGGGCGGCCCGCTGGCCGCCGCCGACGGCCAATACGTCGCCACCACCACCGCCGGGGACTGGCTGGACCGGATCGCCGTCCACCAGCTGGGCATCCGCACCAACGCCGTGCTCAGCGCCCACCCCGAAGGTGTGCTCTTCGACCGCTCCGGCGCCGGGCCCGTCTTCATCCCGGCCGCGCGGCTCACCGGCGTCCGGCAGGAGAGCGGCATGGCCGGAAAGTTCGTCGAAAAGGATGGCCTGCTGGTGCTCAGCTGGATGCTCGGCTCCCGGGAACTCGACACCGGGTTCCGCACCCGCCGGGCCGAAGACAAGGCCCTGCTCCTGGCCACCCTCCAAGATTTGATCTCCGCAGCCCCTCAGGCAGAAGCCGATAGTGGAAAGTAACGACGTGACGGAAACCCACGAAGTGTCAGAAACAGCAGTGATAGAAGAAGAAAACATGACAGAAAACGCAGCAGCCGCCGTCCCGGCCGTGCTCGTCCTCGAGGACGGCAGGATCTTCCGCGGCCGCAGCTACGGCGCCACCGGCACCGCACTCGGCGAAGCGGTCTTCGCGACCGGCATGACCGGCTACCAGGAGACCATCACCGATCCGTCCTACGCCCGCCAGCTCGTGGTGCAGACCGCCCCGCACATCGGCAACACCGGTGTGAACAAGGACGACGCCGAGTCCCGCCGCATCTGGGTGGCCGGCTACATCGTCCGCGACGCCGCCCGCCGGCCGTCGAACTGGCGCTCGGAACGTTCCCTCGACGAGGAGCTCGTCGACCAGGGCATCGTCGGCATCCAGGGTGTCGACACCCGCGCCATTACCCGGCACCTGCGCGAGCACAAGACCATGCGCGCCGGGATCTTCTCCGGCGACGCCGCCGCGGCCACGGACAAGGAACTCGTGGACGCCGTGCTGGCGAGCGCGCCGATGGAAGGCTCCCGGCTCGCCGAGGAAGTCAGCGTCGACGAGGCGTACACCGTCGAGCCGGCCGACTGGGGCTGGGAGGGCGAGCCCCGGTTCAGCATCGCCGCGATCGACCTCGGCATCAAGCGCATGACCCCGATCCGCTTCGCCGAACGCGGCGTCCGCGTCCACGTCCTGCCCGCCACCGCAACGCTCGAGGACGTGCGTGCGGTCAACCCCGACGGCGTGTTTATGTCCAACGGCCCCGGCGACCCCGCCACCGCCGACAGCCAGGTGAACCTGCTCCGTTCGGTCCTGGACGCCAAGCTGCCCTACTTCGGCATCTGCTTCGGCAACCAGATCCTGGGCCGGGCGCTGGGCTTCGGCACCTACAAGCTCCGCTACGGCCACCGCGGCATCAACCAGCCCGTGATGGACCGCCGCACCGGCAAGGTCGAGATCACCTCGCAGAACCACGGCTTCGCCGTCGACGCCCCGCTCGAGGGCGCCACAGAGGCCCCGGAAGAGCGCTTTGGCCGCGTCGAGGTCAGCCACGTGAGCCTCAACGACGACGTTGTCGAGGGCCTGTCCTGCCTGGACATTCCCGCCTTCTCGGTCCAGTACCACCCCGAAGCGGCTGCCGGCCCGCACGACGCCGCTTACCTCTTCGACCGCTTCATCGAACTGATGGCGGACACCAAGCAGGCCGGCGCCGACACCGCCCCGGACGCACAGACCTCCACCGACTCCAAGACTGAGGACAAGAAGTAATGCCCAAGAGAACTGACCTTAAGAGCGTCCTGGTCATCGGTTCCGGCCCGATCGTGATCGGCCAGGCGGCCGAGTTCGACTACTCCGGCACCCAGGCACTGCGCGTCCTCAAAGAGGAGGGCCTGCGCGTCATACTGGTCAACTCCAACCCGGCCACGATCATGACCGACCCGGAGTTCGCCGACGCTACCTACATCGAACCGATCACCCCCGAGGTGGTCGAGAAGATCATCGCCAAGGAACGCCCCGACGCCATCCTGCCCACCCTGGGCGGGCAGACTGCGCTGAACACGGCAATCGCGCTGGACAAAAACGGTGTGCTGGAGAAGTACAACGTGGAGCTGATCGGCGCCAACATCGCCGCGATCGAACTCGGCGAGGACCGCGAGAAGTTCAAGGGCGTGGTGGAGCGCTGCGGGGCCGAATCCGCGCGCAGCCACATCATCCACACCATGGACGAGGCCCTCACCGCCGCCGAGGACCTGGGCTACCCGATGGTCGTTCGGCCCTCCTTCACGATGGGCGGTCTCGGCTCCGGCCTGGCCTACAACGAGGGGGACCTGCGCCGCATCGTCGGCCAGGGACTGCAGTACAGCCCGACCTCCGAGGTGCTGCTCGAAGAGAGCATCCTCGGCTGGAAGGAATACGAGCTCGAGATGATGCGGGACAAGAACGACAACGTCGTGGTGGTCTGCTCGATCGAAAACTTCGACCCGGTGGGCGTGCACACCGGCGACTCCATCACCGTGGCCCCCGCCCTGACCCTGACGGACCGCGAATACCAGCGGCTGCGCGACATCTCGATCGCCGTCATCCGTGAAGTCGGCGTCGACACCGGCGGCTGCAACATCCAGTTCGCCGTCGAACCGGACACCGGCCGTGTTGTCGTGATCGAGATGAACCCCCGCGTCTCCCGGTCCTCGGCCCTAGCGTCCAAGGCCACCGGATTCGCGATCGCGAAGATCGCCACCAAACTCTCGCTCGGTTACACCCTGGACGAGATCCCGAACGACATCACGCAGAAGACCCCGGCCTCCTTCGAACCGACGCTGGACTACGTTGTCGTCAAGGTCCCGCGCTTCGCTTTCGAGAAGTTCCCCGCCGCCGACTCCACCCTGACCACCACCATGAAATCGGTGGGCGAGGCCATGGCGATGGGCCGGAACTTCACCGAGGCGCTGCAGAAGGCGCTCCGTTCCCTGGAGCAGAAGGGCTCGCAGCTGGACTTCAGCCCCGTCCCGGAGTGGGAAGTCGCGGAGCTGATCGAGAAGGCCAAGCGCCCCAGCACCGAACGCCTGCACCAGGTCCAGCGGGCGCTGCTCGGCGGCGCGTCCGTGGAGCAGCTGTTCGAGGCGACCGGAATCGACCCCTGGTACCTGGACCAGCTCCAGCTGCTCAACGAAATCTCGCAGGAGATCCGGCACTCGAATGCCCTCACCCAGGAGATGCTGCAGCGCGCCAAGCGGCACGGCTTCTCGGACGCGCAGATCGGTGCCCTGACGCACAACTCCGAGGCTGTCGTCCGCGGCGTCCGGCAGGCCCTGGGCATCCGCCCGGTCTACAAGACCGTGGACACCTGCGCCGCCGAGTTCGCCGCGTACACCCCGTACCACTACTCGTCCTACGACGAGGAGGACGAGGTCGCGCTGCACGCCAAACCGTCCATCATCATCCTTGGCTCCGGGCCGAACCGGATCGGCCAGGGCATCGAGTTCGACTACTCCTGCGTGCACGCCTCGATGGCGCTGCGCAAGGCCGGCTACGAGACCGTGATGGTCAACTGCAACCCGGAAACCGTCTCCACCGACTACGACGTCTCCACCCGGCTCTACTTCGAACCGCTGACCCTGGAGGACGTCCTAGAGGTCATCGCGGCCGAGGAGCGCACCGGCGGCGTTATGGGCGTGTTCGTCCAGCTCGGCGGCCAGACCCCGCTCAAGCTCGCCCAGCAGCTCGCCGACGCCGGTGTGCCGATCCTCGGCACCTCCCCGGAGGCGATCGACCTGGCCGAGCACCGCGGCGCCTTCTCCCGGGTGCTCGACGAGGCCGGCCTGATCTCCCCGAAGAACGGCACCGCCGTCTCCTTCGAGGACGCCAAGAAAATCGCCGATGAGATCGGCTACCCGGTCCTGGTCCGGCCCTCGTACGTCCTCGGCGGCCGCGGCATGGAGATCGTCTACGACGAGCCCAACCTCTCCCGCTACATCGCTAACGCCACCGAAATCACCCCGGACCATCCGGTCCTGATCGATCGTTTCCTCGAAGACGCCGTCGAGATCGACGTCGACGCCCTCTACGACGGCAAGGACCTATACCTTGGCGGCATCATGGAGCACATCGAGGAAGCAGGCATCCACTCCGGTGACTCCGCCTGCGTGCTGCCGCCCATCACCCTGGGCAACAACGTCATCGACCGGGTCCGGACCGCCACGCAGGCCATCGCCGAAGGCGTCGGGGTGCGCGGCTTGATCAACATCCAGTTCGCGCTGGCCTCCGACGTGCTCTACGTGCTCGAAGCCAACCCGCGTGCCTCCCGCACCGTGCCGTTCGTCTCCAAGGCCACGGGCGTGCAGATGGCCAAGGCCGCGGCCCTGATCGGCACCGGCGTCACCATCAACCAGCTCCGCAGCGCTTACAAGATGCTGCCAGAGACCGGGGACGGCTCCACGCTGCCGCTGGACGCCCCGGTGGCGGTCAAGGAAGCGGTGCTGCCCTTCAGCCGCTTCCGCACCCTCGAGGGCAAGGTCGTCGACTCGCTGCTGGGCCCGGAAATGCGCTCCACCGGCGAGGTCATGGGCATCGACAAGCACTTCGACACCGCCTTCGCCAAGAGCCAGGCCGCGGCCAACAATGCGCTGCCCACCGAGGGCAAGGTCTTCGTTTCGGTCGCGAACCGGGACAAGCGTGCCGTCATCATGGCCGTCAAGCGGCTCTCGGACCTGGGGTTCGAGATCGTCTCCACCGGCGGCACCGCCGACGTGCTGCGCCGCAACGGCCTGCAGGCCACCACGGTTCGCAAGGTCGCCGAGGGGTCCAGCGCCGAGGGCGAGGGTACCATCGCGGACCTGATCGTCGCAGGCGAGATCGACATGGTCTTCAACACCCCGTCCGGCGGCGAGGCCCGCGGCGACGGCTACGAAATCCGCGCCGCCGCCACGTCGATCGGCATCCCCTGCATCACCACGGTGGCCGAGTTCAACGCCGCCGTCCAGGCCATCGAGGCGATGCGGACCTACGAGTGGTCCGTCACGAGCCTGCAGGAGCACGCCGCGGCCCTGGCTGCTTCGCAGGAGCGGGTCGCGCAGGAAGCGAAGGCGAATGCCTGAGGCCGGCACCGCTGACACGGCCGGCCGGGAGTCCTTTGGCTCCCGGCTGGGCCGGGCCATGGCCGGGCGCGGCCCGCTCTGCGTGGGCATCGACCCGCACCCGGCGCTGCTGCAGGGCTGGGGCCTGAACGACGACGCCGCCGGGCTGGAGCGCTTCTCGCTCACCGTTCTCAACGCCGTCGGCTCCCTGGCCGCCGCCGTGAAGCCGCAGGTGGCGCTCTATGAGCGGCACGGCTCGGCCGGCATGGCCGTGCTGGAACGGGTGCTGGCGGCGTGCGCGGAGGCCGGTGTGCTCAGCATCGCCGATGCCAAGCGCGGCGACATCGGCTCCACCATGGCCGCCTACGCGGACGCGTGGCTGCGGGACGGTTCCGCCCTGGCTGCGGACTCGGTGACGCTCAGCCCGTACCTGGGCTTCGAGTCGTTGCGTCCCGCGCTGGACCTTGCGGCCGAGGCCGGGCGCGGTGTGTTCGTCCTGGCCCTGACCTCCAACCCCGAGGGGGCGTCCGTGCAGCACGTCGGCGGCGCGGACTCCGTGGCCCGGCGGATTGCCCGGGCCGCCGCCGCGGAGAACCGGCGGTACGGCGTTGACCAGGATGCCGGGGACCTCGGTTCCGTGGGCCTCGTGGTCGGCGCGACCGTCGGTTCGGCCCTGACGGACCTTGGCCTGGACCTCGCCGCGGTCCGCGGCCCGATCCTGGCCCCGGGCCTTGGCGCGCAGGGCGCCACCGCGGCGGACCTGCGCCGGACCTTCGGGAGTGCCTACGGCCAGGTGCTCGGCACCTCCAGCCGGGACATCCTGGCTGCCGGCCCGCGGATCCAGGACCTGCGGGACGCCGCGCAGCGCACCCTTGAGGAGCTCCGCACTGCGTAGCCCTTCCCGCCTCTGCGGGAACCCGCCCGTGGGCGGGCCCTGGGGGTTAGCTGCGCCGATTGGTCGCAGATGGCCGCCATGGATGTGGCATTCCGGCCATTCTTGGCAAATGCCCGCAGTCGCATCGCCGCCGGGTCACGGCCTGAGCCCCGCGCGGGAGCTTCCCTTCGGACAGGCCCGGTCCGGGGCAACCGTCCATTGATTTCAGCATCTCCCAGAAGGTAGGTTCAGGAGAAGTCCGTGGTCACAGCCGGGGTGCTGTACGGTTCGCCCGGGCGCCTCGTTTGTTTGGGCCGTCCGACTACGCAGGGAGGACCTCAGTGAGCTTGCGACCCCTCACGCCGCAGGAGCGTGCCGATGCCCTGCACAAGGCCGCCGCGGCCCGGTCGGTCCGGGCTGCGGCGAAAGAACGGCTGAAGACGGGGGAGCTGTCCATTGCCGAGCTGCTCAGCGCGGGGGAGACGGACGAGGCGATCGCCCGGATGCGCGTCGTCGAGCTGCTGGAGGCGCTGCCGGGCATCGGGCAGGTGCGGGCCGCCGCCATTATGGACCGGCTCGGCATCGCGGCCTCCCGGCGGGTGCGGGGCCTGGGAATCCACCAGCGCCGGGCGCTGGTAGATTTTATAGACGAGAAATAGCCCGGCCCGCCGAGCTTCCACCACCGCCCAAAGGAATACGTGAGCAAGAAACCCGGACTGACAGTCCTCGCCGGCCCGACGGCGGTCGGCAAAGGCACCGTGTCCACCTACATCCGGGACAACTATCCCGAAGTCTGGCTTTCCGTGTCGGCAACCACACGTCCGCCGCGGCCGGGCGAAATCGACGGGGTGCACTACTACTTCAAGTCCAAGGAAGAGTTCGACGCCCTCGTCGCGGCCGGGGAACTGCTGGAGTGGGCCGTGGTGCACGGGCAGAACACCTACGGCACGCTGAAGAGCACGGTCGACGCGGCGATTGCCGAGGGCCGGTCGGTGCTGTTGGAGATTGACCTGCAGGGCGCACGCCAGGTGAAGAAGGCCGTGCCGGACGCGCAGTTCGTCTTCCTCGCCCCGCCCAGCTGGGAAGAATTGGTCCGTCGGCTGGTGGGGCGCGGCACGGAATCCGCCGAAGAACAGCAGCGGCGGCTGGAAACCGGTAAAGTAGAACTAGCCGCTGAACCGGAGTTCGATCACACGGTCATCAATGATGACGTACGTCGGGCAGCGGATGAGCTTGTTTCACTCATGGGGCTTACGCCGCACCCGCACTAAACGCAGGGTCGGATTGGCCCGTTAGAATTTGGAGAATTCGTGTCCACGAACCTTGAAGGCATCATCAACCCGCCGATCGACGAGCTGCTGAAGGCCGCCGATTCGAAGTACGGACTGGTGATTTTCGGTGCCAAGCGCGCCCGGCAGATCAACGCCTACTACGCCCAGCTGCACGAGGGCCTGTTCGAGTACGTCGGCCCGCTGGTCGACACCAAGCTGAACGAGAAGTCGCTGTCCATCGCCCTGCGCGAAATCAACGAAGGCAAGCTCGTTTCCACGCCGATCGAGGCCGCCGCAGAGTAATTACTCTGCTACTTGACGGAGGTCACGTGCGCATAGTCCTCGGAGTCGGGGGAGGGATTGCCGCCTACAAGGTGGCATCGCTCCTCCGGCTTTTTACTGAAGCCGGCCATGACGTCACAGTCATCCCCACCGAGGCCGCGACCCGGTTCGTCGGCGTGGCCACGTGGGAGGCCCTGTCCGGCCATCCGGTCAGCAACAGCGTCTTCGACGAGGTACACACCGTCAACCACGTCCGGCTCGGCCACGAGGCGGAGCTGATCGTCGTCGCCCCGGCCACCGCCGACCTGCTGGCCCGCGCCGCCGCCGGCCAGGCCAACGACCTGCTCACCAACACGCTGCTGATGGCGGGGGGGCCGGTCCTGATGGCCCCGGCCATGCACACAGAAATGTGGCGCCACCCGGCCACCCAGGCCAATGTGGAAACCCTGCGCAGCCGGGGCATTACCGTGCTGGAGCCGGCCACCGGCCGGCTGACCGGGGCGGATTCCGGCCCCGGTCGGCTGCCCGAACCGGAGGCGATCTTCGCCGCCGCGCTGGCCCTGGCCGGCGCCCCCGCAGTCCCCAACGCACCCGAGCTGACGACGTCGGACCTGACAGCGCCGGAAATGACCGCCGCACCTTCCGCGGGCCGGCCGCTGGCCGGTCTCACCGTGACGATCAGCGCCGGCGGCACCCGCGAACCCCTCGACCCGGTCCGGTTCCTCGGCAACCGGTCCTCCGGCAAGCAGGGCGTGGCCCTCGCCGTCGCGGCCCGGGAGGCCGGTGCCCGGGTCCGGCTGCTGGCGGCCCACATGGACGTCCCGGCGCCCGCCGGCGTCGAGGTCGTGCAGGTCGAAACCGCGTTGGAACTTCGCGAGGCCGCCCTGCATGCCGCGGCGGACTCCGACGTCGTCATCATGGCCGCCGCGGTCGCGGACTTCCGCCCCGCCGACGTCTCCGGCACCAAAATCAAGAAGCGGGACGACACCGCCGACCCGGTGATTACCCTGTTGCGCAACCCGGACATCCTCCGCGAGTTGGTCGAGGTCCGCGACGCCGCCTCCCGGAACCAGCTGATCGTGGGCTTCGCGGCCGAGACCGGCGACGCCGACGGAGACGTCCTGGAGTACGCGGCCGCCAAGCTGCGCCGCAAGGCCTGCGACCTGCTGGTGGTCAACCACGTGGGCCAGGACAAGGTGTTCGGCGAGGACACCAACGCCGTAGTCATCCTTTCGCGCACCGGCTCCGAACCCCAAGAGGCGTCGGGTTCCAAATCCGACGTCGCGGCTGCCGTGATCGACCGCGTCAGCGCCGAGTTGAGCCGGGTTGTCCCGCCCGCTTAAGCGCTGGCGTAAGCAACGTCTCCTTAGCAGGGGGACACACGCCGCCGGACGTCCGTTTCCCAACCAGTAAGGTAGTTGAGTGACTTTACCGCTGCACATCCCAGACTTCCACGGATCCACGCCGGCCTCGCTCCGGCTCTTCACGTCCGAGTCGGTGACCGAGGGTCACCCCGACAAGATCTGTGACCAGATCAGCGATGCGATTCTCGACGCCCTGCTGACCAAGGACCCCGAGTCCCGCGTCGCCGTGGAAACCCTGGCGACCACCGGCCTGGTCCACGTCGCCGGTGAGGTCACCACGGACGCCTACGTGGAGATCCCGCAGATCGTCCGTGAGACCATCCTTGGGATCGGCTACGACTCCTCCGCGAACGGCTTCGACGGCGCCCGCTGCGGCGTGTCCGTCTCCATCGGCCAGCAGTCCAACGACATCGCCGGCGGTGTGTTCAACTCCCTCGAAGCGCGCGAAGGCCGCCAGGAGGACGACTACGACCTGCAGGGCGCCGGGGACCAGGGCCTGATGTTCGGCTATGCCAGCGACGAAACCCCCTCCTACATGCCGGTCCCGATCTGGCTCGCGCACCGGCTGTCCGAGCGCCTCACCGAGGTCCGCAAGTCCGGCCTGCTCGAGTACCTGCGCCCCGACGGCAAGACCCAGGTCACCGTAGGCTACGACGGCGACCGCCCGGTCTCGGTCGAAACGGTCGTCATCTCCAGCCAGCACGCCGAAGGCGCCAGCCTCGACCAGCTCCGGGCCGACCTCGCCGAACACGTGGTCAACCCGGTTATGGCGCTGTCCAACCTGGACACCTCCCGCTCCCGGAACATCCTCAACCCGGCCGGCGCATTCGTGATCGGCGGCCCGGTGGGCGATGCCGGCCTGACCGGCCGCAAGATCATCGTCGACACCTACGGCGGCATGGCCCGGCACGGCGGCGGCGCCTTCTCCGGCAAGGACCCGTCGAAGGTGGACCGCTCGGCCGCTTACGCGATGCGCTGGGTCGCCAAGAACGTTGTGGCCGCAGGACTCGCGAAGCGCGCCGAAATCCAGATCGCCTACGCGATCGGCCAGGCCCGCCCCGTCGGCACCTACGTGGAAACCTTCGGGACCGAAACCGTGGATCCGGCCAGGATTAGCGCTGCCATCGCCGAGATTTTCGACCTGCGCCCGCGCGCCATCATCGACGCGCTCGACCTGAAGCGCCCGATCTACGCTAGGACGGCCGCCCACGGCCACTTCGGCCGCGACGAGCCCGACTTCACTTGGGAACGCCTCGATCGGGTCGACGAGCTGAAGGCCTACTTCAACGCCTAAGCTCCGGCAGGGCCGTGTGTCCAGCGTGGTGACTGACCTAGCCTGTTTTTTCGAATGTCACAGCCCTGTGATGTGCTGTAGCCAGGCCGCCGAACGGCGGCCTGGCTACTTTTCTTAAAGTTCATGACCGGACCAGCCGTCGAAGGGAGACAGGCGCCATGACCCCAGCCCGAAGCGGCGCCCCGGAAGAGCCGCAGCAGCTCTCGCTGCTGCACGGTTTCCCCGCCTCCGCCGCCGCGGCCGGACCGGCCCTCGCCGCGGACCTCCCGGTGGCCCGGGTGCAGCTCGAGTCATCCCTCCCGCACCTGGACCGGCCGTTCGACTACAGCGTGCCCGCGGAGCTCGACGCGGCCGCCCGGCCCGGCGTCAGGGTCCGGGTGAAGTTCAGCGGCCAGGAACTCAGCGGCTATCTGCTCGAACGCGCCGCCGAGTCCGACGCCGGCCACCCCCTGGTGCCGCTGTACAAGGTTGTGTCCCCGGTGCCGGTGCTCACGCCCGCGGTGGCCGACCTTGCCGGCAGGGTGGCGGCGCGCTACGCCGGCACGGTCAGCGACGTGCTCCGGGTCGCCGTCCCGCCGCGGATGGCCAAACTGGAAAAGGAGTTTGCGCCCGGCGGCCTGTTGGACCCCGCACTCTTCGCCGCAGCCCCTGCCGCCGGCGCTCCCGACGCGCCGTCTGAAGCCGCGACCTCCGGCTGGGACGGATACCACAACGGCCCGGCGTTCCTGCAACACCTGGGCGCGGGGGAGTCGCCCCGCGCCGCGCTGAGCGCCCTGCAGGGGTTCGGCCCCGGCGGCTGGCCGCGGCTGCTTGCCGAGGCCGTGGCCGCCGTCCGCCGCTCCGGCCGCGGCGCCGTCGTGGTGGTGCCCGATTACCGCGACCTGGACCGGGCCGAGGCAGCCCTGCTGGAGCTGCTGCCGGCCGGCGACGTCGCCCGACTCACCGCCGACGACGGCCAGACCCCGCGCTACCGCAGCTTCCTTCGCATCCTCAGTGGCGCCGCGGGGGTGGCCGTGGGGACCCGCTCCGCCGCCTACGCGCCGGTGCAGAACCTCGGCCTGGTGGTGTGCTGGGACGACGGAGACGACCTGCACATTGAGCAGCGTTCCCCGTACGCGCATGCCCGTGAAGTCCTGCTGCTCCGGGCGGCGCACGAAGGTGCCGCGTGCCTGCTGGCCGGGCACGCCCGGAGCACGGAGTCGCAACGGCTGGTGGAGTCCGGGTGGGCCTGGCCGGTCGAGGCGGACCGCTCGGTAATGCGCCGGACCGTCCCACGCGTCGTGAACACCGCCGACAGCTTTGAACAGGAGCGGGACCCGCTGGCGCGGATCGCGCGGCTGCCCGGCGCGGCCTGGCGCGCAGCGAAGGAGGGCCTAGAACGCGGTCCCGTCCTGGTCCAGGTCGCACGGGCCGGGTACGCGCCGTCGCTGGCCTGCGAACGCTGCCGGGAGCCGGCACGCTGCACCGCCTGTAATGGCCCGATGGCAATTTCCGGGCCTGGCGGCAGCGCCGCGGTGCCCGCGTGCCGCTGGTGCTCCGCCGTCTCCCCGAACTGGCACTGCGTGCATTGCCACGGCGTCCGGCTCCGGCGGGGCGCCACCGGAGCGCTGCGGACGGCGGAGGAACTGGGCCGGGCCTTTCCGGGAAAACCCGTCATTACCTCCTCCGGAGACCGCGTCCTGGCCACTGTCCCTGACAGCAAGGCCCTTGTGGTTGCGACGGTCGGCGCCGAACCGGTGGCAGCAGGCGGTTACGCGGCGGCGCTGCTGCTCGATGGCGACTCCCTGCTGCGCCGGGAAAACCTCCGGGCGGGCGAGGATGCCGTCCGGCGCTGGTTCAACGCCGCCGCACTGGTCCGGCCGGCTTCGGACGGCGGGCTCGTGGTCATCACGGCCGAGGACGCCGCCGGCGTCGGTGCCTTGCTGCGCTGGGACCCGGCAGGGTACGCCGGGCGCGAGCTGGCGTTGCGGAAAGAGCTGTCGCTGCCGCCCGCGGTCCGGATCGCGTCCGTCACCGGCGCCCGCACCGCCGTCGGGCACTTCACCGATGCCGTAGGGCACGCGCTGGCGAAACAGGCCATCGTGCTGCGCGCGGCCGGGCCGGCACCGCTGCCCGGAGCGGGGTCCGGAGCATCGAAGCCGGGTGCCGGTGCGGAGCGGCACGGCGGCGAGGAGGTCCGGACGCTGCTGTTCATCCCGTACGCGGAAGCCACCGAGGCCACCAAGGCCCTGCGCGCGGTCAAGGCCGCCGCAGCAGCCAAGCGCACTGACGACCCGGTCCAGGTGCGGCTCGACGGCGTGGACGTGCTCTAGGGTCGCCGTTTCGACGGGCTCCTGTGCCATAGACGCTTCCGCGCGTCGATTTGGCAACGAAGCAGCGAAATGGCGAAGGCTACAGGGGTTTCCGGGACTACCGGGACTACCGGGACTACCGGGACTACCGGCGCTTCCGGAGCGCGACGGCTTCCTCGGCCGCGGCCAGCAGGCGCTGCGCGGACGCATCCCAGCTGAACTCGCCCGCACGCTGCACGGCCCGGCCGGAACGGTCCTTCCACTGCTCCGGCACCTCGAGTTCGCGCACGGCCTCGGCAAAGGCCGCCGGGGAGTCCGGATCGACGTAGCTGACCGCGTCCGCACCGACTTCGCGGAAGATCGGGATGTCGCTGGCGATGACCGGTGTGCCGTGCGACATCGCCTCCACGAGGGGCAGGCCGTACCCCTCCGCCTTGGAGAGGCTGACCAGTGCGGTGGTCCGGGCGAGCAGTTCCTCGTACTCGGCGTCCGTCACACCGTTGTGGAACACGATGTTGGCTCCGGCCGGGGCCAGGGCCTCCAGCTCCGCCCGGCGTTCGGGCGTGATTCGACTCAGCAGGTGCAGGGTCATGTCCGGGAGCTCGGCCATGCCCCGGACCATGGTTTCCACGTTCTTGTACGGCATAAAGGAGCCCATATAGAGCAGGGTCTTGTCCGCCCCGGCGCCGGGGTCCCGCGGCGTGAGCCCGGGCTGTGGGGCGTTGCCGACAATCCGCACCGGCCGCTTCGTCAGACGGTACTTCGCCATCAGGGACTCCGTGGTGGCGCTGATGGTCGCGACGACGTCGGCCCGGTTCAGCAGCATCCGCTGAGGCCAGAACGCCTTGTGGTAGAGCCGCCAAAGCACCCGGACCGGGGCCGGGAGGAACCCGGGGGGCGCGGGGTGCTCGTAGTAGATCAGGTCGTGCAGGGTCAGGACCAGGGCGTAGTTGCGGCCCCAGCTGCCCATGGTCTGCATCGGGCAGACCACCACGTCGGCCCCCAGCGGGTTAACCTTGGCCGCGACGAACAGTTCAGCCGGTGAGAGCGGGCTGTTGATGAGCGTGTACGGCACGTCGGGCAGCAGCGCCAGCTGGCGGCTGTCGCTAATCAGCATGGAGACGTCCGCGATCTTGGCGGTGGCCGCGATGAGGCTGGCGCCATAGCGGCTGATGCCGTCGTGGTGGTCGAGCCTGGTGAAGCGGGCGTCAATGAGGATTTTCACGCGGCGTGGTCCTTCAGGAAGCGTCGGATGAAACCCGCGGCGGGTTCCGGGGTTTCGTAGTGGATCAGGTGCCCGACGCCGGGAATGACCTCGAGGGTTCCGTCCGGCAGCAGCGGCAACAGCTTATGCTGGTCCGGGAGCGTGGCGATCTCATCCTTCTCGCCGGCCACCAGGAGCACCGGCAGCGCTAGGCGCGGGGCCACCTCGGCGACGTTGCTGCTAACGGAGGCCTTGAAGGCCTCGAGGAGGCTGTCCCGGTCGGCGAAGGCGGAGAAGTAGGCGCTGTGCTGGGCGTGGACGAACTGCCGCACCACCGGGTCCTTGGTCTTGGCCATGGTCTCGCTCATCACGCGGACGATCAGCTGGTTGCGCAGCAGGGCGTTCCCGAGGCGGCGGGGGAGCCGGGCGGCGGCCTCGTAGTACAGCACCGCAGCCTTGGTCATCAGTCCCTTGGGCCCCTCAAGGGCGGGCGCGGCAATGGGGTTGATCAGGATCAGTTCGGCGACCGCGCCGGGATTGTCGGCCACAAAGTGGCTGGTGACGATCGAACCGAAAGAGTGGCCCAGCAGCACGGTGTCCGGGCCCAGGCCGAGGGCTGACATGAAGTCTTTGATGAACCGGCCGTAGCCCTTCACGCTGTGACCGCCCGACGTGAAGGCGCCGGAGGAGCCGAACCCCGGCAGATCCGGCATGACCAGGCGCATCTCGGGGAGCTGGTCGACCACGCGGAGCAGGCCGTGGTGGTCGCCGCGGAACCCGTGGATGACCAGTATCGTCCGGGTCGCAGGGGTCTCCCGGACCGGTTCGTAGCTCCAGTAGGCCACCCTCGTGCCGTCCAGGTCCACGGCGGAGGCGCTGCTGCGGGACTCCAGCTCCGCGCTGAGCAGGGGAGGTGCGGGGGAGGGGTCGGTGGCCACGTGTTCCATTCGATCGGATCCTAGTTGACGTTGTCGGGGTTCGAGCCGGTGCGGTGGCCCCGCTCCAGGCCGGCCAGGGCGTCCAGGTCCGCGGTGCCGAGGCTGAAGCCGAAGATGTCGTGGTTCTCGCGGATCCGGGCGTAGGAGCTGGCTTTCGGAATGACGACGTTGCCCAGTTCCAGGTGCCACCGCAGGATGATCTGGGCGGCCGTCCGCCGGTGCGCCGCGGCGAGTTCGAGCACCACGGGGTCCTGCAGTACCTGGCCACGGCCCAGCGGGCTCCAGGCCTCGGTGGTGATGCCGAGCGAGGCGTGCAGGGCCCTCAGTTCGGCCTGCTGCAGCCAGGGGTGCAGCTCGACCTGGTTGACCGCGGGCACCACTTCCGCGCTCTGGAGCAGGTGCTCCAAGTGCGCGGGCTGGAAGTTGGACACCCCGATGGCGCGCACCCTGCCTTCGCGGTACAACGTTTCGAGGGCGCGGTAGCTCTCCGTGTACAGCCCGCGCCGGGCGCACGGCCAGTGGATCAGGTAGAGGTCCAGGTACTCCAGGCCCAGCTTGGCGATGGAGGTGTCGAAGGCCCGCAGCGTCGCGTCGTAGCCGTGGTCGTCATTCCAGAGCTTCGTGGTCACAAAAAGGTCCTCCCGGGCGAGCCGGGGGTGCAGTTCGCCGGAACCGCCGGCGGAGCCGTCGAAGGCGGACAGCGCTCCCACCGCCTTCCCGACGCCGGTCTCGTTCCCGTACATGGCAGCCGTATCGAAGTGCCGGTAGCCGGCCTCCAGCGCCATGGTGACGAGCCCGGCCGCGTCGGCGGGCGGGACCTTGTAAAGCCCGAACCCGAGGCGGTCCATCAGGACACCGTTGTTCAGGGTCAGCCGGGGGGAAATTCTCATAGCACCGACTCTACCCATTCCGGCGGCCCGGCCGGTGCGGCCCGGCCCTCAGGCAGGGTGCTCGGTTCCGACCAGGCGCCGGGCGGTGGCCTCGTCGAGGATCAGGTCCGTGGCCAGCCCGGCGGCCAGCGCGCCGCGCAGGCCGTTGATCTTGGACGCGCCGGAGACCACGCAGATCCGGCGCCGGACCTGGCGGAGCTGGGCCAGGTCCGGCCCGGTGGACCGTTCGTTCAGGGTGATCCCGTCGGAGGAGCCGTCGGCGCGGAAGAAGACGGTGGCAACGTCCCCCACGACGTCGGAATTGGCCAGGACGTTCAGGTCGTCCTCGTCCAGGTAGCCGCCGGCGTAGACATGGCTGGGGTAGTCGGCGTCGACCGATCCGACTCCGAAGATCGCGATGCTCATCCGTGCCTGCAGCCGCAGGATGCGCTGAACACTGCGTTCATTCCACATGGCTTCCTTAGTGGCCGCGTGGTCGAAGAAGGCCGGCACCGGGAACTGCTCCACCCGGGCACCGTAGGCGCTGCCGAAGCGCCGCATGATGTCCGAGGCGTAGGTGATGCCGGTGGTCTGCATGTTTCCGGCCCCGTTGAGCTGGACGATGATGCTGTCATGGGTGATCTTCCGGGTCAGGTGCCGGCTGACCGCGCTCAGTGTGGAGCCCCAGGCCACGCCGATGATGGCGTTCGAGTCCACGAGGGGGCCGATGGTGCGCGCGGCCTGCATCGCCACCCGGTCCAGCGTTTCCGCCTCGTTGAGGGTGTCCACCACCGGCACAACGTGCACATCGACCTTGTATTCGTCCCGGATCATGCCTTCGAGTTCGGGGCCGGTGTCGAGCGGGCTGCGGATCTGGATCTGCACGAGGCCGGATTCACGGGCCGCGGAGAGCAGCCGGGAAACAGTCGACCGGGAGGTGCGGAGCTCGCGGGCGATCGCGTCCATGGTCAGGTCCTGGAGGTAATACAGCTGGGCGGCCCGGAGGGCGTCGGACTGGCGGGTGGGCGACATTGCATATCCAATCTGCACGTTTGTGCATAGTGCTTGACTCCATTTTCCATTAGTCCAAAGAATAGTGTTGAACGGCGACGTGCCAGACGGCGCGCCGCGCAGTACCAAGCCCCAAGGAGCAGTTTTGGGAAACAAGGTTTCATCCGGCCATCCGGCGTCGAGCAGCGGGCGCACATCCGTGCAGCGGCTGCGGAACCGGCCGCGCGCGCAGGTGCTGATCATCGGCGGCGGAATCAACGGAGTCGGGACCTTCCGTGACCTGGCCCTGCAGGGCGTGGACGTAGCCCTCGTCGAACGCGGCGACTTCTGCCAGGGCGCCAGCGGCGCCTCCTCGCACATGATCCACGGCGGCATCAGGTACCTCGAAAACGGTGAATTCCGCCTTGTCCAGGAATCCGTGGTCGAACGCAACCGGCTGCTGCGCATCGCACCGCACTACGTCAAGCCGCTGCAGACCACCATCCCGATCTTCAGCACCTTCTCCGGCATCCTCGCCGCGCCGCTGCGGTTCCTGACCCACAAGCAGCAGGGCGCGCCCACGGAGCGCGGCGCCTTCCTGATCAAGCTCGGCCTGAGCATGTACGACTTCTTCTCCCGCGACGGCGGCACCGTGCCCCGCCACCAGTTCCGCGGCCGCAAGCGCGCCCTCGCCGAGCTGCCCCGGCTGCACCCGGGCATCAAATACGCCGCGACCTACTTTGACGCGTCCGTGCACAACCCGGAACGGCTTACCCTGGACGTCCTCCAGGACGGCGAGAAGGCCGGCGAAGCGGGCGGCAACGGCGCCCGCGCCAGCAACTACCTTTCCCTCGTCTCCATGGACGGGACGGCGGAGGCCGGCGGCCGGTCCGGCACGGTCCAGCTCCGCGACGAACTGACCGGAGAGGTCTTCGATTTCAGCGCCGACGTGGTGGTCAACACCACCGGCGCCTGGGTGGACCTGACCAACCAGGCCATGGGCGCCGCCTCGGCCTTTATGGGCGGCACCAAGGGCTCGCACATCGTGCTGGACCACCCGGAACTGCTCGAAGCCTGCCAGGGCCGGGAGATCTTCTTCGAGCACACTGACGGCCGGATCGTGCTGATCTACCCGATGGGTGACCGCGTCCTCGTCGGTACCACCGACGTCGACGCCGACATGGCCGAGGACGCCGTCTGCACCGACGCCGAAATCGACTACTTCTTCGACCTGATCGGGCACGTCTTCCCCGACATCAGCGTGGACCGGGAGCAGATCGTCTACACCTTCTCCGGCGTCCGTCCGCTGCCGAAGCACGACGCCACGCAGCCGGGCTTTGTCAGCCGCGACTACCGGATCGAACGCCGCGGCCCCGCCAAGGGTTCGGCGCAGCGCAAGGCCGGCGGCGCCGTCGTGCTCAGCCTCGTGGGCGGGAAGTGGACCACCTTCCGGGCCCTCGCCGAGCACCTGAGCAACGACGTGCTCGCCGAGCTCGGCCTGGAGCGGAAAGTCTCGACGGCGAAGCTCGCCATCGGCGGCGGCGCCGGGTTCCCTGACACCGAGGACGGCGTCCAGCGCTGGATCAAGGCCCACATGGGACCTGGCCGTGACGCGGACCGGACTGCGGGCCTGCTGACCCGCTACGGCACGCGCGCCGCGGATGTCATGGCCTACCTCGACGCCGGGGAAGACCGGCTGCTGCACTCCACCCGCGAACTGAGTGTGCGGGAACTGGAGTACATGGCGCAGAACGAACAGCTCGGGCACCTCGTTGACGTGCTCATCCGCCGCACCTCGCTGGCCTTCCGCGGCCTGGTGACCGGGGAGCTGCTGAACGAGGTAGCCGAGGTCCTGTCCGGCCCGCTGGGCTGGGACGCCGCCGCGCGGACCGCAGAGATCAACCACGCCCAGGAGGTGCTCGAACGGTTCCACGGTGTCCAGGTCCACAGCCTGGTCGCTTAGAGCTTGCGTGTCCGGACGGGTTTGTCCGGGCGCAAAGACTGCAGGGCCCCTGGCGGGCCCGGCAGTGGCCGGCCGGCAGCGCGAAACCGCTGCCGGCCCAACGGCCCTTCAAACTCGCGAAGGGCTGACAACAGAAAATAGAGGAGTCAAAGATGTCTCTTGGAATAGTTTTCCTGTCCGAAGTATTCGGCACCGCAATGCTGACCCTGCTGGGTTGCGGCGTTGTGGCCAACGTCGCGCTCAAAGGCACCAAGGGCAATAACGGCGGGTTCCTGATGGTCACCTGGGGATGGGGCATTGCCGTGTTCTCCGGTGTCTACGTGGCCGCCAAGTCGGGCGCGCACCTGAACCCCGCCGTGACCTTCGGGCTGCTGCTCAACGGCAAGAAGGAGTACGCCCCCGGGGTCGCCGTCGACTTCGGCTCCACCCTGACCTACTTCGGCGGTGAACTGCTCGGGGCATTCCTGGGCGCCGTCGTGATGTGGCTGGCGCACAAGCAGCACTTCGACGCCGAACCCGAGCCCGCCAGCAAGCTGGGCGTCTTCTCCACCGGCCCGGCGATCCGCTCCACCCCGTGGAACCTCGTCACGGAAATCATCGGCACCTTTGTCCTCGTGTTCGTCATCCTGACCTTCGGCGGGACCCCCTCCGGGCTGGGCCCGCTGGCCGTGGCCCTGCTGGTTGTCGGCATCGGTGTCTCCCTCGGCGGCCCGACCGGCTACGCCATCAACCCCGCCCGTGACCTGGGCCCGCGCATCGCCCACGCCCTGCTCCCGATCAAGGGCAAGGGTTCCTCCGACTGGAGCTACTCGTGGATCCCGGTCGTCGGACCGCTCGTCGGCGGCGGACTCGCCGGCGTCGTGGCAGCCGTGGTGCCGATCATCGCCACCGCCGCAGCCTCCTAGGAAACCCAACCGTACGCATCACTTTCAACCGCAGGCCCAACCGACAAGGACGTCAGCATGAACCAGTATGTAATCGCCATTGACCAGGGAACCACGAGCACCCGCGCCATCGTGTTCGACCACAGCGGCAACATCGTTTCCTCCGGCCAGATGGAACACGAGCAGATCTTCCCGCAGGCCGGCTGGGTGGAGCACGACCCCGCCGAAATCTGGAACAACACCCGCGAGGTCATCGCCTCCGCACTGTCCAAGGCCAACCTGACCCGCCACGACATTGCCGCGGTCGGCATCACGAACCAGCGCGAAACCGCGGTGGTCTGGGACAAGACCACCGGCAAGGCGGTGTACAACGCAATCGTCTGGCAGGACACCCGGACGCAGGCGATTGTGGACGAGCTCGCCAAAGATGGCGGCGTGGAACGCTTCAAGCAGAAGGTGGGCCTGCCGCTGGCGACCTACTTCTCCGGCACCAAGATCAAGTGGATCCTGGACAACGTCGAAGGCGCGCGCGCCAAGGCCGAAGCCGGGGACCTGGTCTTCGGCAACACGGACTGCTGGGTGCTTTGGAACCTCACCGGCGGGACCGACGGCGGCGTGCACGTCACCGACGTCACCAACGCTTCGCGGACCATGTTCATGGACCTCGAGACGTTGTCCTGGGACCAGGACATCCTGGACGCCTTCGGTGTCCCGGCCTCGATGATGCCGGCCATCAAGTCCTCCTCCGAGGTCTACGGCACCGTCCACACGTCCCAGCTCCTGCGCGAGGTGCCGGTGGCCGGCATCCTCGGCGACCAGCAGGCGGCGACGTTCGGCCAGGCGGCCTTCGACGCCGGCGAGGCCAAGAACACCTACGGCACGGGCTGCTTCCTCATCTTCAACACCGGTGAGGAGATCGTCCACTCCAAGAACGGGCTGCTGACCACGGTCGGCTACAAGCTCGGGGACGCCGCCCCGCACTACGCCCTGGAAGGCTCCATCGCCGTCACGGGGTCCCTGGTGCAGTGGCTGCGCGACAACCTCGGCATGATCGGCAGCGCCCCGGAAGTGGAGACCCTTGCGGCATCCGTGGAGGACAACGGCGGGGTGTACATCGTGCCGGCGTTCTCCGGCCTGTTCGCCCCGTACTGGCGTTCGGACGCCCGCGGCGCGATCGTCGGCCTGACCCGGTTCGTGAACAAGAACCACATCGCCCGCGCGGCGCTGGAGGCCACCGCCTTCCAGACCCGCGAGGTACTCGACGCCGTCAACGCCGACTCCGGTGTGCCGCTGACCGAGCTGAAGGTCGACGGCGGCATGGTCGCCAACGACGCGCTGATGCAGTTCCAGGCCGACATCCTGGGTGTCCCGGTGATCCGGCCGAAGGTGGTCGAGACCACCTCGCTCGGTGCCGCCTACGCGGCCGGCCTCGCCGTCGGCTTCTGGAAGGACCTGGGCGAGTGCTCCGCCAACTGGTCCGAGGACAAGCGCTGGGAGCCGAAGATGGACCAGGCAGAGCGCGAGCGCCAGATGCGCCTCTGGAAGAAGGCCGTCACCAAGTCCATGGACTGGGTCGACGAGGACGTGAAGTAGCCTTCATCCCGGCGGTCACCCGCATCACGAAAGAGCTCCGGTCAGCCAGGCTGACCGGAGCTCTTTCGTGTGGGGCCGGAACCGCGGGCCTGTGCCGGCTGCGGTCCCGCGCCCGTCAGGAGCCGGTACGCGGGTAAGCGACGACGGCGCGCGGCGTCTTGGCGTAGACGTCCTTGCTCACGGTGTAGCCCCGCCGGTCCAGTTTGAGCGCCTGGGCGTTCACGTGCTCCAGTTCGGAGCCGCTGAGCTTCTTGATCTTGACGAGGTCCATGAACTCCTGGCTGTCACCGCCGGAAGCCGTGACCTTCACGAGCCCGGTGCCGGGGGAGTAATACTTCCGCTGGTGGCCCACGCTCGGCGGATCCAGCGGGTTGAACTCGTCGATCACCATCACATCGTTGTAGCAGCCCGTCGGGACGCAGACCCGCAGGTTCTTGTACAGCACGTCCCCGCAGTCCAGGAAGTCCACCTTCGGTGCGTAGGCCTGCACGTAGGCGGGGGTGTTCCGGTGCGGTTCCGCCTGCATGGCGATTCCCGCGCGCGCCCTGTCGATGCCGCTGATGAAGGTGCTCGGTGCGCCGATGAGTTTCCCGTTTTCGTACTCTTCGGGGTACTCACCGAACAACCAGACGTCGCCCTTGTCCGACTGGGCAAAGAACGCCAGTTCGGACTCGGTGAGCTCGCCGTCGGAGTAGTCCCGGTCCCACATCACGAGCGTCTTGACGCCGTCGATGACCTTGGTCAGGCCGGTCACCGTGTGGATCACCGTGTGGGCGCTCGTGCCCGTGGCGTCCGTGACGGTCCCTGTTGTGGTGAACTGCATACCGGGGGTCAGCGGAAACCACTTGTTGTCGATCCGCGGTGACGACGGATAGTCATCCCGGTCGAACCTGATCGCCGATCCGGGACCGCAGAGCTCCTGGCCCGACGGTGCGGCGGTGGCCGCCGGTGCCGACGTCGCAGTGAACGTCGCCAGCACCAGCAGGGCGGCCGAGCCATAGGCGGTGAACCGCCGTCGTCGCTGAAACATGAAACACGCCTCTCTTTGGGGTTGTGTGCCGCGGCTAGCCGGCTGTGGCCGGCTGGGCCGCATGGAGCCCGTGCTCGCGATCCGCGCGGCCCTTGGCGAACCGGAGGTAGAGCGAGGGGACGATGAACAGGTTCACCAGGGTCGAGGTGACCAGGCCGCCGAGGATGACGACGGCCATGGGGTGCTCGATCTCGTGGCCCGGAATGTTGCCCATGACCACCAGCGGCACGAGGGCCAGGGCCGTGGCCAGGGTGGTCATCAGGATCGGGGACAACCGCTCGGCCGCGCCGCGCAGCACCAGTCCGGGGCCGAACCGCACGCCCTCGAACTGTTCGAGGTGCTGGCAGTGGTTGATGAGCAGGATGCCGTTACGGGCGGCAATGCCCATCACCGTGAGGAAGCCCACCAGCGAGCCCAGGGACAGGATCCCGCCGCTGAGGTGCGCTGCGAGGACACCGCCCACGAGTGCCACCGGCAGGGTCAGGATCACCAGGGTCGCCAGCCGCCAGCTGCGGAAAGCCGCCTGCAGCAGCAGGAAGATCACCGCGATGGCGCCGACCGAGAAGACCAGCAGGCGCTGAGAGGCGGCCTGCCGTTCCGCGTACTCGCCGAGGATGTCGGCGTGGTAGCCGGTGGGGAACTCCACGGTCTCGAGGTTGCCCTTGAGTTCCTCCACGACCTTCACCAGGTCGCCTTCCTTGACGTTGGCACTGACATCGAGCCGGCGCGAGCCCTCCGAACGCTCGATCACGTTCGGGGTCGGCTTGACCGAGATCTTGGCCACGTCCGCGAGCTTGATGCGCTGCCCGCTCGGCGTGTCCATCTGCAGGTTCTCGATGCTGGTGACGCTGGTGCGCGTCTCCGGCGGGCTCCAGACCTGCACGTCGTAGGCCTTGCCGTCGCGGTAGACGTCGCCGACTTCCTCGCCGGCCACCAGGGTGGCGGCGGCACGCCGCACGTCACCGGGCTTGAGGCCGTACTGGTTGGCGGCCGCCAGGTTCACTTCGACGTCGATCTGCGGCACGTCCACCTGCAGCGCAATCTTCGCACCGACAGCACCCTCGATCCCGCCGAGGATCTTCTTGACCTTGTCCGCTTCCTTCCGGAGAACCGCGAGGTCGTCGCCGTACACCCGGACCACAACGGCGTAGCCGGTGCCGGTGAGCACTTCCCGGACACGTTCCTTGAGGTAGGTCTGGACGTCCCGGTGGATGCCGGGGTAGCCATCCACCAGTTCCTGGACCGAGGCGAGGGTCTTGTCATAGTCCGCCGCCGGATCGATGCTGATCCAGTTTTCGCCGAAGTTGACGCCAACCACTTCATCGGCCGCAAACGCCTGCCCGATGTGGGATCCGCAGTTGCGCACCCCGGGCACCGTCATCAGCTCCTTGCAGGCCAGCTGGCTGACCCGGACCTCCTCGGAATTCGACGTTCCCGGCTGGGTGACCCAGTGCATCAGGAAGTCGCGTTCCTTGAAGGACGGGAGCAGCGACTGGCCCAGGAGGGGCGCGGCGACAATGCCCACTACGCCCAGCGCCGCCAGCGACAGGTAGCCCGGGAGCGGGCGGCGGACGATGGGCCGGAGCCCGGCGCCGTACCAGCGCTTGAGCACCCGGACCAGCGGCGGGTCGCGGTCCTCAAGCTTCGCGTTGCGCAGGAAGATGTACGCCATGGCCGGGGTAACGGTCAGGGCCACAAGCATGGACGCGAACACGGCCAGGGTGTAGGAGATGGCCAGCGGGCGGAAAAAGGACCCGGTCAGGCCGTCCAGGAAGAAGATCGGCACGGTAGCCACGACGATGATCAGGGTCGCGTAGACGATCGGGCCGCGGACCTCCAGCGAGGCGTTGACCACCACCCGTGCCGCGCTGTCGGTGCCGCCGGCAGCCCGGTGCTGGCGGAGCCTGCGGACGATGTTTTCGACGTCGATAATGGCGTCGTCCACCACCACCCCGACGGCGATCACCAATCCCGCTAGCACCATCGTGTTGACCGTGCCTCCTGTCCAGTAGAGGACCAGGGCCGCCGTCAGCAGAGAGAGCGGGATGGCCGCCACGCTGACCAGCGCGGTGCGCCACTGGAACAGGAACACGCTGAGGACCAAGACCACGAGCAGGCAGCCGAGCAGCAGGGCCACGCTGAGGTTGCCGAGTGATTCCTCAATGAAGGTCGCCGGCCGGAACAAGGTGGTGTCCACCGCGATGCCGGTCAAGCCCGGCTGCAGCTCCTTCAGGGCTTCCTCCACACCGCGGGTGACCTCCAGGGTGTTGCCCCAGGGGAGCTTCTCCACGATCAGCATCAGGCCGGGGCCGCCGTTGATGACGGCGTCGCCGATCAGCTGCTGGTGGTCTTCGACGACGGTGGCGACATCGGCGAGGCGCAGCGGCTCCTGCCCCTCACGCTGTTCCAGCGCGACCTGGGCCAGCTGCTGCGGACCGGTGATCGGCTGGACGTGGCGGATGCTCAGGCTCTGGCTCGGCGTCTCGAGGGCGCCGCCGGTGCCGATCAGGGCGCCGGGGGAGTACTTGAGCAGTCCGGCGTCCAGAGCGTCCGAGGTGGAGTTCATCACGTTCTCCAGCGTGACGTTGTTGGCGGCCAGCTTGGCCGGATCCACCTGCACCTGCAGCATCTGCAGCCGCTCACCCCAGATGGCCACGTTGGCCACGCCCGGAACCCGCAACAGGTGGGCCCGGATGTTCCAGTAGGAGATCATCGACATTTCGATCAACGACCGGGTGTCGGAGGACAGCCCGATCTTCATGACCCGGCTTGTCGAGGACAGCGGCTGCAACATCACCGGCGGCGCCGCCCAGGTGGGCAGCGTCGGGATGACGGTGGCCATCCGCTCCGAAACCATCTGCCGGGCGTTCAGGACATCGGTCCCGGGCTTGAATTCGAGCACGATGGAGGAGAGCTGGGACACCGACTTGGACCGCATGTGGTCCAGGCCGTCGATCCCGTTGAACGCCTCCTCCATCGGGACAGAGACGAGTTCCTCGACCTCCGACGCCGTCAGGCCCAGGCACGCGGTCTGCACCTCGACCTTGGGCGGCGCGAATTCGGGGAACACATCCACCGAGGCTGTGCTGAGCTGGGCACTGCCTACGATCATCAAGGCAGCGGCCATCGCAACGATGATGGACCGGAACCTCAGGCTCGTCGCAATGATCCGGCGCATGTCAGTGCGCCGTATCGAACTCTGCGCCGAACAATTCTGCCGCGCCGACGGTGACGACCGCGGTGCCCGCCGGAGGGCCGGCGGTGGCGGTCACGACGCCGGCCTCGACCTTGGCGACGGTGACCGCCTGGCGCTGGTAGACGCGATCCTCCGGGTTCGTGTAGACCCAGGTCTTGCCGTTCGCGTCGTAGAGCAGGGACGCGTACGGAAGCAGCACCTCGGTGCCGGTGGCTCCCGGCTTGACCGTGTCCGTCTTCAGCTCGAGCCGCTGCACGGCGCGGGCGTTGAGGGTGATCTTGGCGATGCCCGTGGTGGCGTTTTTCTCCACCTTGGCCGGGTCGTTGGCCAGTTGGACCGAGGAACTGCTGGACGCCGGAGTCGCCGCGCAGGCAGGCAGGGAACTCAGGAGTGCTGCACAGACAGCGGCCGCCAGGGGCAGGCGCCGGAGGGGCTTTTGGCTGGTCATTTTACTTCCACCTTTTCCTGCATTACCGGAACTTCGGATTCGTTGACGGATTCCCATTCCTCGGGCCCTTCCTTAGGGCCGAACCAGAACACCAGGAGCGGGAATACAAAGAGCGCGCAGAGGGTAGCGGTCACAATCCCGCCGACGATGATCAGCAGCATCGGACCAAGGACGGTCTGGCCGATGACTCCGCCGAAGACAGCCGGCGGGATCAGCACCAGAACGGTGATCAGGGCGGTCTTGAGGACCGGCGAGATCCGGTCGCGGGCCGCCGCCATGACGACCGTCGCCCGGGAGGCTGACGGTTCTTCACGCCACAGCTCGTCGCAGCGTGCCGAGAGCAGCGCCGCGTTCCGGGCCGTGATGGCCAGGACCGCCGCAAAGGCCGTCAGCACAATTTGCGAATTCACCGCCCCGGACAGCCAGGCCGCCAAGGTGCCGCCGGCCAAGGCCGCCGGCAGGGACAGGAACACCGCGAGCGCGAGCTTCCAGCTGCGCAGGGCCGTCTGCAGGAGGATCAGTACGGCCAGGAAGGCTGCGATCGCCAGGCCGACCACCAGGGTGTCGGCCGCCTGGTTCTCGCCGTACTTGGCCGGGATCTCGGCGTGGTATTCGAGCGGGAACTCGATCTTCCGGACGGCATCGTTGATGTCCCGCTGGATGTCCGCCAGGGGACGGCCGCTGACGTCCGCGATTACGTCGATCCGCCGCGAGGTGTCATCGTGCATGATCACCACCTCGTTGGGAACCAGCCGCACCGCGGCGATATCGCCGAGCTTGACGTGCCCGCCGTCGGGGGTGTCCAGCAACAGGTCCCGCACGCTGGTCAGGTCGTCCCGGACGTCGACGGCGCCCCGGACCACAACCTCGAACACCTTCTGCTGTTCAAAGAGGTTTCCAACGACGATTCCCTGCATCAGGGCCGCTGCGGCGCGCCGGGCGTCACCTGGTTTGATACCGACCTTCTGGGCCGCCTCCAGGTTGACTTCGACCTCCACGATGGGTGTCTTGGGCGTCGAGTTGATCCGCGGGTTTCCGACGCCGCTGATGCCGGCGATGGCCTTGCGGACTTCCTCGGCCTTCTGCTGCAGCACGGTCATGTCCGTGCCGTAGACGCGGACCGCGAAGCCCGGATCCAGGGTGCTGCGGAACTCGCCGATCTGCTGCTGGGAGTAGTTGACGACGTTGTTCGCGATGCCCGGGTAGCCCTTGACGACTTCACGGACGGCGCTTTCGGTCGCCGCGTAGTCCGCGTCCGGGGCGATAGACACCCACAGTTCCGCGGAACTGTTGCCCACCACCTGGTCGGAGGCGATCGCCCGGCCCACGTGCCCGCCGACCCCTGAAACGCCAGGGACCGTCCGGAGTTCGTCCGAGGCGCGGGCGGCGATGCGGGTGACCTCCTCGTTGGAGGTGCCCGCCATGGCGTCCCACTGGACCAGCAGGGTCCGGTCCGGGAGGGTCGGAACCACGGGGCGGTTGCCGACCAGCTGGGATGCCGCCGCCAGGCCAAGCACACCGACGACGGCGACGGCAGCGATGCCGAGGGCCGTGCGGGACCGGGCCGCCGTCAGCGTGCGCTGGTACGAGGCGCGGGCCCGGTCGAAGCCCGCAGATTCCCGCCGGAATGAGGCATCGCGGGGCAGGAGCAGATGAACCAGCACCGGTGTGACGGCCAGGCCCACAATGAGCGAGGCGAGCAGCGCCAGCACCAGCGTCCAGATCAGCGGACGGAAGAACGCTCCGCCGATCCCGGAGCTAAAGAGCAGCGGTACCAGGGGGATCAGCATGATCAGCGAGGCGTGGAACAACGGGGTGCGCACGCTGTGGACGGCGTGGCCGATCCGGGAGCGGAAGTCCGCGGCCGGGTCGGAACCGTCGCTGTCGGCGCGGCGCCGGCGCTGGGCCTGCACATCTTCGATGACGTCGCCCACAACCAGGGAGATGGCCAGGAAGATGCCGACCAGGACCGCCACGTTCAAGGTGGCCCCCTGCAACTGCAGGACCACGGCCGCCGCCGTCACCGAGGTGGCCAGGGCAACCAGGCCGATCACGGCCACCCGCCAGGAGCGGAACAACAGCCAGAACAGGGCGACGGCGATCAGCAGGCTGAACAGCAGCGCGAGCGCCAGGCCGTCCACGGAGTCCTGCAGTGCCGCCGCCGGGCGGAACACCGAAGTGTCCATCTGGACGCCGGCGAGGCCGGGTTCGAGGTCCTTCAGTGCCGCTTCAATGTCCTTGGTGACCTCGAGTGCGCTGGTCCCGGGGAACTTCTCGATGACCAGGAGCAGGCCTGGATCCTGTCCGACCACCGCGTCGCCGATCAGCGGCTGGTGGTCCTCGCGGACCTTGGCGATGTCCCCAAGGAGCAACCGCGGGTTGGTGTCCTCGACGCTGACCTTGGAGAGGTCCGCCGGGGTGCGGATCGGCAGCACGTGCTGGATGCCGAGCCGCTGGCTGGGGGACTCGACGAAACCGCCGGTGCCCGGCGTCGACGCTTCAAGGAAGCTCAGCGGTGAGACCCAAACGGCGTTGCCGGTGGACTTGATCACCTGCTCCAGCGTGATGCCCTTTTCCTGCAACTGGGTGGGGGTGACCTCCACCTGCAGCTGCTGTTCGCGCTGGCCCCAGATGGCCACGTTCGCCACCCCTGGGATGCCGATCAGTCGCGGCTTGATCTTCCACCGGGCCAGGACGGACATTTCAATCCCGGAGAGCTGCTTGGAGCTCATCCGTACCATCATCACGCGGCTCGTCGATGACATCGGCTGCATGATCAAGGGCGGGGACGACACGTTCGGCAGGGCGTGCGCCTGGGTCATCCGTTCAGCCACCAGCTGGCGGGCACGGAGCAGGTCGGTGCCCGGCCGGAAGACAAGTTCGATGGAGGACAGGCCCGGAACTGACTTCGACCGGATTTCGTCCAGCCAGGCCACCCCGTTGAGGAGGTCGGCTTCCATCGGTGAGGTGATGAGCTGTTCGACTTCGACAGCGGAGAGGCCCAGGGCCTCGGTCTGGATCTCGACCTGCGCGGGGGCGAACTCGGGCATGCTGTCCACTGCCATGTGGGGCACGTTGACAACGCCGAAGGTGACGAGCCCGGCCGCGAGGGCCAGAACCAGGATGCGGAACTGCATACTGAACCGGGTAATCCAGCCGAACATGGCTAGATCTTTTCCGGGCGGCTGCCGGCCGCGGGCGAGCGCGGTGGCAGTTTCGCGAATTGTGGCAGGGCGGACGCACGCAAACGATACATATCAGGCTCCTCAACCCGAGACCATTTACGAATCCCCCCAGAGATCTTGAGTGCATAGTGTCCCTGTTCGAAACTTTTAGCAAGCTCTCAGGATTTCCTCCGCCCAGGCCCCAAAAACGCCGGTATCATGCCTCAGTGGCGGTAGCCGCGGGTAGGTTTCCCGACCGCCTAAAAACTACTTGCCGAGGGCTGGATAAATACCCATAAAGAGTCGGCAGGCTACTTGACTTTTGACTTGAATTACTCGTTGCCTATTTATTCCCTACGGGAGTCCGGGTCCCGATATCGGCGTAAGTACCACCGCCTATTCAGCAGGCAAATATAACAATTTGGTATCGGCCGCGGAGATTAAGCGGCCCGATTTCGAGCGGGCCTCGCCCCGGACGCCCTGCGAAGGCGCTAAAGTAGTTCCATGCGCGCGATCCTTCTGCTTAGCTAGCCGCCCGGCATCCCGAACTCCATCTCGGATTGCCGAGCGGCAGCCCCTCCATGTCGAGGGGCTTTTGTGTGTCTGGGGTTGCCCCGGGCCGGCGGCAGGAAGGCCGCGGAAGATCAGCTGCCGGGCACGGGGAACCTACCCCGGCGGGGCGGAAGCTTGACAGGACCAGCGCTTGGAAACACAAGCCTGAAAAGACAGAAGAGGCCAGCAGTGAGCGTTCAGCCGGAGACAGAAACCGGAACAGCAGCAGCCGCAGCGAACGAAGGCCCCGAGGAGGGCGCCTACAGCTTCGCCGCCATGGAGGCCAAGTGGCCGCAGGTCTGGGAAGACCTCAAGGTCTTCACGCCCCTGGATGACGGTTCGAAGGAACGCCGCTACGTGCTCGACATGTTCCCGTACCCGTCCGGCGACCTGCACATGGGCCACGCCGAAGCGTTCGCGATGGGCGACGTCGTCGCGCGTTACCTGCGCCAGCAGGGCTATGACGTGCTGCACCCGATCGGCTGGGACTCCTTCGGCCTGCCCGCGGAAAACGCCGCGATCAAGCGCAACGCGCACCCCAGCGAGTGGACCTACGCGAATATCGACACGCAGGCTGCATCCTTCAAGCGCTACGCCATTTCCGCCGACTGGTCCCGCCGGCTGCACACCTCGGACCCCGGCTACTACCGCTGGACCCAGTGGCTGTTCAAGCGCTTCTACGAGCGCGGCCTGGCCTACCGCAAGGACTCGCCGGTCAACTGGTGCCCCAAGGACCAGACCGTGCTGGCCAACGAACAGGTGGTCAACGGCGCCTGTGAGCGCTGCGGCACCGCCGTGACCAAGAAGTCCCTGAACCAGTGGTACTTCAAGATCACCGACTACGCCGACCGCCTGCTGGACGACATGGACGAACTGCGCGGGCACTGGCCCGAGCGGGTCCTGGCCATGCAGAAGAACTGGATCGGCCGCTCCGAGGGCGCCCACGTCACCTTTGTGGTCGAGGCCGACGGCGGCAAGCCCGCCAAGGACGTCACCGTCTTCACCACCCGCCCGGACACCCTGTACGGTGCGACGTTCTTTGTGGTGGCCGCGGACGCGCCGCTCGCCGTCGACCTGGTCACCGAGGAACACGCCGCTGCCCTGGACGCCTACCGAGAGCAGGTGAAAGCGCTCTCCGAGATCGAACGGCAGTCCACCGAACGGGAAAAGACCGGCGTCTTCACCGGCCGCTATGCCATCAACCCGCTCAACGGCGAGAAGCTGCCCGTCTGGGCCGCCGACTACGTCCTGGCGGACTACGGCACCGGCGCCATCATGGCCGTCCCCGCCCATGACCAGCGCGACCTGGACTTCGCCAAGACCTTTGACCTGCCGGTCCGCGCGGTGCTGGACACCGGCGAGGAAGACCCCGCGGTCTCCGGCACGGCCACGGCCGGCGAGGGAACGCTGATCAACTCCGGCGCACTGGATGGCCTGCCCAAGGCCGAGGCCATCCCGGCGGCCATCGCGATCCTGGAGCAGCAGGGCACCGGGGAGAAGTTCGTGAACTTCCGCCTGCGCGACTGGCTGCTGAGCCGACAGCGGTTCTGGGGTACCCCGATCCCGATCATCCACTGCCCCGCGTGCGGCGAGGTGCCCGTCCCGGACGATCAGCTGCCGGTCACCCTGCCGGAGAACCTGCGCGGCGAAGACCTGTCCCCGAAGGGCACGTCCCCGCTGGCCGCCGCAGAGGCGTGGGTCAACGTGGAGTGCCCCAGCTGCCACGGCCCGGCCAAGCGTGACACGGACACCATGGACACCTTCGTGGACTCGTCCTGGTACTTCCTGCGCTTCGTCTCGCCGGAGTACACCGAGGGCCCGTTCGACCCGGCCAAGATCAACGACTGGATGCCGGTGGGCCAGTACGTCGGCGGCGTCGAGCACGCCATCCTGCACCTGCTGTACGCCCGCTTCTTCACCAAGGTCATCCACGATTTGGGCCTGATCGAGGCGGACGAGCCGTTCCGGGCGCTGCTGAACCAGGGCCAGGTGCTCAACGGCGGCAAGGCCATGAGCAAGTCCCTGGGCAACGGCGTGGACCTGGGCGAGCAGCTGGACAAGTTCGGCGTCGACGCCGTGCGCCTGACCATGATCTTCGCATCCCCGCCGGAGGACGACGTCGACTGGGCGGACGTCTCGCCGTCGGGCTCCGCGAAGTTCCTGGCCCGCGCCTGGCGGCTGGGCCAGGACGTTACGAGCGAACCCGGCGTCGACTTCGCCACCGGCGACCGTGCGCTGCGCACTGTTACGCACCGCACCATCGCGGACGCCGAGGCGCTGCTGGATGCCAACAAGTTCAACGTGGTCGTGGCCAAACTGATGGAGCTGGTCAACGCGACCCGCAAAACGATTGACGCAGCCGGCGGCGCCGGCGGCGCGGACCCGGCCGTCCGCGAAGCCGTGGAAGCCGTCGCGGTCATCCTGAGCCTGTTCGCCCCCTACACGGCGGAGGACCTGTGGAACGCGCTGGGACACCCGGCGTCGGTGGCCAACGCCGGCTGGCCTACACACGACGAGGCCCTCCTGGTGCAGGACACGGTCACTGCCGTCGTCCAGGTCCAGGGCAAGGTGCGCGACCGCCTCGAGGTGTCCCCGGCCATCTCCGAGGACGAACTGCGCGAACTGGCACTGGCCTCCGGGAACGTCCAGCGCGCCCTGGACGGCCGGGGCATCCGCACCGTGATTGTGCGGGCGCCTAAACTGGTCAACATCGTCCCGGCCTAGCCGGGCAGGCCAGTGTTTGAACCGGCCGCCGGCACTTGCCGGCGGCCGGAACCCTTTCCAGGAGGTGCCTCGTGCCGGACCGTGAGCCCCCCGGCTGGCCATGGCTGCGCGAGCGCCTCATCCGGCTCCGCCAGGCCACGCGGCCCGGCGCCGCTGCCGAAACCGTGCCCGCAGCGGCAGCGCGCACGGCCGTGGTCACCGACTCCGCGGCCGCCCTGCCGGCGGACTGGGTGCGCGACTTCACCGCCGACGGCCGCCTGAGCGTGGTGCCGATGCCGGTGATGGTGGGGGAGGAGATCTACGGCGAGGGCGAGGACGACATCGCCGAGACCATCGCCGTCGCCCTGGCCAGCGGCGTTCCGGTCCGGACCTCCCGGCCCTCACCCGGCCAGTTTGAACAGGCGTACCTCGCCGCGGCGGCCCGCGGCTTCGAAGCCGTGGTCTCCATCCATATTTCCGGCGAACTCTCCGGCACGGCCGACTCGGCGCGCCTCGCCGCGGCCCGGGTGGGGATCCCGGTGGAGGTCCTGGATTCCCGCACCGTCGGGATGGCGCAGGGCATGGGCGTGCAGAGCGCCGTCGTGGCGGCCGCCGACGGCAGGAGCGCGGATGAGGTCAGGGCTTTCGCCGAGGAACGGCTGGCCCGCACCAAGGTTTACTTCTACGTCCCCAGCCTGGAGCAGCTGCGCCGCGGCGGCCGGATCGGCGCGGCCGCCTCGCTCTGGGGCACCATGTTCTCGATCAAGCCGATCCTCGCGGTCGACGGCGGCAAAGTCGTGCCGCTGGAAAAGGTCCGTTCCGCGGCCCGGGCCATTGCCCGGCTCGAGGAGATCGCCGCGGCGGATGCGCTGTCGCGGCCCGACGGGGAGGCCCGGATTGCGGTGCACCACTTCGGCAACCCGGCCGAGGCGGAGCAGGTGGCGTCACGGCTGGCGCGCCTGCTTCCGGAGTGCCCGCCGGCGCAGATCAGTTCCCTGCCCGCGGTGCTGGCGGCCCACGCCGGGCTCGGGGTGCTGGCCGTGATTGTGGGGGAGAGCAGCACCCCGCTGCCGGGGTCTGGCCCTACTTCCGGGGCAGCCGGCGGCGCCGGGGCGTCCACGGCACCCGGGGGCCTCGGGCAGCTTTCCACATAGCCGATCCGGCGCCTGCCGCGGGTGCGTTGCCGTGCCTAGGCTGGGTTCCATGTCGCGCCGTTACCCGGAAGCCGGGCCCCGTAGCGCAGTCCACCCGGGCACGGGCCCGGCCCGGCACCGCTGGGCCGCCAGCCTGGGCCCGGCACGGCAGGAGGCCCTGCTCGACGCCACACCGGCCGTGCCGGCACCGGCCGTGCCGGTACCGGCCGAAGCAGTGGCTGCTGCCCCCGCCTGGGCAGGCCCCGCGGACCCCGCTTCGGGGTTCCCGGCGGCGAGGTTCAGGTGGCGCACCGGCCGCGCTGCCGCGGCGTTGCTCGCGGCGATTTCGGTGCTGCTGGGAGGCTGGTTCTGGTGGCAGGCCGCCGTCGGCGCACCCCGGTCCCAGCCACTGGGGGAACCCTCCAACGCAGGTACGGAGGACCGTGCGGGTCCTGCCGGTGCCGGGGCTGGTGAGCCGCGTTCCGGCGGCCAGGACGGCTCTGGCCCGGCCGGAGCCGAGCCCTCCGGCGCCGCGACCGGGGGCACGATCGTAATCCACGTTGCCGGCGCCGTGGCGCGCCCCGGGATTGTGCAGCTCCCGGCCGGAAGCCGGCTCCACGAGGCCATCACGGCCGCCGGCGGAAGCACGGGAACCGCCGACCTGGACCGGCTCAATCTCGCCGCCATCCTTGAGGACGGCCAAAAGATCCTCGTCCCGGAGCGCGGCAGCACCGACGCCGCCGACGTCGGAGCCGGAGCCGACGGGTCGGGTGCTCCCGGCGGCACAGGGCCCCCGGCCAAGGTCAACCTCAACACCGCCGGGGTCGAAGAATTGGCGACGCTGCCGCGGGTCGGGCCGGTCCTGGCCCAGCGGATCGTGGACTGGCGCAAGCAGCACGGCCGGTTCGGCCGCGTGGAGGAACTCGACGCCGTCGAAGGGGTGGGCCCCAAACTGCTGGAGGCCCTGCTGCCGCTGGTGAGGGTCTGACATGGCCGCAGGGCAAGAACGCCGCTGGCAATTCTTCCGTGACGCCGCCGCAGGAACCATGGCCCGGGCCGCCGCGACGGAAGAGCGGGCGCCTGCCGCAGCAGTGTTGCCAGTGGGGGTCCGGGCTGCCGGATCCGCACGGGCCGCCCTGAGCTGGATCCATCACCGCGTCAGGGCCGCGCTGCAGGAACGGGTCACTGCAGCCGTCGGGCCGGAGCGGCGGCGCCGCACCGATCTCCGGCTGGTGCCCGCAGCGCTGCTGGTCTGGGGGACGGCCCTTGCCGCCGGACGGCTGGAACCACCGGCCATAGTGGGCCTCTGCGCCGGCCTCGCGGCGGCTGCCCTGGCGCTGCTGGCACCCTGGCGCCGGCACTCACACGGACGCCGGCGCCGCAGACCTGCCCCGCGCAGCCTGCGGGCCACCGTGGCCGCGGCGCTGCTGCTCTCCTGCGCCGCGGCGGCCCACGCGGGCGTGGCGTCCGTTCAGCGGCATGAGGGCGCCGTCGCTGAGGCCGTCGCCGGTGGCGCCTCCGTGGTGGCCGAACTGGAAGTCGCAGGGGTGCCGAGGCGGCTTGGGGGAGCAGCGGCCCCTGGCCTCGCCGAACGCTGGGCAGTCCCCGCCACGGCCCTGGTGCTGGTGTTTGAGGGCCGCCGGGTGGAGTCCGGCACGCCGCTGCTGGTGCTGGGCGGCGACGACTGGGCAGTCGCCGAACCGGGCCAGCGGATCAGGACCACGGGCCGGCTCAAGCCGGCCGGCCCCGGCGAAGCGGAGGCCGGAATGCTGTCCGCCTCGTCCGCCCCGGTCCGCCTGGCGACGCCCGCCGGCTGGCAACGAGCCCCGGCCGGCCTGCGGAGCGGCTTCAGCGCCGCGGCGGCCAGACTACCGGGCGACGCCCGCGGGCTGCTGCCCGGCATGGTGACCGGCGACACTTCGGCACTGGACCCGCAACTCGCCGCGGCCATGAAGAACGTGGGGATGACCCACCTGACGGCGGTGAGCGGAGCCAACTGCAGTCTGGTCCTGGGGGTGCTGTTGCTGGCGGCGCGCAGTTTCCGGCTGCCGCGGCCAGCGGCAGCCGGCGGGGCCCTCGCCGGGCTCGGCCTGTTCGTCCTGATGGTGGGCCCGGAGGCGAGTGTACTGCGGGCCGCGGTGATGGGCGCGGTCGGACTCTCGGCACTGGCGTTCGGCCGGGCCGGCCGCGGCCTCAGCCTGCTCTGTGTGGCCTCCACCGGACTGCTGCTCGCCGACCCGGCGTTGGCGGCTGACTTCGGGTTTGTGTTGTCCGTGCTCGCCACTCTCGGCATTGTGCTTGCGGGCCGGCCGTTGATGGCCTGGCTGCCCGCCGTAGTGCCGCGCTGGTGCGCCGCCGGAATCGCGGTTCCGTTATCCGCCCAGCTGTTCTGCGGCCCCGTCATCGTGCTGCTGCAGCCGCAGTTCTCCAGCTACGCCCTGCCCGCGAACCTCGCCGCCGCCGCGCTGGTGCCCCCGGTCACCGTGGTGGGCACGGCTGCCGTACCGCTCGTCGCCCTCGTCCCCGGCCTGGCGGGGATTCCCCTCGCCGTCGCCGGTGCCTTCGCGGCCGCCGTGGCGGGCATCGCCCGGTACTTCGCGGCCCTGCCCGGCGCAGCCCTGCCCTGGCCGGAGGGTCCACTCGGTGCGTCCACGATGGCGTTGCTTTCCGTGCTGTCCCTGGCCGCCATCTGGGTCGTGACCCACCCTTCCGCCACCCTCGGCCGGGTCCGGATGCTCCAGGAACGGACGGCGTTCTTCCTGGCCGCCGGGCTGGACCGTCGAGCAGTTCCCGGGGTCGCCGGGCGCGTACCCCACGCGCCCGGCCGCCGCGGCTTGGTGGACCGTCCCCGCCGTGGCAGGCTTAGAGTCTGCAAACCAACTTCCCGGAGGAACCACCAGTGGCTGCTGCCCAGACCCAACGCACCCGGACCGCGGCCGCGAACACCGCCACCTGGCGCGACGTGACTCCGGCGCCGGTGGTCCTGGTCGGCGGCCCCGAGGACTACCTTGGGTCCCGCGCCATGGACCGGATCCGCTCCCAGGTCCGGGCGGCCGCGCCCGACGTCGAGGTCACCCGGCTGAACGCGGGCAGCTACGAGCCCGGCACCCTGGCCATGAACGTCAGCCCGTCCCTCTTCGGCGAGCAGAAGCTGATCGAGGTTGAGGGCCTGGAGGCCATGAATGACGCCTTTCTCGCCGACGCCCTGAAATACCTGGCCCAGCCCGAGCCCGACGCCGTGCTGGTGCTCCGCCATGGCGGGGGAGTGCGGGGCAAGAAACTCCTGGACGCGATCAAGGCCGGCGGCTGGCCGGTGGTTGACTGCCAGCCTTTGAAGAAGGACGTGGACAAAGCCTCTTTCGTCACGTCCGAGTTCAAGGCGGCCGCCCGCCGGATTGAGCCCGACGCCGTGCATGCCCTGGTCAACGCCGTCGGCGCGCAGCTGGCCGAGCTCGCAGCCGCCTGCAGCCAGCTGATCGCTGACGCCACCACAGCCGTCGACACCGACATGGTGGACCGTTACTACGGCGGCCGGGTCGAAGCGTCAGCGTTCAAGGTCGCCGACGCCGCCATGGCCGGCAATGCACCGCTGGCCCTCTCCACGCTCCGCCACGCCCTGGACACCGGAGCGGACCCGGTGCCGATCGTCGCGGCCCTGGCGTCTAAGCTGCGCTCCCTGGCCAAGGTCGCGGGAGCCTCGGGCTCATCCGCGCAGATCGCCAAGCAGCTGGGCATGCAGCCCTGGCTGGTGGAGCAGGCGCAGCGCGAGGTCAGGCGCTGGACGCCGGAAGGCCTGGTCCGGTCCATCCAGGTCACTGCCGAGGCGGACGCGCAGGTCAAGGGGCTCTCGCGCGACCCGGTTTACGCCGTCGAACACGCCGTGACGGTGATTGCCGGATCGGTGCGCCGCTAACCCCGAGGGCGGCGGCTCGCCTGGGTCGGTATTCCGCATTAACTGGCTGTGGCCGGCACCCAGGGGGTGCCGGCCACAATCATCAGTTCAGTTGAACTGGAAAACCTTAGAGTGCGTTGACCTTCTTGGAGATCGCGGACTTGCGGTTTGCAGCGTTGTTCTTGTGAAGAACACCCTTGCTGACAGCCTTGTCGAGCTTCCGGCTGGCAGAAACCAATGCAGCAGTAGCGGCATCCTTGTCGGTGGACTCAACGGCGGTGTTGACGGCGCGGATGGCCGTCTTCAGCTCGGACTTGACTGCGTTGTTGCGCAGGCGAGCCTTTTCGTTGGTCAGGATGCGCTTCTTCTGGGACTTGATATTAGCCACGTGTGAACTCTCTTTTTCAATGCGGAAAATGGTCTAGAGGGCTTTCAGATTGGCCATTGACTGAGCGGCGTGGGGATACCTATGGCGACCAACCATCTGTGGCCGTCGACCTGCACGGACACACAGCTGTCAATACTAGCAGAGACGCGCGCCCGGTGGCGATTTCCGGCGGCCGCCGCGGGTCGCGGGCGTCCCTGTATGCCGGGGTCCCCGGACGCGTGAGTCAGGACCAGCCGTGCCGGTCGCGCAGCGCCGCGGAGATGGCGCGGAACCGTCCGGCATCGAGAATGGCACCCTCGCGCCGCACGTCCCGGGGGCTGATCTGCAGGACGCGGTCCAGTCTCGCCTCACTCGGTCGCCACTGCCGGTCCCAGGGCCCGGTGCCGATGTCGACGTAGTCGTCGGCGCGGCGGCCGTCGCCGTCGTGGTCCTTGCTGGTGAGCATCAGGCCGAGCAGGTAGCGGCCCTTGCTCCCCACCAGCAGCACCGGGCGGTCCTTGCCCCGGGTGTGGTCCTCCTCGAACGGCACCCAGGTCCAGACGATCTCGCCGGGTTCAGGCCGGCCGTTGGCGGCGGGGCTGTACTGCACCGTGGCCTTGCCGCGGAAATCGCCCGGGTAGGTGCCGGTGAGTCCGCCGGAAGTGCCCGGGGACGTACCGCCGGCGGGGCGGCCGGGGGTGCGGCCGGGGGTACGGCCGGGCTTGCCGCCGGGGCGCCGCGTTTGAGCCGGCGCACCGCCGCCGAGCCGGTCGAGGAAGCGCAGGGCGCCGCGGACGGCGTTGCCGAGGGAACGGAGATTCATGGCCATGGGGAAACCCTACCGGCCGGCTACCGGCCATCGTCCGGCCAACACCCGGCCGGCGCACGTGCAGACTGATGCAGGGCCACGCTCCGGGACGTGGGAGACTATAAGGAACGAGAAATGCGGCGTGCCGCAGCGCGGTGGAACAGGCAACAATGGAACACCGGCTGCGTTCGTCCGTGGAACAGCCAGCCAGTACAGCTCCCAGGTATTGCCAAACAGTAAGGACCCTGCGTGTCTCCCATGGCCCGCACCGCCCCGGTGCCTGCCGCAACAGATCCGGCCCTCATCCGGAACTTCTGCATCATTGCGCATATTGACCACGGCAAGTCCACGCTGGCCGACCGGATGCTCCAGTACACCGGCGTCGTGCAGTCCCGCGACATGAAGGCCCAGTACCTGGACCGGATGGACATCGAGCGCGAACGCGGCATCACCATCAAGTCGCAGGCCGTCCGGATGCCGTGGGAACTCGACGGCACCAGCTACGCGCTGAACATGATCGACACCCCCGGCCACGTCGACTTCACCTACGAGGTGTCCCGCTCGCTGGCCGCATGTGAGGGCGCCGTGCTGCTCGTGGACGCGGCCCAGGGCATTGAGGCGCAGACGCTCGCCAACCTCTACCTGGCGATGGAGAACAACCTCACGATCATCCCGGTCCTGAACAAGATCGATCTGCCCGCGGCGCAGCCGGAGAAGTACGCGGAAGAACTCGCCAACCTGATCGGCGGCGTCCCGGACGAGGTGCTGCGCGTTTCCGGGAAGACCGGCGCCGGCGTCGAAGTCCTGCTGGACAAGATCGTCCGCGACCTCCCCGCCCCGGTCGGCGATCCGAACGCGCCCGCCCGGGCCATGATCTTCGACTCCGTCTACGACACCTACCGCGGCGTCGTCACCTACGTCCGCGTCGTCGACGGCATGCTCCACCCGCGCGAACGCATCCAGATGATGTCCACCCGCGCCACCCACGAACTCCTCGAAATCGGTGTCAGCTCCCCGGAGCCCACCCCGTCCAAGGGCCTGGGCGTCGGCGAGGTCGGCTACCTGATCACCGGCGTGAAGGACGTGCGCCAGTCCAAGGTCGGCGACACCGTCACCAACCTGGCCAAGCCGGCCAGTGACTCGCTGCCCGGCTACGCCGACGCCAAGCCGATGGTCTTCTCCGGCCTGTACCCGCTCGACGGCACCGACTACCCGGTGCTGCGCGACGCGCTGGAAAAGCTGATGCTCAACGACGCCGCGCTGGTCTACGAGCCGGAAACATCGGCCGCGCTGGGCTTCGGCTTCCGCGTCGGTTTCCTGGGGCTGCTGCACCTGGAAATCACCCGCGAGCGGCTCGAACGCGAGTACAAGCTGGACCTCATCTCCACCGCCCCCAACGTGGAGTACGAGGTGACGCTGGAGGACAAGAGGGTCGTCCACGTCACCAACCCCAGCGAATACCCCACCGGCAAGGTCTCCGAAGTCCGCGAGCCGATGGTGGCGGCCACCATCCTGGCCCCGAACGAGTTCGTCGGCGCCATCATGGAGCTGTGCCAGAGCCGCCGCGGCGTGATGGGCGGCATGGACTACCTCTCCGAGGACCGGGTGGAAATCCGCTACCGCCTCCCGCTGGCCGAAATCGTCTTCGACTTCTTCGACATCCTCAAATCCAAGACCCGCGGCTACGGCTCGCTGGACTGGAAGGCCGACGGGGACCAGGTGGCCGACCTCGTCAAGGTGGACATCATGCTCCAGGGCGAGCAGGTGGACGCCTTCAGCGCCATCACCCACCGGGACAAGGCCTACGCCTACGGCGTGATGATGACCGGCAAGCTGCGCGAACTCATCCCGCGCCAGCAGTTCGAGGTGCCGATCCAGGCCGCGATTGGCTCCCGGATCATTGCCCGCGAAAGCATCCGGGCGATCCGCAAGGACGTCCTGGCCAAGTGCTACGGCGGTGACATCACCCGAAAGCGCAAACTGCTGGAGAAGCAGAAGGAAGGCAAAAAGCGCATGAAGATGGTGGGCCGCGTCGAGGTCCCGCAGGAGGCCTTCATCGCCGCCCTGACCACGGAAGAGTCCAAGGACAAGGCCAAGAAGTAGCCATGCCAAGCGCGCTTCCCCTCGGTGACCCCGCGCCGCCGGACGGGCTCCTGCCCGGCCAGGCGCTGGAGGGCGCCGCGGAGCGGGCCTTCGGGCTCTACGTGCACATTCCGTTCTGCGCCGTACGCTGCGGCTACTGTGACTTCAACACCTACACCGCCACCGAGCTCGGCGGCGGTGCCTCGCAGGACGCCTACGCCGGCACCGCCGTCGCCGAGGTGGAGTTCGCCGGCCGGGTGCTCGCAGCAACAGGTCTGCCGGAGCGCCGGCTCAGCACCGTCTTCTTTGGCGGCGGCACGCCGACGCTCTTGCCGGCGGCGGATCTGGCCAGCATCCTGGCGGCCGCCATCAGGACCTGGGGCCTGGAGCCCGGCGCCGAGGTCAGCACCGAGGCCAACCCGGACTCCGTCACCCCCGAATCCCTGCAGCTGCTCGCCGACGCCGGCTTCACCCGGGTTTCGTTCGGCATGCAGTCCGCCGTGCCGCACGTCCTGAAGGTCCTGGACCGCACCCACACGCCCAGCCGCGTGCCGCAGGTGGTCCAATGGGCCCGCGAGGCCGGCCTCGCCGTCAGCCTGGACCTGATCTACGGCACCCCCGGCGAGTCGCTGGAGGACTGGCGGTATTCGCTGGAGACGGCGCTCTCCTACGGCCCGGACCACATCAGCGCCTACGCGCTGATTGTCGAGGACGGTACCAAGCTCGCCGCCCAGATCCGCCGCGGCGAGGTTCCCGGAATCGACGACGACGACCACGCCGCCAAGTACGAACTCGCCGACGAACTGATCACCGCCGCCGGGCTGGGCTGGTACGAGGTCAGCAACTGGGCGCGCACCCCTGAGCAGGCCTGCCGCCACAATCTGGCCTACTGGCGCGGGGACGACTGGTGGGGGATCGGACCGGGCGCCCACTCACATGTCGGCGGGGTCCGCTGGTGGAACGTCAAGCATCCCACGGCCTACGCGTCCCGGCTGGGCTCGGGCGTATCGCCGGCCGCCGGCCGGGAGACCCTCGATTCGGAAACCCGCCACGTCGAGCGCGTGATGCTCGAGGCCCGGCTGGTGACCGGACTGGACATCCCGGGCCTGGGCGGACTGGGGGACACCGGACGGCACGCCGTGGCCGGCCTGATTGCAGACGGGCTTGTGGATCCGGTCAAGGCCTTCAAGGGCCGCCTGGTGCTCACGCTCAAGGGGCGGCTGCTGGCGGACGCGGTGGTCCGCAGGATCCTGCCCGACTAGGAGCAGCCCCCCGCGGGCCTCAAGTGTCCGTTCGCGCTACTTGATCCAGCGGAGGTTGTACTCGTAGCGGTGCGGCTGGCCGCGGTTGACGTGGATGCCCGCGGCCACGGAGAAGCACGCGAGGGCAAGCCAGATGGCGGTCGCCAGGACAGCGAACAGGTTTCCGACCACCGGGACGAACACCAGCAGGTTGGCGAGGACGGCGGCGATCGTAGGCGGCAGCGTGAAGTTGAGGGCTTCCTTCGACTCCTGCGCGGTGAACGGGCCGCGGTCCTTGAAGATCAGGTAGATCAGCAGCGCGGGGATGCAGCCGAGGATGCCGCCAAAGTGCGCCAGGGTGGCCCACTGCCGGTCCTCGCTCGCCGTCAGCGGCAGGGCATTAGCGGGCACGCCGTGATACTGCGACTCGCCATGGCCTGCCTGGTGGTCCGTGTGTTCGCGTGCATCTTCTGCCACGTTTCGTCCTTTGGATTGCGGTGGAGCATTGGTACTTGTGGGGCCGCGGCCGCAACAAACGTTGCGGGCGCCGTTCCAAGAATACGTGCTCGGGCACCGAACCGGCGCACCGCAGGGCGGTTACGGCACCGTAAGGAAGTCGATGACTTCTTCCACCCGGCCCAGCAGGGACGGTTCCAGGTCCGCGTAGCTGCGGACGGCGCCGAGGAGTTTCTGCCAGCCCAGGCCGATGTCCTCCTTGCTGCCGCGCGGCCAGCCGAAGGCCGTGAGGATCCCGGTCTTCCAGTCCACCCCGCGCGGGATCACGGGCCACTGCTCAATGCCCAGCACGGCCGGGCGGATGGCCTGCCAGACGTCCACGTACGGGTGACCCACTATCAGCACGTTGCCGGCGGCCCCCGGGGACGCCATCACGGCGTCGGCGATCCGGGACTCCTTCGAATCCGGAACGAGGTGGTCCACCAGCACACCGAGACGCCGTGCCGGGCCGGGCCCGAACTCCTTCACGGCGGCAGCGAGGTCGTCGATGCCGTGCAGCGGCTCGACGACGATGCCCTCGACCCGCAGGTCATCGCCCCAGACCTTCTCGACGAGCTCGGCGTCGTGCTTGCCTTCCACCCAGATCCGGCTGGCCTTGGCCACCTGGGCGCGCTGTCCGGCCACCCGCACCGAGCCGGAGGCCGTGCGCGCCCCGGCCCCCGCAGCGGGGGCCCGGGGGGCGGGCGGCATGAGCCGGATGGGCTGGCCTTCCAGCAGGAAGCCGAAGCCCAGCCGGAAGGAACGGGACTTGCCGCGCCGGTCTTCGAGGGCCACGACGTGCATGCCGCCGGACTTCTCCACCCGGGTCACGGCGCCCACCCAGCCGGACTGTACGTCCTCCAGCACCATGCCGCGCTCCACCGGGATTTCAGGGAGCTGGGCCTTGGCGGGGGCGGACAGGTCCTGCGGTCCCCAGTTCTGGTACGTCATCTGCTACACACTGCTTTGCGCTCGGAAATTTCGGGGGAGGGAACGGCCCCTCGGCCTGCGGTGTGCCCGGAAACACCTCTTCCGGCGGTCACGCCCGCAGCGAATCCAATGCTAACAACGGCCCGAGTCATATTAGACTGGTTAGCACTTAGGCATGTCGAGTGCTAACCACGGGTTCCCGGGCGCGTCCCGTCACGCCCGGCGGCACCCGGCTCAGTGAAAACAGGTCGATTGGAGGTGGGGCGTGAGCGAGCCACGCAAACTTGAAGTGCTGCGCGCCATCGTGGAGGACTACGTCCATTCCCGTGAACCGGTCGGATCCAAGGCGCTGGTGGAGCGGCACCACCTGGGCGTCTCCAGCGCCACGATCCGCAACGACATGGCAGCCCTGGAGGACGAGGGCCTGATCACGGCGCCGCACACCAGCGCCGGGCGGATCCCCACCGACAAGGGCTACCGCCTGTTCGTGGACCAGATTTCGGCCGTGAAGCCGCTGTCCCCGGCGGAACGCCGAGCCATCCAGGCGCTGCTGGAGGGCTCCGACGACCTCGACGACGTCCTCGACCGGACCGTGCGGCTGCTCTCGCAGCTGACGAACCAGGTCGCCGTCGTGCAGTATCCGCTGCTGAGCAGGGCCCGGGTCCGGCACATCGAATTTGTGCTGCTGGCACCGCGCAAGGTGCTGACCGTGCTGATCGCGGACACCGGCAAGGTCGAACAGCGGGTGATCGACGTCGGCCAGGACCTCGGCGACGAGACCCTCGCGGAACTGCGCACCCTGTTCCTGGCCAAACTGTCGGGCACCCCGTTGAACCTGCTGCCACAATCGCTGCAGGCAGTCGCGGACAGCTGCCCGCCGGCGCGGCGCGGCGCGGCGCAGGCCCTCGCCCGCGGGCTTGAGTCGCTGGCGGCGAGCAGCCGCGAGGAACGGATGGTCATGGCCGGCACGGCCAACTTGGCACGGTCCAACGTGGACTTCCCGCTCAGCATCGGGCCTGTGCTCGAGGCCCTCGAGGAGCAGGTGGTGATGCTGCGCCTGCTCAGCGACATGGCGCAGGACCCCCGTGGCGTCACCGTCAGTATCGGGCGGGAGAACCCCTACGACGGCCTCTCCGAGGCCTCCGTGGTGGCCACCGGCTACGGCCCGGACGCCACCGCCAAGGTCGGGGTGCTCGGACCCACGCGGATGGACTATCCCACCACCATGGCCGCCGTCCGTGCGGTGGCCCGTTACCTTTCACGGATCCTCGGGCCCTGACGGCCCGGCTCCGGCACCAGACGTCTTGCCCGTAACAGGCAGTGCCCCACCGGCAATACAACCAGGAAGAGATACACACTTTGAGCAGCCACTACGACGTTCTTGGAGTCTCCCGCGAAGCGACGGGGGAAGAAATCAAGAAGGCCTACCGCAAACTCGCGCGGACCCTGCACCCCGACGTGAACCCCGGTAACGACGCCTCGGACCGGTTCAAGGCGGTTACGCACGCCTACGAGGTGCTCTCCGATCCGCAGAAACGCCGGGTCTACGACACCACGGGCAACGAGAACGGCACCGACAACGGCTTCGGCGGCGGCTACGCCGGGCAGGGCTTCGCCTTCCAGGACATCTTCGAGACCTTCTTCGGCGGCGCCGGCGGCCAGGGCGGCCCCGCGTCCAGGGTCCGGCGCGGGCAGGACGCCCTGATCAGCGTCCGGATTGACCTTCGCGACGCCGTCTTCGGCGTCAACAAGAAGCTCGAGGTGGACACCGCCGTCACGTGCCCCACCTGCGAGGGCTCCTGCTGCCGCGAGGGCAGCCACCCCGAACGCTGCGACATCTGCGGCGGCAGCGGCCAGGTCCAGCGCGCGGTGCGCTCCATCCTCGGCCAGGTCATGACCACCGCCCCGTGCGGCAGCTGCGAAGGCTTCGGTACCGTGATCAAGGACCCGTGTAATGAGTGCGCCGGCCAGGGCCGGATCCGCAGCCGCCGCTCGCTCACCGTCAAGGTCCCGGCCGGCGTCGCCACCGGAACCCGCATCCAGCTCTCCGGCCAGGGTGAAGCCGGCCCGGCCGGCGGTCCCTCCGGCGATCTGTACGTCGAGATCCGGGTCAACAGCGACCCGACCTTCGACCGTGAGGGTGACGACCTGCACGCGACCCTGCACATTCCGATGACCGCGGCCGCCCTGGGCACGGAAGTGACCTTCGAGACCTTCGACGGCGCGCAGGAGATTGACGTCAAGGCAGGCACCCAGTCGGGCGAGGTCATCACGCTTCGCGGCATGGGTGTGACCCACCTGCGCGGCTACGGCCGCGGCGACCTCAAGGTACACCTCCAGGTGGACACCCCGGCCAAGCTCGACCCCGCCCAGGAGGACCTTCTCCGCCAGCTCGCCAAACTCCGCGGCGAGCAGTTCACCGAGGGCAAGCTGGCCGCCGGCGGCGGCGTCTTCGCCAAACTGCGGGACCGGCTCGGTAACCTGTAGCGGTGAGTAACCCGGTCTTCTTCACGCCGGCAGGGACCCTGGACGACCAGGCCCCCGGTACAACGTTCGTCCTCACGGGCGCCGAGGCGCGCCACGCGGTGACCGTCAAGCGGCTGGCCGTGGGGGAGGCGGTCGACCTTGCCGACGGCGCGGGCACCCGCATCACCGGCACCGTCACGGCCGTCGCGCCCCAGGAGTTGACGGTGGAATGCGTCGAGGCCAGCACCGAGGCGCGGCCGGACATCAGGCTGGTCCTGGTGCAGGCGCTGGCCAAGGGCGACCGCGACGAACTCGCCGCCGAAACCGCCACCGAACTGGGCATCGACGCCGTCGTGCCCTGGCAGGCGGAGCGGTCGATCGTCCGTTGGAAGCCCGAGCGCGCCGCGAAGGCGCACGCCAAGTGGCAGTCCGTGGTGACGGCCGCCGCAAAGCAGGCGCGCCGCGCCTGGATCCCGGAAGTCCGGTACGCCGTCGACGGCGGCGGCCTGCAGGCAGCCGTGGCGGCCGCGGATCTCGCCGTTATCCTGCACGAGGACGCGGTGCGTCCGCTTCGCCAGGTGCTGGAAACCTGGCGCGGCGAGGCCCAAGGGCAGGGGAACGACGGCGGCGAACCGCGCGAGGTGCTCCTGATTGTCGGTCCCGAGGGCGGGATCAGCCCCCGCGAGGTCACCCGGCTGTGCGACGCCGGTGCGGTGACCGCCCTGCTGGGCCATCATGTGCTGCGCTCGTCCACCGCGGGCCCCGCTGCCACCGTGCTGGCCAGCGACGTGCTCGGCCGCTGGTAGCCGGAGGGCTGGAGGGCGGCGCCGCTGCCCGGCGCCCTGCCTAGCGGACGGTGAAGCCGCGGGTGTCCACGTTCAGGTCCTGCACCGAGCTGGCCGGGTCCACCTGCGACACCCGGGCCTCATAGCTGCCGGGACCGAGGTTCAGCGAGAAGTTGAACAGGCCGGCCTGCGCGCCGTCGGGGGATGCGGTGATGTTGCCGTTCAGGTAGGGGGTCTTGGTGGTGCCGTCGACGCGCTGGATTTCCCAGCGCAGCTTGCCGCCCGGGACGGTGCTCCGGCCGGAAAACTTCACGGCCCCGTCGGCTGCCTGGGTGCCCTCCTGCGGATCGACGATCCACACCGGTGCCACCATGCCGGCGCTGCGCGAGGTCGGCGAACCGAGCCGGACGCGGTTGAACGCGACGTAGTCGGTGTGCCCGTCCACCAGGATGACCACCTGGATCTGCTGCCCGGCGTCGGTCAAGCCCGCGCTGGCACCGGCGGCGGTGGCGGTGTAGACCAGCTGCTGGATCGCGCGTTCGGCCATGTCGGCGTCGAGGTTGCTGTTGAACGCGTCCGCCGACACGTCGACTGTGATCACGTTCTTGCCGGAAATCGAGGTGGCCAGCTTTTTCGGGTTCTGCCACGGGGTGAAGAAGTCGGGATCCAGCGGTTTCTCGGACATCATCACCCGCAGGGCCCGCGTGATCGGGTTGTCCTGCTCGGAGACGTCCCGGAACTCCCGGTAGAGGAAGACGTTGTTGTTGCTGCGTCCGATCCAGTAGACCGGGGCCTTGTTGGACGCCTGCGTGGACTCCAGCGGCGCGCTGGTGGTGGCGGCGCCCGCGGCCGGGCCGGGGACCGTCTGGGTGGGAGTGCCCGAGTCGGTGATCCCCGGCTGGGGTGTGGCCACGCAGCCGGACAGGGCCAGGGCGGCGGGCAGCACCAGGAGCAGGGCGCCGCGGCGCGCACGCCGGCCTGCTGCCTTGACTACTCCACGCTGGCTGATGGCCGCCGTCCCTTCGCTGTGTGCACTGATTCGTGCACTGCTCCGTGCCTGCCGGGTTTGTTCCGCATGCAGGGTGTCCGCCGCGCCGGGGTGGCCGTGCTCCGTCAGGGAAGGGCGGCGCCGGGCCCGGCAGGGCCGAATCCAGCATTACACAGCGCCCGGGCGCTCCGGGCGGGTTTCCCGGCCGGCCGGCGAACTGCAACGGGAACGATATGAGGACGATATGAAGTTGATACCTAATGTCGCTGCCCCGGGCCCCGGGCGCCGGTCCCGGGCCGGGCTGGCGTAAGATAAAGGGACCCGCCGGAACCCGGCGCCGACGGCCCGGACCGGCGTCGGCCGGCAACGGCGGGCGACCATTTCCGAACTGGAGGGGACCAGAGGCCCACGGGCCAACACCATGACTGAAGCAGCCAACGGCAAGGCCCGGATCAGCGCGGGCGAGCGCACCGCAGGGGAATTTCCCCACTCCCTCCCAGGCCTGCGGACGGAAGTGGTCCTGTTCGACAACTCCGACCAGATGGTGCAGTCCCTGGGCAGCCACGATGAGGCCCTGCGCTTCATCGAAACCCAGTTCCCCGACGTCGACTTCCATGTCCGCGGCAACGAGCTCGCCATCAGCGGCCCGGCCGCCGACGTGCCCCGGATCATGCGCCTGCTCAACGAAGTGCGCGGCCTCGTGGCCCGCGGCACCGTCATCACGCCCGCCGTGCTGCAGCAGTTGGTCTCACTGCTGCGCAGCCAGTCGCTGCAGAATCCCGTGGACGTCCTGACCACCAACATCCTCTCCAGCCGCGGCAAGACCATCCGGCCCAAGACCCTGAACCAGAAGAACTATGTGGATGCGATCGACGCGAACACGGTGATCTTCGGGATCGGCCCGGCCGGCACCGGCAAGACCTACCTGGCCATGGCCAAGGCGGTCCAGGCCCTGCAGCAGAAGGAAGTCAACCGGATCATCCTGACCCGTCCGGCGGTGGAAGCGGGGGAGCGGCTGGGCTTCCTGCCGGGCACGCTCAGCGACAAGATCGATCCCTACCTGCGCCCGCTCTACGATGCGCTGCACGACATGATGGATCCCGAATCGATCCCTCGGCTGATGGCAGCCGGCACCATCGAGGTGGCGCCGCTGGCCTACATGCGCGGGCGCACGCTCAACGACGCTTTCATCATCCTGGACGAGGCCCAGAACACCACGCCCGAGCAGATGAAGATGTTCCTCACCCGGCTGGGCTTCGGCTCCAAAATGGTCGTCACCGGCGACGTCACCCAGGTGGACCTGCCGTTCGGCACCCGTTCCGGGCTGCGGATCGTCGAAGAGATCCTGCAGGGAATCGAGGACGTCAATTTCTCGGGCCTGGACGCCTCCGACGTCGTCCGGCACCGGCTGGTGGGCGACATCGTGACCGCCTACAGCAACTGGGACGAGACACAAAGGAACCGGGTCAAGCCTTCCGTCGCCCGGGAGAACCGGGGAGAACGCGCATGAGCATCGAGGTCAACAACGAATCAGGCGTGAGCGTCGACGAAGCGGAACTGGTGGCCCTGGCCCGGTTTGTCTTCGAACGGCTCTTCATCCACCCGCAGGCGGAACTCTCCATCCTGCTGGTCGACGAGCCCGCCATGGAGAAGCTGCACATCGAACTCATGGACGAGCCGGGGTCCACGGACGTGCTCTCCGTGCCGATGGACGAGCTCACCCCCGGCACGCCGGACAAGCCGACACCGCAGGGCATGCTGGGCGACATCGCGATCTGCCCCCAGGTGGCCGAGGTGCAGGCCAAGAACGCCGGGCACTCGACCCAGGACGAGATGCTTCTGCTCACCACCCACGGCATCCTGCACCTGCTCGGCTTTGACCACGCGGAACCGGAGGAGAAGGAAGAGATGTTCGGCCTGCAGCGCGAGCTGCTCTCCGGCTTCACCGGCAGGGACGCCCCGGCAGAGACGATGCAGTGACCCCACTGATCCTGGCCGGCATGGCGCTGGTCTTCCTCAGCTTTGCCGCCGTCCTCACCGCGGCCGAGGCGGCCTTCAACTACCTTCCCCGGCACGACGCCGAACACGCAATCCTGCACAGCCGCGGCACCGCGCTGAAACGGATCATGGGCCAGCCGGTCGCGCACATGCGCGCGCTGCGGTTCTGGCGTGTGTGGTTCGAGATGGCCTCCGCGGTGGCCGTGACCGTGCTGCTCCACAGCCTGCTGGACAACGTCTGGCTCGCGGGCCTGGCCGCCACGGGCATCATGGCCCTGGTGGGCTTTGTGATCGTCGGTGTGTCCCCGCGCCAGCTGGGCCGGGTGCACTCGGCCGGACTGGTCCGGTTCTCGGCGCCGCTGATCCGCTGGCTCTGCTGGGTGCTCGGCCCCATCCCGGGCTGGCTGGTCACCGTCGGCAGCGCCGTCGCCCCCGGCGCGCCGGCGGACAACGAGGCCTTCTTCAGCGAAGAGGAGTTCCGCGAACTGGTTGAACGCGCCAGCGAATCCGACGTGATCGAGGATAACGAGGCCGAGCTGATCCAGTCGGTCTTCGACTTCGGCGACACGCTGGTCCGCTCCGTTATGGTGCCCCGGACCGACATCCTCTGCATCGACTCGGGCTCCAGCCTGCACCGGGCGATGTCGCTGTTCCTGCGCTCCGGGTACTCGCGGATCCCGGTCATCGGGGAAAACACGGACCAGATCCTCGGCATCGTGTACCTCAAGGACGTCGCCGCAGTGGTCCACAACCTGGCCCCGGGCCAAGAGCCGCCGCTCGTCGACGAACTGGCCCGCGAGGTCCGCTACGTCCCCGATTCGAAGCCGGTGAGCGAGCTGCTCCGCGAGCTGCAAAAGGAATCGACGCACGTCGCGATCGTGATCGACGAGTACGGCGGGACCGCCGGGCTGGTCACGCTGGAGGACCTGATCGAGGAACTCGTCGGCGAGATCGTGGATGAATACGACACGGAGGCCGCCGAAGCCGTGGAACTGGGCGACGGCAGCTACCGGGTCAGTGCCAAGATGAGCATCGACGACCTCGGCGAGCTCTTTGACCTCGAACTCGACGACGACGAGGTGGACACCGTGGGCGGGCTGCTCGCGAAGGCCCTCGGCCGGGTGCCGATCGTCGGGAGCACCGTCGCTGTCGACGGCGTCACCCTCCGTGCCGACCGGCTCGAGGGACGCCGGAACCGTGTCAGCCACATCATTGCGGCCGCAGTTCCAAAGGAAGAAACTGACCTTGAAGACCTTCTCGACGAGGCCGAACCAACGCAACAGGGAGTTCCACGTGAGCAAGCAGAATAAGTCCGACGGCGAAGCGCCCTTCGGCGGTTACCGGGCCGGTTTCGCGGTGCTGGTGGGACGGCCCAACGCGGGCAAATCCACGCTCACCAACGCCCTGGTCGGGCAGAAGGTCGCCATCACCTCGGCCAAGCCGCAGACCACCCGCCACACCATCCGCGGCATCGTGCACCGCGAGGACTCCCAGCTGATCCTCGTCGACACCCCCGGACTGCACCGGCCGCGCACCCTGCTCGGCAAGCGCCTGAACGAACTCGTCGCCGATACCCTCGCCGAGGTCGACGCGATCGGTTTCTGCCTGCCCGCCAACGAAAAGATCGGCCCCGGGGACAAGTTCATCGCCGCACAGCTCGCCGCCCTCGGAAACAAGCCGGTCATCGCGGTCGTGACGAAGGCCGACACCGTGGACCGCCAGGGGCTGACCGAGCAGCTGCTCGCCGTCGCCGCCCTGGGCCGCGAGGTGCTGGGCGGGGAGGGCTGGAAGGACATCGTGCCGGTCTCCGCCACGGACGGCTTCCAGGTCGGCACCGTCGCGGACGTACTTATCAGCCACATGCCGCCGTCGCCGCCGCTCTACCCGGACGGGCACCTGACCGACGAGCCCGAAGCGGTGATGATCGCCGAACTGATCCGCGAGGCCGCCCTCGAAGGCGTGCGTGACGAACTTCCACACTCCCTCGCGGTGGTGGTCGACGAGATCGTTCCGCGCGAGGGACGCCCCGAGGACCGCCCCTTCCTGGACGTGCGGGTAAACCTCTACGTGGAGCGGCCCTCGCAGAAGGCCATCATTATCGGTAAGGGCGGCGCCCGGCTCCGGGAGGTCGGCACCACGGCCCGCAAGGCCATCGAGGCGCTGCTCGGGGCCCGGATCTACCTTGACCTGCACGTTAAAGTCGCCAAGGACTGGCAGCGCGACCCGAAGCAGTTGGTGAAACTGGGCTTCTAACCCCCGACGACGACAGCGGGACGGCCGGCGGGCCACGCGCCCGCCGCTCAGCTTCCCGCACCGCCGGCCCGGACCGCGGAATGGCGCCGCGGCCCCGGCCCGGCACGCCCATCGGGATTTTCCCAGTTTCGGCCACTAAAATGGTCAGACTCCCGCTCGCTAAGGAAGGCACCACCCGTGGTTCGACCCCGTGACAACCGTGCAGACGGAACCGGTTCCCCGGTTCGGTCAAACGCCGCTGCCCGGCACACGGAAGACACTTCCGTCGGCCCCGCCCGCCATCTGGGGGCCGCGCCGCGGACCCCGGTGTGGCTGAAGGCCACCACCCTCATCATTTCGGTTTTGCTCGTGGGCGTGGTCGCCTTCGGCGCGTACTGGTTCATCCGGCTGCAGGGAAATATCACCAAGCAGGCGCTCGGCGCGGGGAACAGCCGGACCGAGGACGCCGTGGACGAAGCAAAGGACCGGATGCAGATCCTGATCCTCGGCTCGGACACCCGCGACGGCAAGAACTCGCAGTACGGCAGCGCGGCCGAATCCACCGGCTACGGCCACTCGGACGTGATGATGCTGATGGACATCTCCGCGGACAACAAACGCGTGAGCGTGGTCAGCTTCCCGCGCGATTTGCTGGTGGACATTCCCAAGTGCGTGGACCAGAAAACGAAGCGCGAGTTCCCTGCCCAGAAGAACGTCATGATCAACGCCGCCATGTCCGAGGCCGGCATCGGCTGCGCCGTGGACACGGTCAACAAGATTACCGGCCTGGAGGTCGACCACTTTATGATGGCCGATTTCAACTCGGTCAAGGAGCTGTCCAACACTGTCGGCGGCGTCGACGTCTGTGTCAGTGACGCCATCTACGACCCCGACTCCGGGCTCCGGCTGCCCAAGGGCACCTCCAAGGTCCAGGGCGAGCAGGCGCTGTCCTTCGTCCGGACGCGGCACGCCTTCGGGGACGGCAGCGACCTCGGCCGGATCAAGGCCCAGCAGGGTTTCCTGTCCTCCCTGGTCCGCAAAATCAAGGACGACGGCACCTTTTCGAACCCCGGCCGGATGCTCGGCATTGCGGACGCGATCACCAAGAACCTGACCATCGACGATGGGCTCGCCTCTGTTCCGACGCTGTTGACGGTCGGAAACCGGCTCAAGGATATTGATGTCAGCAAGGTTGCCTTCGTCGCGGCCCCGACCGAGCCTGCTGTGTCCGACCAGAACCGGTTGCAGCTGGCCGAACCGGCGGCTTCGCAGCTGTTCGCGGCCATGCGCAAGGACATCGACCTGACCGACCCGGCCGCGAAGCCGGATGCCTCGGCCAGTGCTTCCGCCAGTGCGGAACCCTCCGCCAGCCAGAGCCCCGCCGCCCCGGCCTACAACAAGGCCCTGCAGCCGGTGACCGTGGCCAACGGCTCCGGCGACCCGGCCCGGGCCAAGGAACTGGTGGCCGCGCTGACCGCGGGCGGCTTCACCCAGACGGGGCAGCTGACCGCGAAGGCGGTGGCGAAGACGGCCGTGTACTACGGGGCGGACTTTGCTGACGTCGCCGCCGACGTCGCCGCGCTGCTCGGGATCCCGGCCTCCCAGGTGCTCCCGGCGGCCGGCGTCAGCGGCGTGCAGGTCTATGTGGGCCGCGACTACGCCGGCGCCACCCAGCAACCGGACGCCCCGGCGACACTGCCGCCGGACATCGTCAACCAGACCGCCGGGGACACCGTCTGCCAGCAGGCCAACCCCGCGCTGATTACACGCTAGGAAGCGCCGGGTTGCCGGCGAGGAATGCCAGCGTTCCCAGTGTGATGAGCGCGGTGAACCCTGCGGCGAGGAGCCCCAGCATCACCCCCGGGGGTGTGTGGCCCAAGCGGTTGAGCGCCACGAAAGCGGCGACTACCAGCGCGACGAAGGCGGCGAGGCAACCGCCCGCCGCGGCGAGCAGCTTGCCCGGCGCGATGCCGCTGCGGCCGTCACGGCGGCGCCGGAGAAGCTGCACGGCAATGACGGCGATGGCCTGCCAGCAGGCGATCGAGCAGACACCCCAGACGATGGCCGGGACCGTGAGGGGCCGGACCTCAGGGAAAAGGGTCACCGCCCGCTCCACCGCTGCCGGCAGGACCCAGGCTTGCACCACCACGGACAGGAGCACGAGGAGAAGGAGCGCGGCGAGCGCCGCGGATGCGGATCTGCGTCCCAGCATTGTTCCCCCGTCTCCTGATGCCAAGCGTCCGGACGAGGGCGACCCTACCAGCGGCGGCTGCCCGCTACCAGATACTCACCCGCTCCTCCGGCGCGAGCCACATCCCGTCCTGCTCCGCGGTTTCGAAGGCCGCGTGGAAGGCATCGAGGTTCTTGGCGATGTTGTTGGTGCGGAACTCGTTGGGGGAGTGCGGATCCGTGGCCAGCCTGCGGACGGCCTCCTCGCCGCGGATCACCTGCCGCCAGCTCGCGGCCCAGGACGCGAAGAACCGCTGCGCGCCGGTAAGCCCGTCCAGCACCGGCGGCTCCTGACCGCCGAGGCTGATCTGGTACGCCTTGTATGCAATGGTGAGGCCGCCAAGGTCGCCGATGTTCTCACCGAGTGTCAGCTTGCCGTTGACGTGATGGCCCGCGGCTTCGGCAGGGGAGAGGGCATCGAACTGGGCCACGAGCTTGGAGGTCAGGGCCTCGAACGCGGTCCGGTCCGCCTCGGTCCACCAGTTGCGGAGCAGGCCGCTGCCGTCGTACTGGGAGCCCTGGTCATCAAAACCGTGACCGATCTCATGGCCGATCACGGCCCCGATGCCGCCGTAGTTGACGGCGTCGTCGGCGTCGGCGGTGAAGAACGGCGGCTGCAGGATCGCGGCCGGGAACACGATCTCGTTCAGCAGCGGGTGGTAGTAGGCGTTGACGGTCTGCGGCGTCATGAGCCACTTCTCCCGGTCCACCGGTTTGCCCACCTCGTCCAGGTGCCGGTCGACGTCGGCGCTGTGGGCACGCTCCACGTTGCCGAGCAGGTCCGCCGCGTCAATGACCACGGCGGAGTAGTCGATCCACTTGTCCGGGTAGCCGATCTTGGCCCGGAACGAATCGAGCTTTTTCAGCGCCTCCACCTTGGTCTCTTCGCCCATCCAGGCCAGGTCCGTGATCGACCCGCGGTACGCCTCGATCAGGTTGGCGACCAGGGCGCGCATGTGGTCCTTGTGGCTTTCCGGGAAGTGCCGGGCCACGTAGATCTGCCCGACCGCCTCGCCCAGGGCGGCCTCGACGACGGCGACGCCCCGCTTCCAGCGGTCCCGGTTGCGCGGCGTGCCGCTCAGCGTGGTGCCGTAGAACGCGAAGTTCGCGTCCACGAAGGCGGCCGACAGGTACGGCGCGGCCGCGCTGATGACTCGCAGTGCCAGCCATTCCTGCCAGACGGACAGCGGCACCGTTCCCAGCAGCGCGGCCGTGCCCGCGAAGAAGTCCGGGGTGCTGACCACAAGCTCGGCGCGTTTCTCCGGGGCGATGCCGGCGGCGTCGAACCAGTCCGGGAGCAGCGGGAACAGCTGCGCAACCTCCCCGGCCGACTTCAGGTTGTAGGTTTTCTGCGGGTTGCGCAGCGTGACCTTGTCCCAGTGGTGCGCCGCCAGGGACGTCTCCAGCTCCACCACGCGGGCCGCAGCGCCCTCGGCGTCGGGGATGCCGGCGAGCCCGAACATGGTGCGGACGTGGTCGCGGTACGCCTGGACCATCGGCGCGAATTTCTCGTCGCGGTAATAGGATTCGTCCGGCAGCCCCAGTCCGCCCTGGCCGGTGTAGAGCAGGATCCGGTCCGGGTTGCCCGCGTCCGGGGCAGGATAGATGTAGAACAGTCCGGAGACGTCGGCGCGGAACAGCCGCCCGGCGAGCCGGACCAGCTCGGCCACGGACGCGGTGGCGAAAACCTCGGCGAGCCGGGCGCGGATCGGTTCCGCCCCCTTGGCCTCCACCGTGTCCTCGTCCATAAAGCTGTTGTACAGGTCCCCGATCTTGCGTTCGATGCCGGTCGCGTCCGCGCCGCGGCCGGCCGCGTCCAGGATGATCTCCTTGACCGCCAGCTCCGACCCGTCGCGCAGCGCCGTGAAGGTCCCCTCGAGCGGCCGGTCGTCCGGGATCGGGGTGTTCTTCAGCCACCTGCCGTTGAAGTGCCGGTAAAGGTCGTCCTGGGGGCGGACGCCGGCGTCGATGGTGGACTGGTCAATCCCGGAAAGCGGCACTGCTGGCTCCTTCGAAGGGGACGCTGCGCCGGGCCTGGCACCGGTGCGGCGTCTGCATGGTGGACGTTGCGGAGGTATGGCTCCTTCATCTTACGCACCCGTGTTAGTGTGAAAATGTGCGCGCAGAACTGCTCCTTCTTAGCTGCCGCGGCGAGGCCTCAGACGCGATCTAGCGCAAGGCCAAACCTCGCTGCGGAGTTTGTGTTGCCCGGCCACCCTTTCACCAGGAACCACAGAAAAGGCCCCGATAGTAATGCGAAACGCACAGCAGCCCTCAGGAATGCCGGTCCACCGCTACGTCCCGTTCCAGGACCTGATCACGGTCGAACTGCCGGACCGCACCTGGCCGGACAAGGTCATCACCAAGGCCCCGCGCTGGTGCGCGGTCGACCTGCGTGACGGCAACCAGGCCCTGATCGACCCGATGAGCCCGGCCCGCAAGATGAAGATGTTCGACCTGCTGGTCCGGATGGGCTACAAGGAAATAGAGGTCGGGTTCCCGTCGGCCTCGCAGACGGACTTCGACTTCGTCCGCCACCTCATCGAGGGCAACCGCATTCCGGACGACGTCACCATCCAGGTCCTGACCCAGGCCCGCGAACACCTGATCGAGCGGACCTACGAATCTCTGGTCGGCGCCAAGCAGGCCATTGTGCACCTCTACAACTCGACGTCGGTCCTGCAGCGCCGGGTCGTGTTCAACCAGGACGAGGACGGCATCCTCGACATCGCCCTGCAGGGTGCCCGGCTGTGCAAGAAGTACGAGGAAACCCTCGTGGACACCCACATCACCTACGAGTACTCGCCGGAGTCCTTCACCGGCACTGAACTCGCCTACGCCGTGCGGGTCTGCAACGCCGTCGCAGACGTCTTCGAAGCCTCCGCCGACCGACAAGTGATCATCAACCTGCCGGCCACGGTCGAGATGGCCACCCCCAACGTGTACGCCGATTCCATCGAGTGGATGAGCCGGCACCTGCACCCGCGCGAGGGCATTATCCTGTCCCTGCACCCGCACAATGACCGCGGGACCGGCGTCGCGGCCGCCGAGCTCGGCTACCTGGCCGGGGCCGACCGGATCGAGGGCTGCCTGTTCGGCAACGGGGAGCGGACCGGCAACGTGGACCTGGTCACCCTGGGCCTGAACATGTTCGTCCAGGGCATCGACCCGATGATCGACTTCTCCGACATCGACGACGTCCGCCGCACGGTCGAGTACTGCAACCAGCTGCCCGTCGCGGAACGCTCGCCCTACGGCGGGGACCTGGTCTTCACGGCCTTCTCCGGCTCCCACCAGGACGCCATCAAGAAGGGCCTGGAAGCCCTGGAACGGGACGCGGCCGCCGCCGGCAAGGACATCGCCGACTACCCCTGGCAGGTCCCGTACCTGCCGGTGGACCCCAAGGACCTCGGCCGCAGCTACGAGGCCGTGATCCGGGTCAACTCGCAGTCCGGCAAGGGCGGCGTGGCGTACCTGCTCAAAAACGAGCACAACCTGGACCTGCCGCGCCGCGCGCAGATCGAGTTCTCCGGCGTGATCCAGCGCCGCACCGACACGGTGGGCGGCGAAGTCAGCGGCAGCCAGCTGTGGCAGCTCTTCCAGGACGAGTACCTGCCCTCCGCCGCGGCTGAGACCCAGTGGGGCCGCTACGCCCTCGGCGCGGTCAGCACCGAATCGGATGAAGACGGCACCATGACCCTGACCGCCGCGCTCAAGGTGGACGGCAAGCCGCTGCGGCGCACCGGGACCGGCAACGGCCCGATCGCGGCGCTGCTGAGCATCCTGCGTGAGGACGGCGTGGACGTCCGCGTGCTGGACTACAGCGAGCACGCCCTCTCCGAGGGCGGCAGCGCCCAGGCCGCAGCCTACGTCGAATGCGCCGTGGGGGAGCGGGTGCTGTGGGGAGTCGGGATCGACGCCAACACCTCCATGGCCTCACTCAAGGCCGTCATCTCCGCCGTCAACCGCGCCATCCGGGACGCCCGCGCCTAGCAGCCCGCCGCGCCGCGCCGCCGGATCCTCCAGCGGCGCGGTGCCGCGTGCCGGCAGGGCCGCATTTCCAATGGCAGTGTTTCCCCGAACTCAGTGCGAAGATTAACTGTGGCCCAACCCTCTTCCTTTGCTGCGCGCGCCTATCGCGACGACGCCGTGGTGCTGCGCACCCACAAACTCGGCGAAGCGGACCGCATCATCACCCTGCTGACCAAGCACCACGGGCAGGTCCGGGCGGTCGCCAAGGGTGTCCGCCGGACCAGCAGCCGCTTCGGCGCCAGGCTGGAACCGTTTATGGTCGCGGACCTGCAGCTGATCTCCGGGCGTACCCTGGACGTGGTCACGCAGGCCGTCGCCAAGGGCGCCTACGGCTCCAGCATCGCCGCCGACTATGGCCGCTACACCGTGGCGGCCGCGATGACCGAGACGGCGGAGAAGCTCACCGACGTCGACGGCGAGGCCGGCACCGCCCAATACAACCTGCTGGTCGGCGCGCTGGCGTCGCTGAGCCGCGGCGACCACGCCCCCGAGCTGATCTTGGATTCCTACCTGCTCCGCGCCCTGTCCACCGGCGGCTGGGCGCCCAGCTTTACCGACTGCGCCCGCTGCGGTGCGAGGGGGCCGCACACCGCGTTTTCCGCCGCGCTGGGGGGCATGGTCTGCGGGGAGTGCCGGCCGCCGGGTTCCCCCGCGCCTGCCTCGGAGACGGTGCTGCTGCTGGGGGCGCTGCTGACCGGCAACTGGACGGCGGCGGACGCCTCCGCGCCGGTCCACCGCCGGGAAGCCGCCGGCCTGGTGGCAAGCTACCTGCAGTGGCATCTGGAACGCGTCCTGAAATCCCTCAAACATGTGGAGCGAACATAACCGTGGCCCTCGGCAAAAAAAGTCCAGGAAAGACGAATCCGGTCCGCCGGCCCACCGCCGACGTGGTGGCCCCCTACCCGCACCCCTCCGGTGCCCGGCCGCCCGCCATCCCGGCGGAGTTCATTCCCAAGCACGTCGCGATCGTGATGGACGGCAACGGGCGGTGGGCCAACCAGCGCGGCCTGCCCCGGATCGAGGGCCACAAGGCCGGGGAGCCTGCCTTGCTGGACGTTATGGCCGGGGCCATCGAACTGGGCATCGAGCACGTCAGCGTTTACGCGTTCTCTACCGAGAACTGGCGCCGCTCGCCCGAGGAGGTGCGCTTCCTGATGGGATTTAACAAGGACGTGCTGCGCCGGCAGCGGAACCAGCTTCACGAGTGGGGCGTGCGGATCCGCTGGTCCGGGCGCCGGCCCAAGCTCTGGGGCTCGGTGATCCGGGAACTCGAGGAGGCCGAGGAGTACACCCGGGGCAACAGCACCTGCACCCTGAACATGTGTGTTAACTACGGCGGCCGGGCGGAAATCGCCGACGCCGTCTCCGCCATCGCCGCGGAAGTCGCCGCCGGCCGGCTCAAGCCCGGCGCCATCACCGAACGGACCATCCAGAAATACCTGGACGAACCCGACCTGCCCGACGTCGACCTGTTCCTGCGCAGCTCCGGCGAACAGCGCCTCTCCAACTTCATGCTCTGGCAATCCGCCTACGCCGAGTTCGTCTTCCTCGACACCCTATGGCCGGACGTGGATCGGCGGACCCTGTGGGACGCCGTCGAAATCTACGCCCAGCGGGACCGCCGCTACGGAGGGGCGGTCGACGCGGCCGCCCCGGTGCGCCCCGCCTGACCCGCCCTAGGTACCGGCGGCGTCGTCCGTGACGTAGGCACGGATCCAGCGGGCGAGCCGGGCATAGGCATCGGCCCGGACCCGCGGCGCCGAGAGGAACACGTCGTGCAGTGCACCGTCGATCCGCTCCAGGGTCACCGTGCGGCCCAGGCTGAGGGCGCGCAGGGCGATGGTGTTCACGTCCAGGACCGCGTCGGTGCGCCGCATCGACTCCTTCCAAAACATTCCGTTGGCGCTGGCACCGGAAATCAGCACCAGGATCGGCACGTCAATGTTCAGCCCCCGGGCCACCCGTGACTGGCCGGCCAGCACCGCGCTGAGCCAGCCGGCCCGTACCGGGAAAGCCCGGGGCGGCCGGTAGTTGTCATCCAGGACCCATTCCCCCTCCGCAGCGCTGCTGATGCTGCGCCAGTAGAAGGCCCGCTCGGGAAGCCTGATCACGGACTCGGGCCGGAAGCGGGCCAGCGGCTCCACCATGGTCCGGGCGGCGCGGCGCACCGCAGGGCTCCCGTGCATTTCAAGCCAGGGGCTGTCGAGGACCAGTTGGGCGGCGCGCCCCGGGTGCCGGCTGGTCCAGAGCGCCGCGATCAGCCCGCCGGTGGAGTGCCCCATCAGGGTCACCGGCGGGGGAGCTGCGCCCTTGGGCGCGAGCGAGCCGATAATGTCGATCGCCGCGGTGATCTCGGCGTCGTAGTCGGCCAGGTCCGCGACGTAGCCGCCATGGGCGCCGGGGCGCAGGCTCCGGCCGTGGTTGTGCATGTCCAGCGCGAAGAACGCGAAGCCCTGGCCGGTCCAGAACTCCGCGAGTTCCTCGTTGAAGAAGTAGTCGCTCCAGCCGTGCAGGAACAGCACCGCCCGGTGCGGGGCGCTGCCGGCCCCGGAGGCAGGGATGTGCCGGATCAGGGTGGCGGTGCGCTCCACCCCGTCCGGGCCCACCGACTGGAAGGGGCACGCCGCGAAGTCCTCGCCCAGGATGTCGGTCTGCCAGTCCACCTGATCCTCCCGGTCTGCAGGCTAGAGGGCGGACGCCGCGGCGCGGCCCGCCGCGCGGCCGGAGAACAGGCACCCGCCCAGGAAGGTGCCTTCCAGGGCGCGGTAGCCGTGGATTCCGCCGCCGCCAAAGCCGGCCGCCTCGCCGGCGGCGTAGAGCCCGGCCACCGGCCGGCCGTCGCCGTCCAGGACCCGCGAGTGCAGATCCGTCTGGATCCCGCCGAGGCTCTTGCGGGTCAGGACGGAGAGCCGGACCGCCAGCAGGGGCCCGTGCCGGGGATCGAGCATCCGGTGCGGCGGCGCCACCCGCATGATCTTGTCCGTGGTGAAGCGGCGGGCGGCGCGGATCGCCGCGAGCTGCGGATCCTTGCCCAGCCCGCTCGTGAACTGCCGGTCCCGGGACCGGAAAAGCCGGTCCAGTTCCGCGGCGTCTATCAGCGGCGCGCCGGTGAGGGTGTTCATTTTCGCGGCAAGCTCCGTAGGGCTGCCGGCCTGAAGGAAATCCACACCCCGGTCCAGGAAGCGCTGCAGCGGGCTGTCGCCGGCCGGTTTGAGGCGGGCGGCTAGCAGGCGGAGGTCCTTGCCGGTCAGGTCCGGGTTCTGTTCGGAGCCGGAGAGCGCGAACTCCTTCAGGGCGATGGTCTTGTTCAGCACGAACCAGGAATGGGTGTGGCCGGTGCCGAGGATATGCCGGAGCGCGCCGAGCGAGTCGAAGCCCGGGAACAGCGGGGCAGGGAGCATCCGGCCCGTGGCGTCGAGCCAGAGGGCGGAGGGGCCGGGCAGGATCCGGATCCCGTGCTGCGGCCAGACCGGGGAATGGTTGAGGATGCCTTCCGGGTAGTGCCACATCCGGTCGCCGTTGATCAGCCGGCCGCCGGTGCGGTCCACTGCGGCGAGGAACTCGCCGTCCACCGAGGCCGGCACTCCACTGAGCATCGACGCCGGCGCGCCGCCGCCGGGCCATTGCCGCCGGACCGCGCCGTGGTTCCCGCCGATGCCGCCGCTGGTGACGACGACGGCGCCGGCGACGGCCTCGAAGGCCCCGGTGACCGTGCGGGAGGACTGTTCTCCACGGGCAGCGGTGCTGGGTGCCAGGACCTCGCCGCGAACCCCGATGAGCCGGCCCGCCGTCGTCGTCAGTTCGGTGGCGCGGTGCCGGAAGTGGAAGGACACCCGTCCGGCGGCCACCCCCTCGCGGAGCTTGGCGAGGAAGGGCGCGACCAGCGCCGGGCCGGTGCCCCAGGCGACGTGGAAGCGCGGCACGGTGTTGCCATGGCCGTCCGGGCCGTAGCCCCCGCGCTCGGCCCACTGCACGAGCGGGAACAGCCCGACGCCCAGGGAGGCGAGCCAGGCTCGCTTCTCGCCGGCCGCGAAGTCCACGTACGCCTCCGCCCACTGCCGGGCCAGGGCGTCCTCGGGCCGGTCGAAGGCGGCGGAGGCGAGCCAGTCGGCCAGGGCCAGCTCGGCGCTGTCGCGGACGCCCAGCCGCCGCTGCTCCGGAGTGTTGACCAGAAAGAGGCCGCCAAAGGACCAGTGGGCCTGGCCGCCCGCCGAGGCCTCGGGTTCCTGGTCCAGGACCGCCACCCGCCGGCCGGCCGCGTAGGCTTCGGCCGCGGCCACCAGGCCGGCGAGTCCGGCGCCGACCACCACCACGTCGGCGTCGATCCGTGCCGCGGGGGAGTGCGCCGGGCCGTGGCGGTGGACTGCATCATCGCTGGTCATGGCTTCATGCTAGCGCCCGGCGGTCCGAGGTTTTGGCTGCTTGCGGTCCGGGTTTGGCCTGGCCCGGGTGCCGGCATTTTGGTTTGCGCGGCCGGAACCGGAAAACTAGGGGGCATGCGCGTATATCCCACCTTCTTCCGGCTCGCCTTCTCCTGGATGGACGCCGAGCGCGCCCACAAGATCGGTTTCCGGGGCATCCGGCTGGCCAACCGCTGCGGCGCCGGCCGGGTTTTGCAGCGGATCACCGCCCCGGCAGCGTCGCTGCGGACCGAGGCTTTCGGCCTAACCTTCCCCTCGCCGTTCGGGCTGGCCGCGGGCTTTGACAAGGAAGGCCACGGCATCGAGGCGCTGACCGACCTGGGCTTCGGCCACGTCGAGGTCGGCACCATCACGGGTCAGGCGCAGCCCGGCAACCCGGCCCCGCGGCTGTTCCGCCTCATCGAGGACCGGGCCGTGATCAACCGGATGGGGTTCAACAACGACGGCGCCGCCGCCGTGGCACCCCGGCTGCGCTCCGCCCGCGCCGCGCTGCAGCGCCGCTACCCCGGCGTCCGCCCGGTAATCGGCGTCAACATCGGCAAGAGCAAGGTCGTGGAGCTTGAGGACGCGGTGGCCGACTACCTGGTCAGCGCCCGCAGCCTGGCCCCCGCCGCGGACTATCTGGTGGTCAACGTGAGTTCGCCGAATACCCCGGGGCTGCGCCTGCTGCAGGACGTTGACACCCTACGGCCGCTGCTGACCGCGGTGGGGGAGGCCGCCGACACCGCCGCCGGCCGCCACGTGCCGCTGCTGGTGAAGATCGCACCGGACCTCAGCGACGAAGACATCGACGACGTCGCCCGGCTGGCGCTCGATCTCAAGCTGGACGGCATCATCGCCACCAACACCACGATCGGACGGACCGGGCTGGTCTCCAGTCCGGAACAGATTGAGGCGTGCGGCGCCGGCGGACTCTCCGGCGCGCCGCTGAAGCAGCGCTCCCTCGAGGTGCTGTCCCGGCTCAAGGCCGCCACCGGCGGCGCCGTCACCCTCGTCTCGGTGGGTGGCGTCGAGACGGCGCAGGACGTCCAGCAGCGCCTCGACGCCGGTGCCACCCTGGTGCAGGGCTACACGGCGTTCCTTTACGAGGGCCCGTTCTGGGCGGCCCGGATCAACCGGCTGCTCGCCAAGCACCCGTCCCGGCGTTAGGCCGCGCGGCGGCGCAGGCGCCCTTCGGGGCCGCAGCACTTCGCCCCGCGAACGGAAGAGCCCCCGGCAGTCCAGCTGCCGGGGGCTCTCCTTGTTGAAGGCGTGAATCAGGCGGGGAAGTCGCCGCGCTTGACCTGGGGCTTGGGCAGCCGCAGGCGGCGGAACTGCAGGGAGCGCATGGAGCCGTACCAGACGGTGCCGCGTTCGACGTCGCCGAACTTCTCGGCGAGGCGCTTCTTTAGCTTGCGGGACAGGATGAAGACGTCGACGAAGACGGCCAGGAACATCACCCAGAAGCCGCCGAGGACATAGATCATCTGTTCGCTGCTCGCCGGGACCAGCAGGGAGATGATCACAAAGACGAGGGCGCCGAACATCAGGTACTCGCCGAGGCTGAAACGGGCATCCACGTAGTCGCGGGCGAAGCGCTTCTGCGGTCCCTTGTCGCGCAGCGGCAGGAACTTCTCGTCGCCGGTGTCCATGGCCTGGCGCATCTTGAGGCGCTGCTCCGCGATGGCGGTGCGCTCGGCGGCGCGGGAGGCCTTGCGGTCCTCCGGAACCAGCGGCCGCTTCCGGGCGGCCACCTGGGCGCTGCGCTTGGGCGTGGGTGCCCCCTTGCCGATGGCGGCGTCCCGGGCTGCTGCCTCGGCTACCTGCTGGTCAACTACGTCCTGCGCCGAGGGCGCTTCTTTTCTACGTCCAAACACCCCTACAGAATACCCTGCCGAACACCGCGCCAGACCCAGTCCACGGGCCCGTGGCGCTGTTTGTGGTGATGCCGGACACGGGTAGTGTTTTGGCCATGACTTCAGAATCCGCGGGGATCCCGCAGCCCTCAGCCGGCGGCTCCATCGATGCCGCCGCCCTCCGCCAGGCCGTCACCGAATCCTTCGACGCCACCGTCGAACAGTTGAAGGAGCTCGTGGCGATCCCGGGCATCGCCTGGCCCAGTTTCGACCCCGCCCCGCTGAACGCCAGCGCCGAGGCCGTCGCTGGCCTGGTCCGCGCCAGCGGCTTCGAGGACGTGCAGATCCTGCGCTGCGACAAGGAGGACGGCACCCCCGGCGGCCCCGCCGTCGTCGCGAGCCGGCCCGCCGCCGCCGGCAAGCCCACCATTCTGCTCTACGCCCACCACGACGTGCAGCCCACCGGCGACCTGGCTCTCTGGGAGACCGAGCCGTTCACCGCCGTCGAACGCGACGGCCGCCTTTACGGCCGCGGCGCCGCGGATGACAAGGCCGGCATCCTGGCCCATGTCGCCGCCTACTCCGCCGTGACCCGGGTGCTCGGGGACGAGCTGGGCCTCGGCGTGACCTTCTTCTTCGAAGGCGAAGAGGAAGCCGGCTCACCCACCTTCCGGGCCTTCCTGGAAACCCACAAGGAACTGCTGCGCTCCGACGTGATTGTCGTGGCTGACTCCTCCAACTGGAAGGTCGGCATCCCTGCGCTCACCACCAGCCTGCGCGGCCTGGTGGACGGCACCATCGAGGTCAAGGTCCTCGACCACGCCGTCCACTCCGGCATGTTCGGCGGCCCCGTCCTGGACGCCCCGACGCTGCTGGCCCGGCTGATTGCCACCCTGCACGACGACGAGGGCAGCGTGGCCATCGACGGACTCGTCAGCCGCGACGACGCCGCCGTCGACCTCACCGAGGAGGAATACCGCAACGACGCCTCCGTGCTCGACGGCGTCAAGCTCGCCGGCACCGGTTCGATCGCCTCGCGCATGTGGACCAAGCCGGCGTTGTCCATCATCGGCTTCGATGCCCCCGCGGTGGACGTCGCCTCCAACAGCCTGCTGCCGCGCGCCCGCGCCAAGTTCAGCCTGCGCCTTGCCCCGGGCCAGGACCCGGCCGAAGCCATGGAGGCCGTTCGGCGGCACGTTGAAGCGAACGCGCCGTTCGGCGCCGAGGTGGTGTTCACCCCGGGGGAGAGCGGCAACGCCTTCCTCACCGACACCAGCTCCACCGCCGCCAGCATGGCGATGTGGGCGCTCGGCGAGGCCTGGGGCGTGCCCGCGGTGGAGACCGGGATCGGCGGCTCGATTCCGTTCATCGCCGATCTCACCGAGCTGTACCCGGACGTGCAGATCCTGGTGACCGGTGTGGAGGATCCCGATTCGCGGGCGCACAGCGCCAACGAGTCGCTGCACCTGGGCGACTTCCGGAACGCGATCATTGCCGAGGCGCTCCTGCTGGCCCGGCTGAACGCCGAAGGCCTGGCCTGAGGTCCTGTCCGGACGGGCCCGCAGTCCAGCGCTTCCGGGGAACATCCGGCCGGCTCTGAGGGTTACGTCAGGAGTTAGAGCTACACGTCTGATCGACGTAGCATGTAGCTATAGCCCATACCGTTTAAGTAGGGGCGGGCACCGCGCAGGCGGAGCCGCCACGACCGTCGTAAGAAGGTAGGCCATGAGCACTACAACCAATGAAAACAGCGCCGACACCACCGTCCAGGCGGACCAGGAACTGGCCAGCCACGAGGTCCAGCTGACCGACGTCGCCGCCGGCAAGGTCCGCAGCCTGCTGGAACAGGAAGGCCGCACCGACCTTCGCCTCCGTGTTGCCGTGCAGCCGGGCGGTTGCTCCGGGCTGATCTACCAGCTCTACTTCGACGAGCGGCTCCTCGAGGGTGACGCCGTTCGCGACTACGACGGCGTCGAGGTCGTTGTCGACAAGATGAGCGTCCCGTACCTGAGCGGCGCCAGCATCGACTTCGAGGACACGATCTCGAAGCAGGGCTTCACGATCGACAACCCGAATGCGGGCGGATCCTGCGCCTGCGGGGACTCCTTCCACTAAGGGCTAAGGCCGGGCATTGAGCCCGGCCTTAGTGCCGTCCGGGGAGCGGTCGGCGGAAGCGCTCTAAACGCCTCCGACGCACGGTGCGGACATGTGGGCGAAAACTCGCGGGGAGCGGTAAGCTCTACACCGAGTAGTAAAACTTTTAGTGTGCCCGGAACGCCATCGGCGGCCGGGCGACAGCAACAAGTAGGAAGGGCCGTCTGTGAGTTCGCAGAACCGAACCGGCAGCCGACGCAAACAGATCACTACGATCACTGGCTTGGCACTAGCCGGCGCGTTGGCTTTGACTGGATGTTCACCAGAGGTACAGAAAGGGTGGCTGCCCACTGAGCGTGGCACCACCAACCACACTGACCGCATCATGGACCTCTGGGTCAACTCATGGATTGCCGCGCTGGTCGTCGGCATCATTACCTGGGGTTTGATGATCTGGTGCATCGTCGCTTACCGGCGTCGCAAGGGCACCGTGGGTTTCCCCCGCCAGAACAGCTTCAACCTCCCGCTTGAGGTCTTCTACCTGACGATCCCGCTCTTTATGGTCCTGGTGTTCTTCTATTTCACCGACCGCGACCAGCAGGCGATCGACAACCGGGACCAGCCGGCCGACGTCGTCGTCGACGTCCGCGCCAAGCAGTGGGCCTGGGACTTCAACTACAAGAAGGGCGACGTCGTCACCGACGACGTCCACGAGGCCGGCGTCCAGGCGCACCTCACCGGCAACGAGGTGGACAAGGAAAAGCTGCCCACCCTGTACCTGCCGGTCAACAAGTCGGTTGACCTCGAGCTCAACGCCCGCGACGTCATCCACTCCTTCTGGGTTCCCGCCTTCCTGCAGAAGCGCGACATGATCCCGGGCAAGACCAACTACATCCGGTTCACCCCCACAAAAGAGGGAACCTACGATGGCAAGTGCGCCGAACTCTGTGGCGAGTACCACTCCGAAATGCTGTTCCGTGTGAAGGTCGTCTCCGACTCGGAGTTCAAGGCCCACCTGGACAAGCTCCGCCAGGACGGCAACACCGGACTGCTCGGCGAAGAGTACGACCGCACCCCGGCCCCGACCGAGAACAAGTAAGGGGAGCGCGAAGTGGCAACGACCTACTCTCAGCCCTCAGGGATCCTTGAGGCTCCCGTAGTACCGAAATCCAAGGGACGCATCGTCGTCAACTGGATCACCTCCACCGACCACAAGACCATCGGGTACATGTACCTGATCGCGTCCTTCGTGTTCTTCTGCTTCGGCGGCGTGATGGCGCTGCTGATCCGCGCCGAACTCTTCGAGCCCGGCATGCAGATCCTGCAGACCAAAGAGCAGTACAACCAGCTCTTCACCATGCACGGCACCGTGATGCTCCTGATGTTCGCGACGCCGCTGTTCGCCGGCTTCACGAACGTCATCATGCCGCTGCAGATTGGCGCCCCCGACGTCGCGTTCCCGCGGCTGAACGCGCTGGCCTTCTGGTTCTTCCTGTTCGGCTCCACCATCGCGGTCTCCGGCTTCATCACCCCGCAGGGTGCCGCGTCCTTCGGCTGGTTCGCCTACGCGCCGCTGTCCAACACGACGTTCAGCCCCGGCGTGGGCGGTGACCTCTGGGTCTTCGGCCTGGCTCTCTCCGGCTTCGGCACCATCCTTGGTGGGGTCAACTTCATCACCACCATCATCTGCATGCGCGCCCCGGGCATGACCATGTGGCGGATGCCGATCTTCACCTGGAACGCCCTTGTGACGTCCATCCTGGTCCTGATGGCCTTCCCGCCGCTCGCCGCCGCCCTCTTCGCCCTCGGCGCGGACCGCCGCTTCGGCGCCCACATCTTCGACCCGGAAAACGGCGGTGCCGTCCTCTGGCAGCACCTGTTCTGGTTCTTCGGCCACCCCGAGGTGTACATCATCGCGCTGCCGTTCTTCGGCATCGTTTCCGAGATCTTCCCGGTCTTCAGCCGCAAGCCGATCTTCGGCTACAAGGGCCTGGTCTACGCCACAATCTCCATCGCCGCGCTGTCCGTCACCGTGTGGGCCCACCACATGTACGTCACCGGCTCGGTCCTGCTGCCGTTCTTCTCCTTCATGACGATGCTGATCGCGGTTCCCACCGGCGTGAAGTTCTTCAACTGGATCGGCACCATGTGGCGGGGTTCCATCACCTTCGAAACCCCCATGCTCTGGAGCATCGGCTTCCTGGCGACCTTCCTCTTCGGCGGCCTGACCGGCATCATCCTGGCCTCCCCGCCGCTGGACTTCCACGTCTCCGACTCCTACTTCGTGGTGGCGCACTTCCACTACGTGGTCTTCGGCACCGTGGTGTTCGCAATGTTCGCCGGCTTCTACTTCTGGTGGCCGAAGTGGACCGGCAAGATGCTCAACGAGCGCCTCGGCAAGATCCACTTCTGGATGCTCTTCCTGGGCTTCCACGGCACGTTCCTCATCCAGCACTGGCTCGGCGTCGAGGGCATGCCCCGCCGCTACGCCGATTACATGCCGCAGGACAACTTCACCTGGATGAACCAGTTCTCGACTTACGCCTCCTTCCTCCTGGGCGCCTCGCTGATCCCGTTCTTCTGGAACGTCTACATCACCTGGCGCAGCAACGAGAAGGTCATGGTCGATGACCCCTGGGGCTTCGGCGCCTCGCTCGAATGGGCGACGTCCTGCCCGCCGCCGCGGCACAACTTCACCTCGCTGCCGCGGATCCGCTCGGAGCGTCCTGCCCTGGACCTGCACCACCCGGAACTCTCCCAGTCATACACCGTCGACTCTCCTGCCCCGGCAGCGGCAGCGCTCGGTAACGCCGACCAGAAGGATCAAGCCCAGTGAAAATCGAATCAAGGATTTTTGGATTCGGAGTCTTCTTCTTCATCCCGGTCTCGGTGGTCTACGGCTTCCTGACCGGCTGGACGGAGTGGGTCGGCATCCTCGGTGTCCTGCTGCTGGGCGGCCTCGCCGGCATGATCGGCGCCTACCTCGGCTTCACCGGCAAGCGCGTCGGCCTGCGCCCGGAGGACCGCAGCGACGCCGAGATCCACGAAGGCGCCGGCGAGCAGGGCCACTTCAGCCCCTGGAGCTGGTGGCCGCTGGTCCTCGGCCTGGCCTGCGCCGGCGGATTCCTCGGACTGGCCGTGGGCTTCTGGATCACCTTCATCGCCGGCGGCCTCGCCGTCGTCGCACTGATCGGCTGGGTCTACGAATACAGCCGCGGTGACCACGCGCACTAGCGTCTACCGCTGATACAACGACGTCGGGCCCCACCTTGTGGTGGGGCCCGACGTCGTTTGCGTTGGGGCAGGGCGTGCAGCCGCCGGTCAGCCTGCCTGGGATTCCAGCAGGATGCAGAGCTCCGCCAGGGTACGCTCGGCGTCGTCGAGGCTGGATCCGTCGGGGACCCCCTCGGCCCGGACCGCCAGCTCCACCTCGCAGCCGCAGGGGAAGTCCTCGGTCATAACCTCCAGGAGCGAGCGGGCGTCGACGCCGGGCCGGCCGTCCCGGCTGATCGTGACCGGCAAACCGCTCTGCGTCACGGCGCGGACAAAGACCGCTGCCGGGCGGGCGTGCAATCCGATCGAGGCCTGGACAACAGCCTTGCGTGCGGGCAACGGAAACTCCTTCAACTGGGAACATGTCCAGCGTAGCCGGGGGAGAGGGCCCCGGCGAACCGGGTCACGCGGTGGTCTAGACCTGACCGGAAAGTGCCCTAGGCTTGAGGTATGAACGTTTTCAGCAGGGTGCGCTGTGGGGTCTAACGCGGCCCGGATGGCCGGCGAGATCGACCGGCACAGCGGCGTCCCCATCTACGTCCAGCTCCGTGAGATCCTCCGCGCGCACATTGCCAGCTCCTGCCCGCCGGGCTCCGCCCTTCCCTCCGAACGGGACCTCTCCGAACGGTTCGGCCTCGCCCGGATGACGGTGCGCCAGGCAATCGACGCCCTGGTGGGTGAGGAAGTGATCGAACGCGTCGTCGGCCTCGGCACGTTTGTGCGCAAACCCAAACTCGACCTGCAGGTCAAACTCACCTCCTACAGCGAGGAAATGCAGCGCCGCGGCATGGTCCCGGCCGCCAAGGTGCTCAGCTTTGAACAGATCAACGCCAGCGCCTTCCTGGCCCGCGAGCTGCAGCTCGAGGAGGGGACGCCGCTGGTCCGCTTCCGGCGCCTCCTGCTCGCGGACAACGAGCCGATGAGCGTGGACGAGAACTTCATCCCCGCGCACCGCGTGCCGGGCCTGCTCGACGAGGAGCCGCCGACGTCGCTTTATAACGTGCTGAGCGAGCGCTACGGGCTGGTGATGGAATGGGGCGAGGACATGATCGAGGCGACGGCGGCGTCGCCGTCGACGGCCCGGCTGCTCAACGTCGAAGTCGGCTCCCCGCTGCTGAAGATCCAGCGGCACGCCTTCGTCGCCAGGGCCATGGTCGACTACTCGGTCTCCTACTACCGGGCCGACCGGTACAAGCTTTGGGTGCCCCTGCAGCGGCCCGGCGTCAGGCCCACCCGCAACTACGCCACCGGCTACCGCGCCTGACCACGCGCTGCTTTCCGCCAAGAATCCCGGGGGACGCAGAAAGGCCCGGTCCGATTGGACCGGGCCTTTCTGTTGGCGCGTGCCGGATGCTAGTGGCTCAGGCTCTTCTGCTCTGCAGCCGGAGCAACAGCCTCGTGCTCACCGTGGTGGCCGTGGGCCGCCGCGAGCTCGGCCGGGGTTGCCGGGGCAACCCGGTCCTCGAAGAACCACTTGGAGAGCAGCGCGCGGCGCTTTTCCTTACGGTCCACGATGCCGTGGCTGTTGGGCTCGGCCGGGAGCGGCGACGGGGATTCGAAGCCGACCAGCTTGTAGCGCTTGTACTCGTCCAGCGGCGCGTGGACCTCGATGAACTCGCCGTGCGGCAGGCGCACGATGCGGCCGGTTTCGCGGCCGTGGAGGGCGATTTCGCGGTCCTTGCGCTGCAGGGCCAGGGCGACGCGCTTCGTGACGATGAAGGCGATGACCGGGCCGATGAAGAACAGTGCGCGCAGCCAGTAGGTGACGTCGTTCAGGGCCACGTGGAAGTGCGTGGCGATGAGGTCGGAACCTGCCGCTGCCCACATCACGCAGTACCAGACGAAGCCGGCCATGCCGATCGCCGTGCGGGTCGGCGCGTTGCGGGGACGGTCCAGGACGTGGTGCTCGCGGTCGTCCTTGGTAATCCAGCGTTCGATCCACGGGTACGTGAACATCACGGTGAACAGGATGCCCGCGGGGACCAGGGCCGGCAGCAGCACGTTGAAGGTGAAGACGTGGCCGAACCAGACCTGCTCGACGTGCCAGTCACCGAAGGTGCCCGGCATCAGGCGCAGGGCGCCGTCAACGAAACCGATGTACCAGTCAGGCTGGGTGCCGGCGGAGACGGGGGAGGGGTCGTACGGACCGTAGTTCCAGATCGGGTTGATCGTGAAGAAACCGGCCATCAGGGCGATGACACCGAAGACGATGAAGAAGAAGCCGCCGGCCTTCGCCGCGTAAACCGGGCCGAGGGGGTAGCCGACGACGTTGCCGTCGTTGCGTCCCGGGCCGGGGTACTGGGTGTGCTTGTGCACGACCACCATAAAGAGGTGCACGGCGATCATCAGCAGGATCAGCGCCGGAACCAGCAGGATGTGGAGCATGTACAAGCGGCCGATGATGGCGGTGCCCGGGAATTCTCCGCCGAAGAGGAAGAACGAGATGTACGTGCCGATCACCGGGATGGACTTGATGACACCGTCGATGATGCGCAGGCCGTTGCCGGAGAGCAGGTCATCGGGGAGGGAGTAGCCGGTGAAGCCGGCGGCCATGGCCAGGATAAGCAGGACGCTGCCCACCACCCAGTTCATTTCGCGCGGCTTGCGGAAGGCACCGGTGAAGAAGACGCGCAGCATGTGCACGGACACCGAGGCCACGAACAGCAGGGCCGACCAGTGATGGACCTGGCGCATGAACAGACCGCCGCGGACATCGAAGGAGATGTTCAGCGAGGAGTTGTAGGCCACCGACATTTCGACGTTCTTCAGCGGCAGGTAGGAACCCTGGTAGTGGGTTTCCGCCATCGACGGGTCGAAGAAAAAGGTCAGGAACGTGCCGGAGAGCAGCAGGATGACGAAGGAGTACAGCGCCACTTCGCCGAACATAAAGGACCAGTGGTCCGGGAAGACCTTGCGGCCGAATTCCCGGAGCATGCCGGAACCGCCCACACGCTGGTCAACAAAATCGGTAATGCGGCCGCCCTTGGTCTTGGCGACAAAGGTGGGGGTGTCAGCTGTTGATGTTGCGCTCATGCTCATCACGCTCCCAGTAGCTAGGTCCAACAGGTTCTTTGAAGTCGCTCGTGGCGTAGAGGTAACCCTCGTCGTCGACGGCGATGGGCAGCTGCGGGAGCGGCCGGCTGGCCGGGCCAAAGATAACCTTGCATTCCTGGGTCAGGTCGAAGGTGGACTGGTGGCACGGGCAGAGCAGGTGGTGGGTCTGCTGCTCGTACAGGGCAACAGGGCAACCAACGTGGGTGCAGATCTTGGAGTACGCAACGATGCCGTTGTAGCTCCAGTCCTCACGGCCCGGGGAGGGCTTGAGGGATTCCGGGTTGAGGCGCATCAGCAGGACGACGGACTTCGCCTTCTCGTTCAGCTTGCCCTCGTGGAGTTCGTTCAGGCCTTCCGGAATGACGTGGAACGCCGAGCCGATGGTGACGTCCGAGGCCTTGATTGGGGTGCCATCCGGGTCGCGGGTCAGGCGCTTGGTCTTACCGTCCACCGGGGCCCACATGGTGTGCGCCAGTTTGTTGTCCGGACGCGGACCCAGGTCGCCAAAGATGGCCAGGGCCGGAAGCGGAGCCAGTGCGACGGCGCCCAGCAGGGTGTTGCGGATCAGCGGGCGGCGCTTGATGCCGGTTTCCTCGACGATGTCGTCGACGATCCGGACGGCGGCTTGCCGGTCCTCTTCGGTGCGGATAGCGTGGCGCTCCTCCGACACTTCGTGGTCCGGCATCAGGGCCTTGGCCCAGTGCACGATGCCGGTGCCGATACCGAGCATGGCAAAGGCGGTGCCGATGCCCAGCAGGGTGTTCTGCAGCCGGATGGTGGCGATCGAGGAGTCAGCTCCAAGATCGATGGCGAAGTACGCCACCAGGAATATCAGGGTGCCCACGACCGAGGCGCCGAACAGGATGGCCACCTGCCGTTCCGCTCGCTTGGCGGCCCTCGGGTCCGTGTCAGCCAGGCGCAAACGATGCGGGGGAATTCCAGGATCCTGGAACTTCTCCACCTCATTCTGACCAGCCGTAGCTACGGTGCCCGAGTGGCTCGGACTGCCGTCACTATGGTTGCCCATAATTCGCCTCATCCTTCTCTCGTCTCGGCCAATGCCGAGTTAGTTTTCAATTCCAACTGCTGAGTGATCAGCAGAAAATTCTTACGGGTGCCGCGGGGCGCCTAGGACGTCCGCGAAGTCAGCCAGATCGTGAAGGCGATTATGACGCCCAGCCCGGCGATCCAAACAAACAGGCCTTCGGAGACCGGGCCGAGTGCGCCCAGGTCGTTGCCGCCGGGGGAGCCGTTGGCTTCGATCTGCTTGAGGAAGGTGATGATGTCGCGCTTGCCTTCGGGGGTGACGTTGGCGTCGGAGAAGACGGGCATGTTCTGCGGGCCGGTGACCATGGCTTCGTAGATGTGCTTGCCGGAAACGTCGGCGAGGGCCGGGGCGAACTTGCCCCGGGTCAGCGCGCCGCCGGCGGCAGCAGCGTTGTGGCACATGGCGCAGTTGGTGCGGAACAGCTCGCCACCCTTGGCGGCGTCGCCCTTCTCATCGAGCACACCGGCCTCGGGGATCGACGGGCCGGGGCCGAGCGAAGCGACGTAGGCCGCGAGCTGGTGGGTCTGTTCCTCGTTGAACTGGGCGGGCTTCTTGTAAGCCTGCGGGCCGTTCATCTGCATGGGCATACGGCCGGTGCCAACCTGGAAGTCAACGGCGGCGGCGCCGACGCCGACGAGCGACGGTCCTGCCTGCGAGCCACTGGCACCCATGCCATGGCAGGTGGCGCAGTTGGCGGCGAACAGCTTGCCGCCCTCCTCTGCGTCGCTTGCGCTGAAGCTCGTGGTGTCGGCCTTGGCCTGGTTGACGGTGGTGGCAACGGCGTACAGCCCACCAGTGATGAGGAGGCCCATCAGCAACAGTGCAACTGCTGCCAGTGGGTGACGTCGCTTCTGCGAGAGTGCCTTCACGTGGTGGTTCCTTTATTCGATGCTGCGTTGGCTCCGGGAGCCGCTTCTTGAAATTCTATCTCTTGTAGAAAGAGAGACAAGTGGGGCTACTTGAGGACGTAGATGACCAGGAAGAGGCCAATCCACACGACGTCGACGAAGTGCCAGTAGTACGAGGTGACGATCGCGGAGGTTGCCTCGAAGTGCCCGAACTTCTTTGCCGCGAACGAGCGTCCGATGATGAGCAGGAAGGCAACGAGGCCGCCGATAACGTGCAGGCCGTGGAACCCGGTGGTCATGTAGAACGCGGAGCCGTAGGCGTTGGAAGAGAGCGAGACGTGCTCGGAGACGAGCATGGCGTACTCGGTCGCCTGGCCGGCCACGAAGAACGAACCCATGATGAATGTGAGTGTGAACCACTCGTTCATTCCCCAGCGGGTAAAGCTCAGGGGACCGCCGAGCCGGCGCGGCTGGAGCCGTTCGGCGGCGAAGACGCCCATCTGGCAAGTGAAGGAACTGGCCACGAGGACGATCGTGTTTACGAGCGCAAAGGGGAAGTTGAGCTTGGCTGTCTCTTCGGCCCACATCTGTCCGGAAGTCGAACGGAGTGTGAAGTACATGGCAAAGAGACCGGCGAAGAACATCAACTCACTGGACAGCCAGACAACGGTTCCAACGGAAACCATGTTCGGGCGATTCAGCGTCGGGTGCGCCGGGGTACTGGGGGCATGGGTCGCAGATGTCACATAGACATTATGTCTATAAAAGTCCGTCCTGCCCAACGCAAACCGCGTTTCGGGAGGACTTTTTCTACAAAGCCGCGAAATCGCGCGGAAAAGTTCCCGGCCCCCTTCGCATTGGGCATTGCGGGCCGCGGCTCGATAGCATCAGAACGTGACTTCTCAGGCATCAGCACAGGCGGCAGGCAAGACGTGGCCGCGCCTCATCGGCGCCCTCATCAACGGCAGCAACCTCACCGCCGGGGACACCGAGTGGGCCATGAACTCGATCATGTCCGGCGAGGCGACCCCTGCCCAGGTTGCCGGCTTCCTGGTGGCGCTGCGCGCCAAGGGCGAGACCGTGGAGGAGCTCACCGGCCTGGTTGAGGCAATGATCGACTCCGCCAACCCGATCGAGATCGCGGGCGAGAAGCTGGACATCGTGGGGACCGGCGGTGACCAGCTGAACACCGTCAACATCTCCACCATGGCGGCCCTCGTCTCGGCCGGGGCCGGCGCCAAGGTGGTCAAGCACGGCGGCCGCGCGTCGTCGTCGACGTCGGGATCCGCCGACGTCCTCGAAGCCCTGGGCGTCCGGCTGGACCTGCCCATTCCGCGGGTGGCCAGGAACGCCGAAGAAGCCGGCATCACCTTCTGCTTTGCCCAGGTATTCCACCCGTCGATGCGGCACGCCGCCGTCGCGCGCCGGGAGCTGGGCGTCCCCACGGCCTTCAACTTCCTGGGGCCGATGACCAACCCGGCGCACGTTCAGGCGTCCGCCGTCGGCGTCGCGAACGAACGGATGGCTCCGCTGGTGGCCGGCGTGCTCGCCCAGCGCGGCAGCCGCGGACTCGTCTTCCGGGGTAACGACGGGCTGGATGAGCTGACCACCACCGGGCCCTCCCGGATCTGGGAGATCCGCGGTGGCCAGGTTGCTGAGGAAGTTTTCGACCCGCGCGAGTTGGGGATCCGCCAGGCGACCGTCGAGGAATTGCGCGGCGGAGACGCCGAGGCCAACGCCGCAGTCGTCCGTTCCGTGCTGGCCGGCAAGCCCGGCCCCGCCAGGGACGCCACGCTGCTCAACGCCGCGGCCGGCCTGGTTTCCTTCGACCTGGATGCAACTGCTCCGCTCACCGAACGGATGGCCGCCGCGATGAAGCGGGCCGAGGAATCGGTGGAGTCCGGCGCCGCGGCCGCGGTCCTGGACCGCTGGGTCGCGCTGTCCCGCGACTAACGTTTCCTACTGTTCGAAGCCCAGGGCAAACGCCGCGTCGAGGTCGTGCTGTGAGTACGCACGGAACGCGATGTGCGTGGTGGTGTGCACCACCGCAGGGACCTTGGAGAGCTTGTCCGCGATGACGTCGGCGAGCTCCTCGTGCTTGGCTACTCGCGCAATCGCGATCAGGTCCCATTCGCCGGTTACCGAATAGACCTCGCTGATGCCGGGAATCGCGGAGATTTTTTCTGCAGTTTCCGGAATGGCGGAAGCGTCAGTCTTGATCAGGACGAAAGCGGTGATCACGTGGGGACCTTTCGGATCTGGTGCGCCGTTGCCGGCGCCGTGAGTGGCCCGTGAGGGCAGTGCCGTGTACTTGCAAGCCTAGTCCATCAGCCCCGCCCGCGGCGGCCCCCGAACCGCGGGACCGCCGCTGCCAGCAGCCGGTACCCGAGCAGGAAAACCGCCAGGCTGAGCAGCGCCACGATCACAAACGGCAGGACCACGGTCTGCCCGGTGAGCGCCCGGAGCAGCATGCCGACGGCCACCGTTCCGAGCCAGACGGCGACGCCGGCCGGCCACAGTGCGAGCGGGGCGCGCCACAGGCGCAGGGCCAGCCAGGCCACGGCGGCGCCGGCCAGGAACGGCCACGCCGTCGCGAGCACCCCGGTAATGATCTCGCCGCGCTGGTGGGCGTCCCGTCCGATTGCGGCGAAGAGCAGGATCAGGAGGGCGTCGGCGGCCGCGGCGAGGACCGCTGTGCGGGTGCTCGACGGCGGATGGGGCGGCGGGGGAGCGGTGGCTGGCATGCTTCCAGCCTAGCTTCCGCAAGGCATGGAGCCGGGCAGCGCTGCGGTCTACCATGGGCGCGGAACAGACAAGCAGCGAGCCTGAGGAGATGCCCATGACAACGTTGTCCGGTCGACCCAACACCGCTTTGATGGTGATCGATGTGCAGAACGGTGTGGTGGCAGGCGCCCACCGGCGCGATGCCGTGATTGCGAACATCGCGCAGCTGGTGGACAGGGCCCGCGACGCCGCGGTGCCGGTTGTCTGGGTCCAGCATTCAGACGCCCAGTTGGAACAGGGGAGTGAGGCCTGGGAGTACGTCCCGGAGCTGGCGCGGCAGGAACCGGAACCGCTGGTGCACAAGTCCTACGGCGACTCCTTTGAGGGTACCGACCTGGAAGAGGTCCTTGCCGGCGCCGGGGTGGGGCGCCTGGTGGTGGCGGGGGCGCAGACGGACGAATGCATCCGGTCCACGATCCACGGCGCGTTCGTCCGCGGCTATGACGTCACCCTCGTAGCCGACGCGCACAGCACCGAGGACCTCACGGCTTGGGGTGCTCCGCCGCCGGAGCTGGTGATTGCGCACACCAACCTCTACTGGGAGAACCAGGCGGCGCCCGGGCGGACCGCGGAGGTCGCCAAGACGTCAGAGGTGGCGTTCGACGGGTAGGGAAACGGTCGGGCCGGCGCCGTTGGCCGCCCGGCCGCCGCGGGGCGCCACGCTGAGGGCGACCTTCACCGTGTCGCCGTCGCCGAACCGCTCCCGCGTGCGGACGTCCTTCTTGACAGGCAGTACGTACTCTCCGTTGCGCGGCAGCAAGGAGTTTTCCCACTCGGTGCCGCCGATGCGTACGGCGACCGGGATGGCGCCCCAGCCATAGCTGGCTGCCGCGGCCTCGGCGCGGACGTAGTCACCGACGTCCGCGGGCAGCGTCAACCAGTAGAACGGCGCAGGGCCACGCCACTCGAACAACTCCGCACTGAAGGTCGTGTCCACGTCACGCAACGGTAGTGGTGGAGCGCCGCGCCATCAAGCGGGAATCCTGAGCGCTTCCCAAACTACTACTTGACATAATGTTGATTATCGGCGTTAAGTAGGAAGGCTCGATAGGGCCCGTGTTGTCACGAATCAACAACCTCAGAACCACAGTCGGAGGCGGAAACGATACTTGTTTCCCAGAACTTCCTCGAGGGCGTCTCGGAGACGGACGCCCTCCACGTCAAAATGCTGGCGCAGGCTTTCGCTGCCATACATCCCGGTTTCTGAATTCGCATGATCGTTAAAGAACTTTGCCCAGGCCCTTAGATCTTCGTTGAGCTGCGCCGGAAGCTCACGTTCCCAGTCCGGGACATCCTTGGGATCCCAAAAGATCATGGACAGCGGCCACGAGTACCCGTAGTCGACGTCGAGAAGAATCTCGGGCCTCGGGACTGACAACTTCTGGATCTGCGCCGTGATGGCGGCCCGGTAGGGATCGTGTGCGGGGCTCAGCGCGGTACCCGGGTCGGACCAGTTGGCTCCCGGGTACAGCCACACCGGTTTGGTCCGCAATTCGGGTTCTTCCCATTGGTACCGCGGCCAGATATGCGTGTGCAGGAATGGGTCCTTGTTGCCGAGAAGTTCGATGTTGACCCGGAGGAATGCCGGATCCAACTCCGCGCAGGCAATCTCGACCGACGATGACCGCAAAGCCGCCGTCGAGCCGGGCCATCACGGTGTGGTTCTCCCCCGCAATCGCCGAACCCACCCGGTCGGTCTTCCATGACTCCATTACTGACCTATCATCAGGATGAACCGGCCGCGGCGTGCTCGCCTACCGGTGCTGTGCGGCCGGCCCTCACTCCCCCACATACGCCGCCAAATGTTCCCCCGTTAGGGTGGACCGCGCGGCGACCAGCTCGGCGGGCGTGCCCTCGAAGACGATGCGGCCGCCGTCGTGTCCGGCCCCGGGGCCGAGGTCGATGATCCAATCGGCATGGGCCATGACCGCCTGGTGGTGCTCGATGACGATCACCGATTTGCCGGAGGCGACCAGCCGGTCCAGCAGCCCGAGCAGGTTTGCGACGTCGGCCAGGTGCAGGCCCGTCGTCGGTTCGTCGAGGACGTATACGTCCCCCTTCTCGGCCATCTGGGTGGCCAGCTTGAGCCGCTGCCGCTCGCCACCGGAGAGGGTGGTCAGCGGCTGCCCCAGGCTGAGGTAGCCGAGGCCGACGTCCACCAGCCGGTCGAGAATTTTGTGCGCGGCCGGCGTCTTCGCCTCGCCGGCGCCGAAGAACTGCTCTGCCTCGGTCATGGACATCGCCAGCACTTCAGCGATATTGCGGCCCGCCAGCCTGTACTCCAGCACCGACGCCAGGAACCTGCGGCCCTCACAGTCCTCGCAGGTGGATTCGACGGTGGCCATCACGCCCAGTTCGGTGAAGATGACTCCGGCGCCGTTGCAGGTGGGACAGGCGCCTTCGGAATTGGAGCTGAACAGCGCTGGCTTCACGCCGTTGGCCTTCGCGAACGCCTTCCGGATCGGCTCAAGCAGGCCGGTGTACGTGGCCGGGTTGCTGCGCCGTGAACCCTTGATGGCGCCCTGGTCGATCAGCACCACACCGTCCCGGCCGGCCACGGAGCCCTGGATCAACGAGCTCTTCCCGGATCCGGCCACGCCCGTCAGCACACACAGCACGCCCAGCGGGATGTCGACGTCGACGTCCCGGAGGTTGTTCGTCGTCGCGCCGCGCACCTCAAGGGCGCCCGACGGCGTGCGCACCGTCTCCTTGACCGCCGCCCGGTCGTCCAGGTGGTGGCCGGTGATGGTGTCGCTGGACCGCAGACCCGCCACGGTTCCCTCGAAGCAGACACTGCCGCCCGCGGTGCCCGCGCCGGGACCCAGGTCAACAACGTGGTCGGCGATGACAATGGTCTCCGGCTTGTGCTCGACGACGAGCACCGTGTTGCCCTTGTCCCGGAGTTGCAGCAGCAGCTGGTTCATCCGCTCGATGTCATGAGGGTGCAGGCCGATCGTCGGCTCGTCAAAAACATAGGTGATGTCGGTCAGGGATGAGCCCAGGTGCCGGATCATCTTGGTGCGCTGCGCCTCTCCCCCGGACAAGGTCCCCGCCGGCCGGTCCAGCGAGAGGTACCCCAGTCCGATTTCGGCGAACGAATCGAGCAGGTGCCGCAGCCCCTTGAGGAGCGGCTCCACCGAGGGCTCATTGAGCCCACGGATCCACGTGGCCAAGTCGCTGATCTGCATCTGGCACAGTTCGGCGATGTTCTTTCCCTGGATCTTCGAGGACCGCGCCTCCTTGCTGAGCCTGGTGCCCTCGCACTCGGGACAAGCCTGGAAGGTGATGGCCCGTTCCACGAAGGCCCGGATGTGGGGCTGCATCGCCTCCACGTCCTTGGAAAGCATCGATTTCTGGATCTTCGGAATCAGGCCCTCATAGGTGAGGTTGATGCCCTCGACCTTGATCTTGGTCGGCTCCTTGTAGAGCAAGTCGTGCATTTCCTTTTTGGTGTACTTCGCGATCGGCTTGTCCATGTCGAAGCCGGCGCCGCTGAAGATGCGCCCGTACCAGCCGTCCATGCTGTAGCCCGGGACCGTCAGGGCACCTGCAGCCAGCGACTTGCTCTCGTCATAGAGCGCCGTGAGGTCGAAGTCGGAGACAGACCCCATTCCCTCGCACCGCGGGCACATTCCGCCCAGGTAGACGGCGTTCTGGACCACGCTCTTCTCCACCCTGCCGCCGGCCTTCTCGGTGCTCATCACGCCGCTGGCTTTCCGGGTGGGGACGTTGAAGGAGAAAGCCGTGGGCGGCCCCACATGCGGCGTGCCGAGCCGGCTGAAGAGGATGCGCAGCATGGCGTTGGCGTCGGTGGCGGTGCCGACCGTGGAGCGGGGGTTCGCGCCCATCCGCTCCTGGTCGACGATGATCGCCGTCGTGAGCCCCTCCAGGAGGTCGACGTCGGGACGCGCCAGGTTGGGCATAAAGCCCTGCACGAAGGCGCTGTAGGTTTCGTTGATCATCCGCTGCGACTCGGCCGCGATCGTGGCGAACACCAGCGAGCTCTTCCCCGAGCCGGAGACGCCGGTGAATACCGTCAGGCGGCGCTTCGGAATCTCGATGCTGACGTTCTTGAGATTGTTTTCCCGCGCGCCCTGCACCCGGATCAAATCGTGGGTGTCGGCAACGTGCACCGCAGCCGGCTGCGCGTCCGTGCCGGTGCTCGTGGCCGTGCTCATCGTGTCTCCCTCTGTCAGGCGGGCCCTCGCCGCCGTGGCGGCGGCGCCGGCTGGCTCAATGGGAACAGCTTAGAACAGTCGGTGGGCTAATCCTCCGGCAGTCGCGCCGGCCGCCGGGGACGGCGTCGAAAATCCATTGTCATATCCGGCGGGCTAACTGAGAATGAACCATGACGGTCTACCTGAGGTCCCTGGAAACTGCAGTCCCGCCCACCATACTGATCCAGTCCGAGGCCCGCGACGTGTTCGCCGCCCAGCCCGGGCTCAGCCGCCTCGGCTCCCGGCTGGTCAGCACCTGCTTCGACTCCGCCGCCATCGACACCCGCTACACGGCCGTCGGGGAACTGACCACCCGCAGCCGGGCGGAGAATCCGCAGTTCTTCGACCCCGCCGCCGGCCTGCTGCTCAGCCCCAGCACCAAGGTCCGGAACGACATCTTCGCCACCGAAGCGACCAAGCTCTTCATCGAAGCCGCGGAAAAGGCGGTGGACGCCTTCCCGGGCCTCGACCGCAGTGACATCACGCACCTGGTGACGGTCTCCTGCACCGGCTTCTTCAATCCCGGACCGGACTACAAGATTGTCCGGGCGCTCGGGCTGAATCCCGCGGTGCAGCGCTACCACCTCGGGTTCATGGGCTGCTACGCCGCCTTCCCGGCGCTGCGGGCCGCGAAATCCTTCTGCGACGCGGACCCGGACGCCGTGGTGCTGGTGGTCTGCGCCGAACTCTGCTCCCTCCACGTCCGGACATCCAACGACCCGGACACCATCATGGGATCCGCCCTGTTCGCCGACGGCGCGGCGGCCGCCGTCATCAGCGCCCGCGAGCTGCCGGACCAGCCCGCCCTGATGACCCTGGACCACTTCGAAACGGTCCTGACGCCGGTGGGCGAGGAGGCAATGGCGTGGAACATCGGCGACGAAGGCTTCGAGATGGTCCTGGGCACCTACGTCCCGCACATCATCGAGGACCACATCATCCGCGCTCTGGAACCGCTGTTGTCACGGGATGCGTCCCTGATCGGGATCCCGTACCGGGACATCCGGCACTGGGCCATCCACCCGGGCGGCCGCAGCATCCTGGACAAAGTGCAGTCCCGGCTGGAGCTCAGCGACGAACAGCTGGTGCCGGCTCGGGAAACCCTCCGGAACTACGGGAACATGAGCAGCGCCACGGTCCTGTTCGTGATCCGGCATATCCTCGACCTCGACGGCGCCGACGGCGACGCCGGCGAGGTCGGCGGTGAACGCATCTGTTCGATGGCGTTCGGTCCGGGACTGACGGTGGAAACGGCACTTTTCACCAAGATCACGACCCCGCGGGCTCCGGAACCCGACGCCGGCCCGGAGCGGGCCGGTGTTCCGCGGGCGGAACAGGCCCTCGCCTGAGTCCCGGAGCCATGGTCCCGCTGCGAACGCGTGCCCTGGACGCTGTTGAGGAGATGGACCGGCCCGACTGTGATCCGGCGCGGCTGGACCGGACCTACGCCCAGTTTGCCCTGGTCAACCGGGCGGTGTCCGGCTGGCGGGGCATCTACCGGCGGGAGCTCCGGCCGTTGCTCTCCAGGGAGATCGCCACGACGCTGCTGGACATCGGCTGCGGCGGCGGCGACGTCCCGATCATGCTCTCGAAGTGGGCGGCCCGGGACGGGCTGCGGCTTCAGATCACGGCGATCGACCCGGACGAGCGCGCCGCCGCCTTCGCCGGGCGCCGGCGGAGCCGCGACGGCGTGATATTCCGGCGCCGGAACACGGCGGAGCTGCTCGGCGAAGGTGCGCGTTTCGACGTCGTCGTGTCCAACCACGTGCTGCATCACCTGGACTCCGGGGAACTGGCCGGCTTCCTCGCCGAATCGGCCGCGCTGAGCGCCGGAACGGTGATCCACAACGATCTCCGCCGCAGCGCGGCCGCCTACGCACTCTTCTGGGCCGCCGCCCTGCCGTTCCGCGGGTCCTACATCAGACAGGACGGCCTGACCTCGATCCGGCGCAGCTACACCGCCGCCGAACTGCGCGCCGCCGCTCCCCCGGGCTGGACCGTGCAGCCCCGCTCCCCCTTCCGAAATCTGCTCATCCTGGCGAAGGCCCTGCCACCAGAGCGGAGCGCCCTGTGAGCGACGTCGTTATTATCGGCGGAGGTCCGGTGGGCCTCTTTATGGCGGCCTTGCTGCTGCAGCGGGGCGTCGCGGTGACGGTGCTCGAACAGCGGGCCACGCCGGAACCGCACTCCCGCGCCATTGGCATCCACCCGCCGGCACTGGAGGCGCTCGGCCGGATCGGGGTGGACCAGGAGCTCGTCCGCCGGGGCGTCCCGATCCGGCGCGGCCTGGCTCTCAGCCGCGGCTCCACCCTTGCCGAAATGTCCTTCGCCGGCGTGTCCGAGCGGTTCCCGTTTGTGCTGTCGCTGCCGCAGAATGCCACCGAAGCCGTGCTCGAGGAACGGGTGCGCGGGCTCAATCCGGAGACCCTGCGCCGCGGTGTCCGTGTGACAGGGCTGCACGACGACGGCGCCCACGTCACGGTTGAGGCCTGCGTCGACGGGGCGGAGGAGTGGATTTCCGCGCCCGTCGTGATCGCCGCCGACGGGGTCCGGTCCGCAGCCCGGGCAAATCTCGGGGTGCCGCTGCGGTGCCGGGACTATCCGGACCGCTACCTTATGGGCGACTTCGCCGACGGCACCGCGTTCGGTCCCGATGCCGCGCTGTTCCTGGCCGGGGACGGGATTGTGGAGTCGTTTCCGCTGCCGGGCCAGCGGCGGCGCTGGGTGGTCCGGCTAGGTGCAGACGACGGCGTGCACATTGGCGGGTACGACGGCGCTAATAGGGCCGCCGGTCCCGACGCCGGCTGGCTTGCCCGGGAAGTCCGGCGGCGGACCGGCATCAACGTCGACGCCGGCAGCCAAAGCATGCTCAGCGGCTTCGGTGTGCGTGCCCGGCTGGCCCGGCGCATGGTGTCCGGGCGTGTCATCCTGATCGGAGATGCGGCACACGAAATCAGCCCAATCGGGGGCCAGGGCATGAGCCTGGGCTGGCTCGACGCGCTTGCCCTGGCAGTCCTGGTGCCGGGGCTACTTGCCGGCAACCGCAACGGACTGGCGGCCTTCGAACGGAACCGGATGCGCCAGGCGGCGCGCGCTGCCCTGCAGTCGGAGATCAACATGACCCTGGGCCGGCCACTGCCGGGAGGTCTGCTGGCGGCCCGCAACGGCGCCATTGCCGCCGTGGCCGCGGTCCCGGCCGCGAACCGGTTTGTGGCCCGCCGCTTCACCATGCAGTAGCCGCAATAAAGGAACCGCAACCGGCGGAGGCGCTCCACGCGTTAGCGCGGTGTGTAGTAGCAGTCGTAGCTGTGCTGGCTGTTGATCCGGCCGTCCCGGACCTCGAACACCGAGGCGGTCCGGGCCCGGATCTCATCGCCTTTGTCCCAGTGCGGCAGGTCCATCAGCACGGTCGCGGACCAGTCGGCCTCCACCACCACGCGGCCTCCCTCACAGGTGCTGCGCCGCACCTCGAAGTGCTGCCCGGAGACGATCTCGCCGCTGTGTTCGGCGCCGTCCAGGACCTGGGCACGGGTGCGGGTCGACCCCTCCGGCGCCAGCAGATGGGGCGCCTCGGTCAGGACGTAGTCTTCGGCCAGGAACGGAGCAATCGCCTCGGCGCCGCCGCCGGCCTCGATGGTGCGCAACAGGCCCAGCACAACGTCCACAGGTTTCGGTGAAGTCATGGACTGAGACTACCCTTCAAGGCACAGCCGGCCGCTCGGGGCACACTCCCCTGCCCGCCGCCGCGGCACCGCCTAGACTGACCGCATGGTCAGCCTTCCTGCGCACCTCCGGTGGCCCGCCGTCGTGCTGGTCCTGATGGCGGCGGCGTCCTGCAGCACGCCGCCGGGAGGTCCCGGGATCGGAACGGCGCCGTCGACGTCGCTGTCTAATCCGTCGACGTCGCCCGGCGCCGGGCCGCTGACGGCGCAAATCAGCCAGTTCCGTGACAACTACAGCCGGCAGATTATCGAGATCCAGCTGACCAACACCACCGGCGAGCCGATCACCGTGCTCGCGGCCGGGCTGCAGAGTCAGCTCTTTGCGTCCGAAATCGGCTGGAACGCGGCGGACGCCGGGACGGAACTGCCACCGGGCCAGACGAAGAGCCTGCCCGCCCGGCTTCCGGCCGCGTCCTGCCCCGACCCGGCCGCCGCGCAGGGCCGGGCCGCAGACCCGCCGGCCGCCGACGTCGAGGTGGTGCTTGCGCCGGCCGCTGGCGCTCCGGGACGGACGGTGACGACCGTGGCCACCGACCCCTTTGGTGTGCTGCCACGGAACAATAGCGAAATGTGCGTGGCGCAGGCGGCCGCCGACGTCGCCGAATTCCGGTTCGGTCCCGCGCTGGAACTGTCCCCGGATGCCAGGACCGCCGTGCTGCACCTGGTCATCGCCCCGCGTCACCCGGCCGGCGACCCCTCGGACAGGGAACTGACGATCAACAGCATCGGCGCAACCACACTCCTGGAGGAGGACGGCAGCGCGCCCTGGCCCACTGGGCTGCGGGTCGACGCGGCCGGGCCGGTCCGCGAGCTGCGGCTCGGCATCCGCCCGGCCCGGTGCGACCCGCACGCCGTGGCTGAGGACAAGGTGGGCACGCTGATCCCGCTGCACGTCACCGTCGCCGGGCGGGAGGGCGCGCTGAAGGTCGACGCGGGTGCGCAACTGCGGGGCAGGATCTACGATTTCGTCACTTCTGCGTGCGGACGCCAGTAGTCTGGTGCCATGTGTCCAGACGCCACGAATGATGCCAGCTACACCGCCCCCACCGCCGAGGCCAGCAAAGAAGCCATCCGGGCGGCAGTCGAGCAGATCCTGAACGCCGGGGTGCTTCCGCCCATCGTCCAGGTGGGGCATCCGGTCCTCCGGCAGCAGGCGGTCCCGTTCACCGGCCAGCTCGACGACGCCGAGCTTGGCCGGCTGGTCGACCTGATGCGCCGGGTCATGCACAAGGCGCCCGGCGTCGGACTCGCCGCCCCGCAGCTGGGAATCCCGCTGCAGCTGGCCGTCCTGGAGGACAGGTTCGACGTCGACCCCGACGTCGCGGCGGCGCGCGGCCGGGAGCGTCTGCCGTTCTTCGCCATGCTGAATCCGCGCTACGAGCCGCTGGGCATGGCCAAGAAGGCGTTTTACGAGGGCTGCCTGTCCCTGAACGGCCTGCAGGCCGCCGTGTTGCGGCCCGAATCGGTGCGGCTGGACTTTACCGCGGTGGACGGGACCGCGCAGCAGCGGGATTTCACCGGCTGGCAGGCCCGCATCGTGCAGCACGAGACGGACCATGTGCACGGCGTCTTGTACCTGGACCGGGCCGAGCTGCGATCGCTGAGCAACAACGCCGAATACTCCGCCCGCTGGGCCCAGCCGGACATCGGCCACGCCCGGCAGGAACTGGGGTTCCTGCCGGACGACCCCGGCAGCTAGCCGACACCCCCGGCTAGCCGGCGGCGGGCGCCGCGGCCGCCGCGCCGTCCTGTGGTGCCGGGTTGGCCGCCGACGGAAGATGCCGCGACCACCACTGAAGGATCTGGTCGAAACGCTGCCGGCGGTGGTGCGGGGTGCCGGAGCGGGAAAGCTCATGGTTCTCGCCCGGGAACACCAGGAACGCGGCCTCCACACCGAGCTGCTTGAGGGCGGTGAAATAGCGCTGGCCCTGCTCCACCGGGCAGCGCAGGTCCTCCTCGCTGTGGATGACCAGGGTGGGCGTGCGCACGTGCTCCACCCGGGCCATCGGGCTCTGCGCCGCCATCTGCTCGGCCGAGCGGCCGGTGTACTCGCCGCCAAAGAACCAGCCGATGTCCGAGGACCCCGTGAAGCTCACCGGATCGAGGTAGCCGCGCTCCACGATCGCGGCCTTGAAGCGGTGGTCATGGCTGATGGTCCAGGCCGTCAGGTAGCCCCCGTAGGAACCGCCCATGATGCCGAGCGCGCCGGCGTCGAGGTCCTCGAACTTCTCCAGCGCCCCGTCCAGGAACGCCAGGACGTCCTGCATGTCCACGGTTCCCATGCGCTCCTTGATGGCGCGGCCGTGGGCCTGGCCGTACCCGGCGGAGCCGCGCGGATTGCACATCAGCACGGCATATCCGGCGGCGGCGTACACCTGGGCCTCGTCGAAGAGCGCCCCGCTGTACTGGGCGAACGGGCCGCCGTGGATGTTGAGCAGCACCGGGTGCGGCCCCTCCCCCGCGGGCGCGACGAGCCAGCCGTGCACCGGATAGCCGTCGGGCGAAGCGAACGTGAGCTCCTGCGGGGGCAGGATGCCGGCGTCGGCCCGCAGCGGCGCCGAGAAGTCGGTCAACACCCGGAGGCCGCCGGCGTCGAGGACGGCGACGTCGCCGGCGGTCGCCGCGTCGCTGAAGCTCAGCAGCACCGTTCCGGCGCGTTCGGCCGCGCCCGTGACCACCCGGTCGCCGTCCAGCAGGGTGCTCCGCCGCCCGTCGGGGCCGAACTCCAGCAGCTCCATGGTGCCGCGCGCGTTGTTCAGGACCAGGACCCCGTCGGAGCCGGCCGGCTCCAGGCCGCCGACCAGGTCCAGGGTCTCCACGTCGCTGAGCGCGACGGCGTCCCCGCCCCCGGCCGGCATAACGAAGAGCGCCGTGTTGCGGGCGACGAAGTCCTGGCCCGTGGGGCCGAGGTCCTGCGCCGTGAAGTACAGCCACCGGCCGTCCCGGCTCTGGCGGACGGCGGAGGCGGAGAGCCGGGCGGTGCCGGCGAGGGGCACCTCTTCCGGGGCGGCTTCTCCGGAGTCTGCGTTGGCGTCTGCCGCGGCGGCGTCGCCAGCGGGCAGCGGCAGCCGGTAGACCCCGCTGACCAGGTCGTTGTCGCTGCCCTCGTGCAGGGCGGCGGTGAAGTACAGGGCGCCGCCGTCCGCGCTGAAGCTGGCGCCGTTGTGGTCCGTCGCGGCCGTGGTCAGCTGGCGTGCCGCCGGCAGGCTCCGGGTCCCCTTGCGGCCCTCCGTTTCGCCGCCGTCGGCGGACGTGGCCGCTTTCAGGGCACGGCCGGCCGGGGCGACGGCGGGCTCCTCGTCCAAGGACGGGACCTCGACGACGAACAGCTGCAGCGGTTTGTCCGCCGTGTAGCCGACGCCGTTCATCCGGTACTGGTAATCCGTGATCAGGCGGGCGTCCTCGCCGCCGGCGGAGACCCCGTCGACCGTGCCATAGCGTCCGTCCTCAGGCGTCCGGGCGCTGAAGACGATGCTGCGGGAGTCAGGGGACCAGGTGAAGGCGCCCACTCCGAGCGGCGCGTCCGTCACCGCTACAGGCTCCCCGCCGCCGGCCTCGACGACGTGGAGCTGCGGTTTGCCACCGGGCGCTGCGCGGAGGAACGCCAGCACCTCGCCGTCCGGGGAAAAGTCCGGGGCGGTGTCGCGGAAGCCGCGGGTGATCCGGCGCGGCCGCAGCGCCGGATCCACCGGCACGGTCCAGAGCTGGCCCACGTATGAGTCGGCGTCGAAATCGGGGCGGACCACGGACACGACGGCCCGGGAACCGTCAGGGTGCACGGCCGGGGTCGAAACGGACTTGAGCAGGGGCAGATGTTCGGATTTCACGAGTGCGAGCCTAGCCGCTGCCGGCCGCGACGTGAAATGCCTCACACCGGCGCGGCGAGGCCCCGAGGTCAGAGGTCCGGCCCGGGTGTGCCCGGCCTACGATGGACCTTATGCCCGCCTACCCCGTTGCCCTCCTGTGCCCCGTATGCCGGAGCCCGTTCGCTGCGGGCAGCGGCCTTCGCTCCCTCGTCTGCCCGGCCGGGCACAGTTTCGACGCCGCCAAACAGGGCTACTTCAACTTCCTGACCGGGAAGGGCACCGTTTTCGAGGCGGACTCCGCGGACATGGTGGCGGCGCGCTTCGACTTCCTCTCGGCCGGGCACTACCGCGGCCTGGCCGACGCCGTCGCCGACCTCGCGGCGCCGTTCCTTGCCGGTTCCGGGTCCGCCGTGCTCGACGCCGGCACGGGCACCGGGCACTACCTGCGCGCGCTGCTGGACCGCGTCCCGGCGGCGGCTGCGGTGGGCCTGGACATCTCAAAGTTCGCGCTGCGCCGGGCAGCCCGGCTGAACCCCGAGGCGGTCAACCTCGTCGGCGACGTGTGGCAGCCGCTGCCGCTGGCGGACGCCGCCGTCGACGTCGTCACCGTGGTGTTCGCTCCGCGCAACGCGGCCGAATTCGCCCGGGTGCTGCGTCCTGGCGGCCGCCTGATCGTAGTCACGCCCAGGCCCGGCCACCTGGCCGAAGTCGCCGGGCAGACCGGCATGCTGGGGATCGAACCCGCCAAGGACGAGCGCCTGACGGCGTCGCTGGCCGGCCACTTCGCGGCGCGCGGTGGACGCGAGCTGGACCTGGCGCTGAGCCTCTCACCGTCCGATGTGGCAAACCTGGCCCTGATGGGCCCCGCGGGCCACCACCTGGACCGCGGCGCCCTGGCCGCCCGGGTGGCCGGCCTCCCGCCCCGCACCGCCGTGTCAGCGAGGTTCAGGATCAGCGTCTTCGAACCGCTGCCGTTGCCCGCCGCGCCCCCGGCGACGGACCCGCAAACGTAACGACTTGGCCACGTTCGGCGCCTGATTTCCGCAGCCCATGCCGGTCCTTGCCGTCCGGCTTAGGATGGAACCACGTTACGGAGGGCCTGCGCCTGCAGGCGCCCGGACGGATCGGCAAGGGGGAAATGATGTTTGAATGGCTGGCCGAGAACTGGTGGGCGTTGTGGCTCACGATTTTTCTGGTGTTCGCGGTGGTGGAGATGCTCACCCTCGACCTGTTCTTCATCATGCTCGGCGGCGGTGCCCTGGCCGGGCTGATTTCCGCGTTCGCGGGCGCCGACCTCTGGCTCCAGATCGTCGTGTTCAGCGTCGTCTCGCTCTTGATGATCGGCTTCGTGCGGCCCGTGGCCCTCAAGCACCTGCGCAGCAGCCCGGCCGACCAGCGCAGCAACGTCGAACGCCTGATCGGCGAATCCGCCCTCGTCGTTGAGCCCGTGAGCGCCACCGGCGGCCGGGTCAAGATCGGCGGGGACGTCTGGAGCGCCCGCACGGAAACCGGTGAGCTCGCCCCCGGACAGCACGCCGTCGTCAGGGCCATCGACGGGGCCACCGCCGTCGTCGTTCCGGAACCGGACCCGGCCGCGCAGTAACGGCCCCCGCCCCGACCGGGGCCCACAATCTTCCTGCAGCCGCCACCGGCTGCAGGATCCGCGGCAGCCGGACCGCCGCACACACAAAACCACATATCTGGGGAAAAAGGTGATGTATGGATATCGCAGTCGCAATAGTGCTGCTGGTACTCGTTGCGTTCGTAATAATCGTGCTGGTGCGTTCGGTGCGGATCGTGCCGCAGGCCCGCGCCGGCGTTGTGGAACGCCTCGGCAAGTACCAGCGGACGTTGAACCCGGGCCTGACCATCCTGATCCCCTTCGTTGACCGGCTGCTGCCCCTGCTCGACCTGCGCGAACAGGTGGTGTCCTTCCCGCCGCAGCCGGTGATCACCGAGGACAACCTAGTGGTCTCAATTGACACCGTGGTCTACTTCCAGGTCACCGACGCTCGCGCCGCCACCTATGAGATCGCCAACTACATCCAGGCAGTCGAACAGCTCACGACGACGACCCTGCGAAACGTCGTCGGCGGCCTGAACCTCGAAGAGGCGCTGACCTCGCGGGACCAGATCAACGGCCAGCTCCGCGGTGTGCTGGACGAAGCCACCGGCCGCTGGGGCATCCGGGTCTCCCGGGTGGAGCTCAAGGCGATCGACCCGCCCCACTCCATCCAGGATTCGATGGAGAAGCAGATGCGCGCCGAGCGTGACCGCCGCGCCGCGATCCTGACCGCGGAAGGCACCAAGCAGTCCGCCATCCTCACGGCCGAAGGCCAGCGCCAGTCCTCGATCCTGAAGGCCGAGGGTGACGCCCAGGCGGCCATCCTGCGGGCCGACGGCGAGGCGCAGGCCATCCAGAAGGTCTTCGACGCCATCCACAAGGGCAACCCGGACCAGAAGCTGCTGGCCTACCAGTACCTGCAGACGCTTCCGAAGCTCGCCGAAGGCACCTCCAACAAGCTGTGGATCATCCCCAGCGAGGTCGGCGAGGCGCTCAAAGGCATCGGCAACGTCCTGGGCGGCACCAACCCCGACCCGCGAGCGGACGGCAGTTAAACCGTGAAACACCAGGGAGGCACCCGTTCCGGCGGGTGCCTTCCGCCGTTCACCGGCTTTACCTGCGCCGCCGCACCCGCGTATAGTTGAGTATTTGTCCGGACGGTTCAGCCTGCCGGAACAATTACGCTTCGCGGCGCGTTATATCTACTGACGATTTCTGCAGTGGGGACCGCCGAACCAAAACGCATGCAACAAGTAGTCCGGTGTGGTCCTGATGGCCCCCGGCTAGCGCAGGGCCCGGCCCTGCGAACCGATCATAAGGGAGAAAAGATGAGCGATCGCAGCCTGCGGGGTATGCGCCTTGGCGCACAGAGCATGGAGACCGAATCCGGCGTCGAACCGGCTCCGCGCCAGCGCGTTGAGTACCGCTGCGAGGACGGCGAGCAGGTGTTTGTGACGTTCTCCTCCGAAGCGGAGATCCCCCCGGTCTGGGTTTCCAAGACCGGCAAGGAGGCCCTGTTGGTCGACGGCGAACGCCCCGTCAACAGCAACGAAAAGGCCGTCCGCACCCACTGGGACATGCTGCTTGAGCGCCGCTCCCTGCCGGAGCTGGAGCAGATCCTCGAAGACCGGCTCACTATCCTGCGTGAACGCCGCGGTGAACGCCGCTCCGCCTAGTCGGCCAGTCACTGAGCGAAAAGGCCGGGCCGGCACCTCATTGAGGTGCCGGCCCGGCCTTTTGTGTCCGTGCTATTTGCGCCCGAGTTTACGGCTGAGGGTGTTCCAGCGGGCGGTGAGACCCCACTTGGTCACGTTGATCATGGCCTCGACCACGATGTTGCCGCTCATCTTCGACGCGCCGAGTTCGCGCTCAACGAAGGTGATGGGGCGCTCCACAATGTTCAGGCCCAGCTTGGCGACACGCCAGGCGAGGTCCACCTGGAAGCCATAGCCCACCGAATCGACCGAATCCAGGTTGAGCTTTTCAAGCGTGCTGCGGCGGAAAGCGCGGAAGCCGCCGGTGACGTCCTTGATCTTGACGCCCAGCATGATCCGCGCGTAGGTGCTGCCCACCCGGGAGATGGCCTGGCGGTACAGCGGCCAGTTCACCACGCTGCCGCCCGGAACCCAGCGGGAACCCATGGCGAGGTCGGCACCCTGTTCCACGGCCTCGATCAGCTGCGGCAGCTGCTCCGGCTTGTGCGAGCCGTCCGCATCCATCTCGACGAGGATGTCGTAGCCGGCGTCCAGGCCCCACTTGAAGCCGGCGATGTACGCCGCGCCGAGACCGGCCTTGCCCTCCCGGTGCAGGACGTGGACCTGGCTGTCCTCGGCGGCGATACGGTCCGCGAGCTGTCCCGTGCCGTCGGGGCTGTTGTCATCCACCACCAGGACGTCGGAGGCCGGCACTGCAGTGCGAAGGCGCCCAAGGGTCTTGGGCAACGATTCCAGCTCGTTGTAGGTCGGGATGATCGTGAGGACACGCACAGCGGGGCCTTTCCTTGGAGGGAGCGGTCGAAGGCCGGGGCAGGCGGCTTAAGCCGACTGCAGGCACAGCTTCCCATTATAGTCAGTCGTCCGGCCGCCGCCGGGCGTGGACCCTAGCGTCAGAGCGAGCCGGCGGAGAAGAGTTCGACGCCGTCGCGCACGGTCTGCAGGCAGACCGGATCGCTGCCGGTGTCCAGGGCCGGGAGCAGGGGCGTCCGGGCGCGCGGGTCCGTGCTCCAGGACTGGACCCTGCCGTCGGCGACCTGGACCATCAGCTCTTCGACTTCCCAGACCGCGAAGCTCGCCGGTGCGCCCGGGACCAGCTGGCCAGCCATCGGGTTCCGGTAGCGCGCCGCCCGCCAGCCTGCCCGGGTGTGGCCCAGGAAGGCGGCCCGGGCGGAGATCCGCTCCTCCGCGTTGTGGTGCTCTAGGCAGGCGCGGACGCTGGACCAGGGCCGCAACGGCGTAACCGGGCTGTCGCTGCCGAAGCAGACCGGCACTCCGGCAGAGTAGAAAGAACCGAAGGGGTTCATGGCGGCGTGCCGGGCGCCGAGCCGCTGGGCGTAGAGGCGCCCCTCCCCGCCCCAGAGGGCGTCGAAGGCTGGTTGGGCGCTGACCGTCACCGAGTACTTGGCCAGCCGGGAGATGGCGTCCGGGTCCGCGATTTCGACGTGTTCCAGCCGGTGGCCTGCCGCGCGGACACGCTGTTCTCCGACGTCGGCGGCGGCGCGGTCCAGGGCTTGGAGCGCGGCATCGAGCCCGGCGTCGCCGATCACATGGAAACCGGCCTGGATGCCGAGCACCGAGCACGCCGCAATGTGGGCGGCCGCCTCCTCCACGGAGAGGTACTGGCTGCCGCGCTCCCCTGCCGCGTCGCTGTAGTCGCTGCGCAGGGCGGCGGTGCGTGAACCGATCGACCCGTCCATGTTCAGGTCCCCGGCCAAGCCCAGCACCGGGACGCCCAGGCTTTCGAGGATGGACCGGGCATGCTCCACGGAGCCGGCCAGCTGGCCCCAGTACGGAAGGATCTCCGGCACGGCCTCGCCGGCGCGGTCACGGGTGTTCCAGCCGGCCGCGAGTTGCAGGTCCTCGATGCTGCCAATGTGCGGGGCCGCCATTTCGGCCAGCGCCACGTAGCCGTTGGCGGCCGCCTCGGCCAGCGCAGCCTGCTGGTAGCCGCGCAGGGCGTCGGCCGGGAGTTTCCGGGCAGCGAGCCGCGCCGCGGTGTGGGCAGCCCGCTTGACCTGCCCGTCGGAGGCGCCGTCGGAATAACCGTCGAGGCCCTCCAGCCCTGACGCCCCGGCGAGCGAGGCAGAGACCAGGGCCGAGTGCACGTCCACCCGGGACAGGTACACGGGCCGGCCGCCCGCAGCCCGGTCCAGCTCCTCCCGGGTCGGCAGGGCCGGATCGGCCCAGAGCGTCTCGTCCCAGCCGTGCCCCAGCACCGGACCCGCCGAGCCGGAACCGGCGGAGCGGGCGACGGCGTCGAGCAGTTCGGCCGCGGAACGGATCCCGCCGAGCTGCAGCGAATCCAGCGCGATCCCGGTCTCCGTCAGGTGCACGTGCGAGTCCACGAAGCCGGGGGCCAGCAGCCCGCCCTGCAGGTCAATGACCTCCATCGAGGAGTCGGCGATGGAGGTGGCCGCCTGCTCGGAACCGACCCAGGCCACCGTGTCGCCGTCGACCAGCATGGCCGTCGCGAAGGGGTCCGCCGCGGTGTAGACGGAGCCGTTGCGGTACAGCGTCACCTTGCGCGGCGGCTGCGGTGCCTGCGGTGTCTCGGATGCCTCGGACGGTGAAGCGGTCATGGTGTGGATCTCCTTGTGGCAGGTCGCCGGCGGCGGGGCCGGGCAGGGTGAAGAAAGGGCGGGCGGACGGTCCGGGGCCGCTAGGGAAGACTCACGCGACGGCCGAGTAGGCGACGACGCCGCGCTTGACTAGCGTGATCGCCTCGGCGCAAAGCCGTGCCACCCGCGGTTCGAGTCCGGGGATCTTCGCCAGCTGGTCCAGCAGATCGATGACCTGCTTGACCCAGCGGACAAAGTCGCCGGCGGCCAGGTCCGTGCCGCTGAGCACCTCCTGGAGGTGGCGGCCCTTGGCCCATTTGAAGATGGGCCACACCAGTCCCAGTTCCGGCTCACCGGTGAGGGGCAGCTTGTTGGCCTCCTCGACGTCTTCCAGGGCGGACCATTCGCGCACCACGGTGTCGACGGCGGACTCAAGCGAGACGCTGGGCATCTTGGGCCGCAGGCCGCGGTCCTCCCGCTTGGCCTGGTAGACCAGGACGCTGGCCAGCGCCGCAATCTCGGCGGCATCGAGGTCGCTGAAGGCGCCCATCCGCAGCGACTGCGAAATGAGCAGGTCCTTCTCCCCGTAGATCCGGCGGAGTCGCTGGCCGTCCGGGCTGATCGAGAGAGTCCCGGCGTCCGAAGTTTCGAGGTAGCCGTAGCTGGAGAGCACGCCGCAGACCCGGTCAAACGTTTTGGCGATGGTGTTGGTGCGGCCCTGGATCTGGCGGATCAGGCCGTCGGTCTCCTGGCGGAGCTTCCACCAGCGCTCGGACCAGCGGGCGTGGTCCTCGCGGTCGCTGCAGCCGTGGCAGGGGTGGGCCCGGAGTTCGCGGCGCAGCTCGGCGATCTTCTTCTCCATGTTCGGCAGCGCGGCGGCACGGCCGAAGTCCTCGTTACGGTTCGGCGGTGCCGGCGGGCGGCTCTCCCGGATGGCGTTGCGGACCGAGGACGCGAGGTCGCGCCGGGATTTGGGCACCTTGGCGTTGAAGGACTTGGGGATCCGGACCCGGGTGATTGGCGCGAGCGGGCCTTCGACGTCGTGCAGGCCGATCCGGCGCAGCTGGTTGTCGAGCGTCATCACGGCCGGGCGCGGCTCCCGGGAGTGGTGGTCCGAACTCAGCACCACGGCCAGGCCGGGCGCCCGGCCCGAGGGCACGTCCACAACGTCACCGGGCAGCAGCCGGCTCAGGGAATCCTCGGTGAGCGACTTCCGGGCTCGGGAGGTGCCCTTCGCAGCGCTGTTCTCCGCATCCGAGAGCGCCCGGCGCAGCCTGGCGTACTCGGTGAAGTCGCCGAGATGGCATTCCATCGACTTGCTGAAGCCGGCGAGGGATTCCTCCCGGCTGCGGACCTGCTTGGCCAGCCCGACGACGGAGCGGTCCGCCTGGAACTGGGCGAAGGAGGACTCAAGGATTTCCCGGGCCCGCGGGCGGCCAAACTGCGCCACGAGGTTGATGGACATGTTGTACGTGGGCCGGAAGCTGGAGTTCAACGGGTACGTCCGCCGGGACGCCAGGCCGGCCACGGCTGCCGGATCGGTCCCCGGCTGCCAGAGCACGACGGCGTGGCCCTCCACGTCGATGCCGCGGCGGCCTGCCCGGCCCGTGAGCTGGGTGTACTCCCCCGCGGTGATGTTAACGTGCGCCTCGCCGTTGAACTTGTCCAGTTTCTCCAGCACCACACAGCGCGCCGGCATGTTGACGCCGAGTGCGAGGGTTTCGGTGGCGAACACGGCCTTGACGAGGCCGTCCACAAAGAGCTTCTCCACCACTTCCTTGAACGTGGGCAGCATGCCGGCGTGGTGCGCGGCGAGGCCGCGGAGCAGCCCGTCCCGCCAGCTCCAGAAACCGAGCACGTCCAGGTCGTCGGAGGGGATGTCCTGCGCGGCCTCGTCGACGCGCCGGGCGATGACGGCCTGTTCCTGCTCGGTGGTCAGCCACAGCCCGGCGGAGACGCACTGCGCCACCGCCGCGTCGCAGCCGGCGCGGGAGAAGATGAACGTGATGGCCGGCAGCAGGTCCATCCGGTCCAGGCTGGCGATGACCTGCGGGCGGCTGGCTTTCCGGACCGGGCTGCGGGTGCCCTGCGGGGCCTGGTCCCGCTGGCTGCGCTGGTTCCGTTGGCGCTGGTTGCGGCCGCCGTGGCCGAAGCGGCCGCGGAAGTTCATCTGGCTCTCGGCCCGCGCCATGGACAGCAGTTCCGGGTTAACCTCGAAGCCGGCCTGTTCGGTGATCACGCTGCCGGCGCTCTCCGCGGTGGCGGACACGGCAGCGACGGCGGCGTCCCCCGCCGGGGCGATCTCGTCAAAGCTGGTGTCGCCGGCAAACAGGTCCACGATCTTGCGCCCCACCATCACGTGCTGCCAGAGCGGGACGGGACGGTGCTCGGAGACGATTACGTCGGTCTGGCCGCGGACCGTGTCCAGCCAGGCGCCGAATTCCTCGGCGTTGGAGACCGTGGCGCTCAGTGAGGCGACCTGCACCTCGCTGGGGAGGTGGATGATGACCTCTTCCCAGACGGCGCCGCGGAAGCGGTCGGCGAGGTAGTGGACCTCGTCCATCACCACAAAGCCCAGGTCGTCCAGGGTCTCCGAGTCCGCGTAGAGCATGTTGCGCAGCACCTCGGTGGTCATCACCACCACGGGAGCCTCGCCGTTGATGCTGGTGTCCCCGGTCAGCAGGCCCACCTGGGCGGCGCCGTACTTCTCCGCGAGTTCGGTGTACTTCTGGTTGCTCAGCGCCTTGATCGGCGTCGTGTAGAAGGCCTTCAGCCCGCGCTGGAGGGCCAGGTAGATAGCAAACTCGCCCACGATCGTCTTGCCGGCTCCGGTCGGAGCGGCGACCAGTACACCGCGGCCTGCCTGCAGCGAGAGGCAGGCCTCGCGCTGGAAAGGATCGAGGTCGAAGGCGAGCGAGCGGGTGAAGCCGCCCAGGTAGGTCTTGGCTTCTGCGGCCCGCTCGGCGCTGGCGCGGTAGCGCTCGGACGGCGACTCCGGCCCGGGTAGTGAGGACATGCTTCCAGCCTAGTGGGCCAACGGCTAGAGATTCTCCAGCTCGGAGCTCGGAGTCGCCTGGTCCGCGGTGGCTTCGGTCTCGGCGGCCACCTTGGCGGCCCGCTTGTCACGCCGGCGGTCGTTGAGCAGGCACAGTCCGATCGCCGTGAAGAACAGCACCAGCATGGGCACGGCGAGGTAGAACATGCTCATCGCGTCGGCGCCGGGGGCGGCCATGGCGGCGAAGAGGCAGACCAGGAACACGGTGATCCGCCAGCTCTTGACCAGCTGCTGGCCCTTGACCAGCCCGGCCAGGTTCAGCCCGAAGAGCACCACCGGCAGCAGGAACGCGATGCCGAAGGCGAGCAGCAGGCGCAGCACGAAGGAGAGGTAGACCTGGGCGCTGATGAAGTTGGAGCCGCCGGAGGGGGTGAAGTCCGTCAGCACGCGCACGGCGTTGGGCAGCACCAGCCAGGCCAGCAGGACACCGCCGACGAACAGCGGCACGGCGGCCGCGACGAAGGAGAGCGCCAGCCGCCGTTCCTTTTTGTGCAGCCCCGGGACGATGAAGGCCCAGAGCTGGTAGAGCCACACGGGGCTCGCGACGATCAGGCCCAGGAACACGGACACCTGGATCATCAGGTCAAAGGAGCTCGCCACGCCGTCGAAGTTCAGCGAGGCCTGCCGGCCCTCGTGTTCGTTCAGGTCGCGGATCGGCTTGATCAGCGCCGCCAGCATGGGCTGGTAGACGAGGAACCCGACGACGGTCCCGAGGACGACGGCAATCGCCGACTTGAACAGCCGGTTCCGCAGCTCCTTGAGGTGGTCCAGCAGGGCCATCCGGCCCTCGGGGTTCGATCGGCGGCTCATGGTTACTGCCATGCGGTTCTAGGCGCGGTTCGGCGGCGGAACGTCGGTTCCCTCGCCGGGGCGGCTTTCGGTGCCGTTGGACCGGGGGTGGTTCACGACCTTGCCTTCGACGGCGTCGGAATCGGCGGCCGCTTCGGGGTTGCCGTCCTTCTTCATTTCGCGGACCTCGGATTTGAAAATCCGCATCGACTGCCCCAGGCTGCGGGCCATTCCGGGCAGCTTCGGTGCAGCGAAAAGCACCAGTGCCAGGACGATGATGATGATGAGATGCCAGCCTTCAAGCCTCATGCCGGGTGGTCCTTTCGTTTGAATCCATCGTATGTCTAACGGAGATTGATGTCGCGCAGCGCTTGGGGCTGGCCACGCTCCGCCTTGCGCCGGATCCGGCGCAAGCGCCGGGCTTTCTGCCGGGCAACTTTCGATGCATGGTAATCATGTCGCATCGACGCGGGCGGGGCAAAAACGGCCGAACCGGGCGCGGCCCGCAGGCCGGATCCGGTGCCTTCCCCGTCGCCGTTAGAGCCTACGGGGTCCACATGAACAGCAGCTGAACCGGAGGTAAGCGGCGCGGAGGCGAAGTTGGAGAAGCGGTCCCCCGCTTCCCCGAGCTCCTTGACCGTGGCCATGAACTGCCGGAACAGCCGGACGCCGAGCACGCCGTAGAAGAGCAGTGACAGCGAAATGAGCGCTATCCAGATCACGATCCAGGTCCACCAAGGCATGCTGATCAGTCTAGCTGGCGTGCCGCGTGCTCCTCGTACCCGGCGAGGGCGGCGCCCAGCCATTCCCGGGCTGCTGCGGCCAGGGCCGGGGGCTGCAGGATCCTGACGGCCCCGCCGTGCTGGGCGGCGAGCATGGGCAGCCAGTCCGCGCTGCCGAAGCGGATTTCCGCCAGCATGTTTCCGTCCGGGAGGGCCGCGGTCCGTTCGGCGTAGTAGTCGTCAGCCAGCCCGGCGCCCTGCCGGGTCAGCTCCAGCACAACCACGGCGTCGTCGTCGTTGGGGGTGAACAGCTTCACCGGGAAGCTGCCGGCCGGGCTGGCGGTTGAGGACACCGGGCGTCCGGTGGGCACCAGTTCCTGGATCCGGTCCAGCCGGAAGTTCCGCAGGCCCTCCGCTGTGTGGCAGTACGCCTCGAGGTACCAGGTGCTGTCCAGCGAGTAGAGCCGGTGCGGGTCGACGTCGCGCTCGGAGACGGCGTCGCGTTGCGGGGCCAGGTATGTGAGCCGCAGCTGCGCGCCGGTCCGGATCGCCTCCCGCGCCGTTTCCAGGGTGGCGGAATCCGCCGGGGCCACCTCGGGGCCGGAGACGGCCGCGGCCTTGAGGCCCTCCTCGCCCGCGGCAGCCATGAGCTTGAGCGTGACGGATTCCAGGGCGCCGCCCTCGTCGAGACCCGGCAGTCCGTTGAGGGCTTCCAGGCCGGTCAGCAGCGCGCAGGCCTCGTCGACGCTGAACCGCACCGGCCGCTTGAGGTCCAGGTCCTCGAAGATGTAGACGTGGTCGTCGTCCCACCGGATATCCAGCAGATCGTCCGGGTAGCCCTCCGGCAGTCCCGAGCAGATCAGGATGCGCAGGTCGTCTTCGAGTTCCTTGCGGGTGACGCCGAAACGGTCGGCGACCTCGCTGATGTGCAGGCCCTGGTTGTGGACCAGGAACGGGACCAGCTGCAGCATCCGCTTGAGCTGGTCTTCCGAGGTGCGCTTCCGGGTCCTTTTGGGCTGTTCCGAGCGCGGGAAGTTGATGGGCGGCTCCGGGGCCGCGGCGAAGGCGGCGGCGGCTTCCAGCCTCCTCCGCACGGCCGCGTGCAGCCCGTGCGGGGCGACGACGACGGCCTTCGGGCCGTAGGAGGCGAGTTCGGCGGCGAGGGTTTCCGCGTCCCGGTACGGCACGCTGAGCCGGTCGAAGCCGACGCGCGGCGGGACCGCCGCGGCCTCGGCGGAGGCTTCCGCGTCAGGTTCGGCGGCGGATTCTGCGCCGTCGGCGCCGGCGCCGCCGTCGAAGGGCAGTGAGTGCTTGCGCAGCCCCAGCAGCGCACCGGCGGCGACGTCGACGACGGCGTGCCTCACGGGCAGTTCGGGCAGGGCGGCCAGTTGCTCGCGGACGTTGAACGACGGCGGCGGGGTGAACGTCTCCTCCAGCACGGTGACGGCGGAGGTGAAGCGCGAGAGCCGGAAGAAGCGCTTGTCGCCGCGGGCGCGGTCGTGGCCCACGAGGTACCACTGGCCGAAGCGGCTGCCCAGGCCCCAGGGCTCGACGGTGCGGGTCTCCTCCTGCCCGGTGCTGCCGGCCAGGTAACGGAAGCTCACGGGGTGCTGGGCGTGAATTGCAGCAACGAGGTCCTCGAAAGCCTGGCCGGCCGGCCGGATGCGGGGCTGGACCCCGGCGGGAAGTTCGGCGTCCAGCAGGCCGCCGGAGGCCTGGAGCTTGCGCACGGCGTTCCGGGCCGCAGAGCCGAGGGCGGCCTGCTCCCAGAGCTGCGCGGCCAGGATCAGGACCGTGCACTCGGCGGGGGTGAGGCTGACGTCCGGCAGCCGGTTGGATTCCTTGCCGATCCGGTAGCGCGTGGTGGCGGGATCGTCCGAGCCCCAGCCCGTATCGGTGACCGTCTCCACCTCAAAGCCGAAGTGGCGCAGTTCGCCCTTATCCCGCTCGAACATCCGCCCGAAGGAGGCTTCGGTGCTGGTGCTGTCGTGGTAGACCTTCTCGCGCAGTTCGCTGCGGCGAAGGCCGTACCTGGTGTTGAGCAGGGCGATGAGCAGGTTCAGGAGTCGTTCGGTACGTGAGGCGGACACTCCGCAAGGTTACTAAAGTCCCCGGGCTTAAAACGGCGAAAGCGCGGCAACAGCCGGAAGAACTTTCCGATTGTTACCGCGCTTCCAGGCCGGATGCCGCTGAAGGGTCCTAGCCGCTTAGCGGACGGCGACGAGGTCGACGACGAAGATCAGCGCCTCGTTGGGGCCGATCGCTCCGCCGGCGCCACGGGAGCCGTAGGCCAGTTCGGAGGGGATCTCCAGCCGGCGGCGGCCGCCGACCTTCATGCCCAGCAGGCCCTGATCCCAGCCCTGAATGACCTGGCCGACGCCGACGCGGAAGTCCAGGGGCGCGCCCCGGCCCCACGACGCATCGAACTCCTCGCCGGTGGACCAGGCCACGCCAACGTAGTGGGTGGAAACGGTGTCGCCGGCCTTGGCCTCGGGGCCTTCGCCCTCGATCAGGTCGGTGATGACGAGCTCAGTGGGTACGTCGCCCTCGGGGAAATCAATTTCCGGCTTCTGGCGGTCGAGGTTGCGCTGTCCAAATGACATGGTTGCTCCTTCTGGGGGTGGCTAGATGGGGTGGTGCGGGCCTTGTCGCTACTTCTTTGCCTTGATTTCAACGACGAAAACCAAAGGTCCCGCGGGCTTACCCTGGGCTGCAGCGGTCTTGCCGTATGCGAGGTCTTCCGGAATGGTCAAGAGAACCTTCGAGCCGACCTTCTGATCAGTCAACCCAAGGGTCCATCCCTTGATTACGCCGGTGAGGGGAAATGTTGCGGCTTCGCCGCGGTCGTAGCTGGAATCAAACTTCTTGCCGTCTTCCCAGCGCCAACCAGTGTAGTTGGCCTCAATTGAATCTGTGGCGGCGATCTTGTCGCCTGATCCCTCGGACAAAACCTTTACAGACAGGCCCGTCGGGGCATCCGTCTTCGGGATTTCCACCGACGGGGCGCCCTTGTCATCGAATGACACCTTCGGCAGCTTGCCGTCCTTGTCGAGTTTGTCGGTTTCCTCTTGGCTCAAAGGCTTCGGGGCTGCTTTGACGCCCACAATCTTGGCGATCAACACCTGCGTCGGCTGGGCCTGAGAGCCCTGGGCGGCTGCCTGTCCCGGCACGGCCACGGCGATGAGCGAGCCGACCTTCGCACCAACCAAAACGTTGTACAGCGCAGGGTTACCGGACTTAACTTCATTGCTGAGTTCAAATGCCTCAGGATCTTGCGCGAAGTTATCGCCAAGGGACGAGCCGTCTGTGCCGCTGAAACCGGCCACGGAAAGTTCCGCCACTTGGTCAGCCTTGACTCTTTCTCCCGAACCCTCGCTAACCAATTTGGTGGTGAATTCCTTGACGTCGAGCGGCTTGGTGAATTCGACGCCGGGGGCCTTCTTCTCGCCGTTGTCCGTCAGTTTCAGGGAGTCGAGCTTTGCGGTCTCACCGGCGGACTGGCTGGTGGGCTCGGGGGCGGCTGGTTCGCCGCCGCCACAGGCGGTGAACAGCAGCAGTCCGGGGATGAGAATTGCTAATAGTCGGCGCACGTAAGAACTTTCGTCGGGGCAGGATGGACGCTTCGCCGGCCGGGTGCCAGCGGCAAAGCATGCGGTAGCCGTGAAACGGCACCTTCCCCACAATAACGCGGAAAGCTGGGTATCAGCCCATAGAGTCCAGCAGGGCGTCCACCCGGTCGTCCACGCTGCGGAACGGATCCTTGCACAAAATCGTCTGGTGGGCGCGGTCGTTGAGCTTCAAATGGACCCAGTCCACGGTGTAGTCGCGGCCCAGTTCCTGCGCCCGGCGGACGAAGTCGCCGCGCAGTTTCGCCCGGGTGGTCTGCGGCGGGGCGTCGACGGCGTCCTTGACGGCGGTGTCATCGACCACACGCCGGGCCGCGCCGCGGGACTGGAGCAAATAGAACAGCCCGCGGCTGCGGGAAATGTCGTGGTAGGTGAGGTCCAGCTGGGCGATCCGGGGCGCGTCCAGCTCCAGGCCGTGACGTTCCCGGTAGTTGTCCATCAGCTTCTTCTTGATCGCCCAGTCCACCTCGGTGTCGATGGCGCTCGTGTTCTCGCTCTCGATCGCGTCCAGGGTGCGTTCCCACAGGTCCAGGATCAGCGGGACGTGGGCGTTGTGGGCCCCCCGGTCCGCCACGAACTCGGTCACCTTGGCCAGGTATTCGCGCTGGATTTCCAGGGCGGTCAGCTGCCGGCCGTTGGCGAGGCGCACCACCGCGCGCCCGCTCAGGTCGTGGGAGATCTCCCGGATGCTGCGGATGGGGTTCTCCATCCGCATGTCGCGCATGATCACACCGGCCTCGATCATCCGCAGGATCAGGTCCACGGTGCCGACCTTGAGCAGGGCCGTGGTCTCGGACATGTTCGAGTCCCCCACGATCACGTGCAGCCGCCGGTAGAACTCGGCGTCGGCGTGCGGCTCGTCGCGGGTATTGATGATGGGACGCGAGCGGGTTGTTGCCGAGGAGACACCCTCCCAGATGTGGTCCGCCCGCTGGGAGAACGCGAAGGTGGCCCCGTGCGGGGTCTTCAGGATCTTGCCCGCGCCGGCGATCAGTTGGCGGGTCACGAGGAAGGGGATCAGGATTTCGGCCAGCCGGGAGAACTCGCCGCGGCGCGGGATCAGGTAGTTTTCGTGGCTGCCGTAGGAGTTGCCGGCCGAGTCGGTGTTGTTCTTGAACAGGTACACGGTGCCGTTGAAGCCTTCGGCCGCCAGGCGTTCCTGCGCCTCGTCCACGAGGTCGTCCAGGATCAGTTCGCCGGCCCGGTCATGGGCGATCAGCTGGGCCAGGTCGTCGCACTCGGCGGTGGCGTATTCGGGGTGGGAGCCCACGTCCAGGTACAGCCGGGAGCCGTTGGTCAGGAACACGTTGGAGGAACGTCCCCAGCTGACCACCTTGCGGAAGAGATAGCGGGCCACTTCCTCCGGCGCCAGCGGGCGGGACTCCGGGCTCGAATAGGAGATTCCGAATTCGGTTTCGATCCCGAAAATGCGCTTGTCCATGTCAGTTCTCCTCTGCCAGCAGTGCCACCACGTCGGCGTCGTCCAGGCGGCGGAACGCGCGCCGGGTGCCCCGGCTGCTCTCCGAGCCGCGGTCCAGGACGGCGACCTCCACGGCCGACGCCGGCAACGCGTCGGTTTCCTTGTCCGCGACCAGTCCGGCCAGGGCCAGGCGGATCGCCCCGGCGAAGTCGAGCTCCCCGCGCCAGCCGGCGGCGACGGCCTCGGAGACCTTGTCCGCCTGGCCGCCCATCACGATGAACCCCTGCTCGTCCGCGATGGAGCCGTCGAAGGTGAGCCGGTAGAGGTGGTCGGCTTCCGGGCTGGGGCCCACCTCGGCCACGGCCAGCTCCACCTCGAAGGGCTTCTGTTCGGCCGTGAACACCGCCCCCAAGCTTTGCGCGTAAACGCTGGCGAGCCCGCGCGCCGTCACGTCCTCGCGGTCGTAGGAGTAGCCGCGGACGTCCGCGTACCGCACCCCGGCCTGGCGGAGGCTCTCGAACTCGTTGTACTTGCCGACGGCAGCGAAGGCGATCTTGTCGTAAATCTCGCCGATCTTGTGCAGCGACGGCGAGGGGTTCTCCGCCACGAGGGCAATCCCGTCCCGGCAGCTGATGACCACCACCGACCGTCCCCGGGCTATCCCCTTCCGGGCGAAGTCCGCCCGGTCCTTCATCAGTTGTTCGGGTGAGACATAGAACTGCTGGGTCATCTCAGGCCTCCCGCTGGGCTACGGCCCGTGATTCGATGATGGTCCCGGCCACCGCCGCGAGCTGGCGCTCCGGGACACGGACGGCGCCGGAGCGGGTGACGGTGTAGACCACGGGCCAGAGCTGCCGGACGGGATCCGGGCCGCCGGTGGCGGAGTCGTCGTCGGCCGCGTCGTAGAGCGCTTCGACGGCCACCTGGACGGCTTCGGCCTCCGAAAGGCCGGGCCGCCAGAGCTTCTTCAACGCCCCGCGGGCGAACATGGAACCCGAGCCGACGGTGTGGTGTTCCTGCTCCTCGTAACGGCCGCCGGTGACGTCGTAGGAGAACAGGCGGCCGACGCCGGCGGGCCGGTCAAAGCCGGCGAACAGCGGGACGACGGCGAGGCCCTGCATTGCCATCGGGAGGTTGCCGCGGATCATCGCGCCAAGCCGGTTGGCCTTGCCGTCCAGGCTCAGCTGCGTGCCTTCGATTTTTTCGTAGTGCTCCAGCTCGACCTGGAACAGCCGGGTGATGTCCAGGGCGATGCCGGCGGTTCCGGCAATGCCGAGCACGGAGTACTGGTCCGCCGGAAACACCTTCTCGATGTGCCGGCTGGCGATGACGTTGCCCATGGTTGCCCGTCGGTCCCCCGCCATCAGCACTCCCCCGGCGTAGGTCATGGCAACGATGGTGGTGGCGTGCGGGGTTTGCAGCGGCCCGGCGGCGGTTCCGGAAGGGATGCCGTGCTGCAGGGCGTTGTACGGCAGCAGTTCGGGCCGTGAACGCTGCAGGTGCTCGGTGAATGAGGACGTCGCATTGGCCGCTACCTGGTTGGCTGATGTTTCCTGCACTGGTGCACTCCCTCAACGTAGTGGATCAACGACTTCCGGCCCTCAGCCCTGTGTCTCCTCAGTTCCGGTTCCCTCCAGTAGTGCCCCGCCCGGCCGATGGCCGGTCGCCCTACTGGCCACCCTTCTGGACGAAGGCCCGGACAAACTCCTCGGCGTTCGACTCCAGGACGCCGTCGATTTCGTCCAGGAGGTCATCCACGCCCTGGGTCGCGGCAGAGGCCTGGGCCTCGGGCGCCGCCGGCGGTGCCGGGATGTCCTCCTCGACCTCGGTGTCGCGGGACTGCGGCTGCTGCTGCTCCTGGCCTGCCATCGTTTTCTCCTCTCGGTCTTCGCCCTGCGCTGTCGTCGCACTGCGTTGTCCCCCGGACGCCCCCTCGTGCTCGGGACATCCTGTAAGCAATATTGCCACGCCCGGGCCCCGCGCGGGGGCCTTTGCGGTTACGAACCGGGGGTCAGTCCCAGGAGTTCGGCAAGGAACGGCCCGGCCTCGCGGTGCCGGGCAAACAGGCCGCCGGTCAGGGCCTCCGTGCCGCGTAGCGGTTCGCGGGTGGGGACCCGCTGGAGCTTGCCGCGGCCGGGCAGGTCGAAGATCACCGAGTCCCAGCTCGCGCCCACCAGATCCTTGCCGAAACGGCTGACGCAGCGCCCGCGGAAGAAGGCCCGGGTGTCCGACGGCGGCTCCGTCACGGCCCGCGTGATCGCCTCGTCCTCGACGATCCGCTGCATCCGCTCGCGGGCCAGCAGCCGGTAGTAGAGCCCCTTTTCGGGGCGGATGTCCGCCCACTGCAGGTCCACCAGGCCCAGCCGGGCGTCCGACCATTCCAGCGCGTCCCGCTGGCGGTAGCCCTCCAGCAGGGACAGCTTGGCCAGCCATTCCACCGTCGACGCAGCGGCCGCCCGGTCGCCATCCAGCGCGGTGAGGGTCGCGGACCAGCGCTCCAGCACCTCATGGGTATGCCCGTCGCCGTCGACGGCGTCCGCCACACCGGAGTCCTGCGCGAGTTTCGCGGCCGCCTCGAAATACATCCACTGCAGGTCCAGCGCGGTGACGCGGCGCCCGTCGAGCAGCCGCAGCGTCGCCGTCAGCGAAGTGTCGTGGCTGACCGCCTGCAGGGCAGCCACCGGCTCGTGAACCTCGATCCGGGGCGCCAGGCCGGCCTCGATCAGGCTCAGGACCATCGCGGTGCTGCCGAACTTGAGGAAGTTGGAGCCCTGGCTGAGGTTCGCGTCGCCGATGATGACATGCAGCCGGCGGTACTTGTCCGCGGTGGCGTGCGGCTCGTCCCGGGTGTTGATGATGGGACGGCGGATGGTCGTCTCGAGCCCCACCTCGGTTTCGAAGAAGTCGGCCCGCTGGCTGATCTGGTAGCCGGGCCGGGAGCTGTCCTGGCCCAGTCCCACCCGGCCGGCGCCGCAGATGATCTGGCGGGTGACGAAAAACGGCGTCAGCCCCCGGACGATCTCGCCGAACGGGACCGAACGGGGCATGAGGTAGTTCTCGTGCGAGCCGTAGGAGACGGACTTGTTGTCCGTGTTGTTCTTGTACAGGTTGATCGGCGGCAGATCCGGGTCCGCGGCCAGCCGGCGGACGGCGGCGAGGGCCACCAGGTCCCCGGCGGCGTCCCAGACGACGGCGTCGCGCGGACTGGTGACTTCGGGGCTCGAGTATTCCGGGTGGGCGTGGTCCACGTAGAGCCGCGCGCCGTTGCCCAGCACCATGTTCATCAGCAGCGAAGCGGACTCGTCCTCGCCGTCGTGGTCCAGCTCGGCGCGTCCATACGCCAGGGCGATCGCCTCCGCGTCCAGGACCGGCGGCCGGTCGGTCAGCTGCTCGGGCTCCGCCGCGCTCCGCTCCAGGGTCCACCCGCGGGCGTCGTGCAGGGGTTCCTCGTCGGTGTAGTCCCAGCGCGTCTCCGCCCCGCCGGCGGCACGCTGCCGTGTCACCTGGGCGTAGGCCTGGATGACCCGGGCGGACATCATGGTGGCGTTGGCGCCCGGCGCGGACGGCGAGTGGATGCCGTACTCGGTTTCCGAGCCCATCACGCGCATGGCGCCGCCGACGGGCAGGCCTCCGGAAACCGCCGAGGGACCCGCCGTCACAGGTACTGGCCCGTGCTGGGCATCGTCTCGATGGACTTCCCGGGTTCCTGGCCGGCCTTGCCTTGGACGATGGTGCGGATGTACGTGATGCGTTCGCCCTTCTTGCCCGAAATCCGCGCCCAGTCGTCCGGGTTGGTGGTGTTGGGCATGTCCTCGTGCTCCCGGAACTCGTCGATCACGGCGCGGAGCAGGTGGTCGATGCGCAGGCCCTTCTGGCCGGTGGTGAGCAGGTCCTTGATGGCGGATTTCTTGGCGCGGTCCACCACGTTCTGCACCACGGCGCCGGAGTTGAAGTCCTTGAAGTAGAGCATCTCGGTGTCGCCGTTGGCGTAGGTCACCTCGAGGTACTCGTTGGACTTCTCGGTGGAGTACATGGCCTCCACGGTGCGCTGGATCATGGCGTCCACGGTGGCCTGGATGTCGCCGTTGTGCTCGGCCAGGTCCTGCTCGTGGAAGGGCAGGTCCGTGGTGATGTACTTGTTGAAGATGTCCGCCGCGGCCTCGGCGTCGGGGCGCTGGATCTTGACCTTGACGTCCAGCCGGCCCGGGCGCAGGATGGCCGGGTCGATCATGTCCTCCCGGTTGGACGCGCCGATCACGATCACGTTGTCCAGCCGCTCCACGCCGTCGATCTCGCTCAGGAGCTGCGGCACAATGGTTGTCTCCACGTCCGAGGAGATGCCGGTGCCGCGGGTGCGGAACAGCGAGTCCATCTCGTCGAAGAACACCACCACCGGGCTGCCCTCGGACGCCTTCTCCCGGGCGCGGGCAAAGATCAGCCGGATGTGCCGTTCGGTCTCGCCGACGTACTTGTCCAGCAGTTCGGGTCCCTTGATGTTCAGGAAGTAGCTCTTCATGTCCGTCTTGCCGGCGCGCTCGGCAGCACGGGCGGCCAGCGAGTTGGCCACGGCCTTGGCGATCAGGGTTTTGCCGCAGCCCGGCGGCCCGTACAGCAGGATGCCCTTAGGTGCCTTGAGGCCGTGCTCGCGGTACAGGTCCGGGTGCAGGAACGGCAGTTCGACGGCGTCGCGGATCTGCTCGATCTGCGGGCCGAGGCCGCCGATGTCCTGGTAGGTGATGTCCGGGACTTCCTCGAGGACCAGGTTCTCCACCTCGGAGCGCGGAATCTTCTCCAGCGCGTAGCCGGTGCGGGTGTCGATCGAGAGCGCGTCGCCCACGCGCAGCTTCTGCGCCAGCAGGGCGCCGGAGAGCCGGATGACGCGCTCCTCGTCGGCGCGGCCCACCACCAGGGCGCGGTCGGAGCCGAGCAGCTCCTTGAGCGTGACCAGGTCCCCGGCCCGCTCGTAGCCGAGCCCGGCGACCACCAGCAGGGCCTCGTTGAGCAGCACTTCCTGGCCGACGGCCAGCTGGTTGATGTTCACCAGCGGGCTGATGCCGACCCGCATTTTGCGGCCGGCGTTAAAGATGTCCACGGACTCTTCGGTGGCGGCCTGCCCGCTGCTGCCCGGCGCGGGGTGCCGGCGCGGGTTCAGCTGCAGGATGGTGCCGAAGCTGTACGGCGGCTGGCCCTCCTGGTCCAGGGCGTTCTTCAGCCGCAGGATCTCCGCCTTGGCCGTCTCCAGCATGCCGACGAGTTTGGAGTTGTTCTGCGTGGCGGCCGCGAGCTGACGGTCGATGTGGCGGAGTTTGTCGCGCAGGATGTTGACCTGGCGCTCGGCGACGGACAGCTCGGCGGCCGCGTAACGGTCGACGTCGGCTGCCGGCTCAGGCCCGCCGGCGGCCGCAGCCGCCAGGGCCTCGTCCTGTGCCGGCGTGCGGCCGGTCTCGTTGTTCGGAGTCTCCATCATGCATCAGCCCCTTCAGTACTTCTGTTAAGACCATAGCCCCAAGACGGCGGGTGCTGCTGAAGACTTCCGAAATGCGGACTAGTTCGTGACCCCGGGGGTGTCCTTGACGTTGGTGCCGGCGATGGCGTCGCGGGCCGCGCGGCGCAGTTTCTTGTCCGAGACGGCCCGTTCGCCGACGGCACCGGGAGTCCAGGCGTTGACGTCCTCGGCATCGAACTCGGTCTTGGACGGCCGGCGCTTCACGGAGATGCCGGTGACGCCGTCGGCCAGCCGGCGGGTAACCAGCAGGAACCCGGTGTGGGCCACCATCCGGTGGTCCGGGCGCACGGCGAGGCCCTCGAGGTGCCAGCCGCGGACCATGGACTCCCAGGCGTCCGGTTCGGTGAACCGGCCGTCGGCACGGATCGCCTCGGCGGTCCGGGACAGCTGCGTAACAGTCGCGACATAGTTGATCCAGACGCCGCCCGGAGCGAGCACCGTGGCGACGGCGTCGAGGCATTCCCAGGGCGCCAGCATGTCCAGGACCACACGGTCCACGGAGCCCGGCTCCTCGGTCCGGACAACTTCCTCCTGGAAGTCGCCAAGGGTGATCTGCCACGCCGGGTGCGGGCCGCCGAAAATCGTCTCCACGTTGCCGCGGGCAATGTCCGCGAATTCCTCGCGCCGCTCGAAGGAGTGCAGGTAGCCGTTGTCCCCCACCGCGCGCAGGAGTGAGATGGACAGCGCGCCGGAGCCGACGCCGGCCTCGACCACACGGGCGCCCGGGAAAATGTCCGCCATGGTGACGATCTGTCCGGCGTCCTTCGGGTACACCACGGCCGCACCGCGCGGCATCGAGAGGACAAAGTCCGAGAGCAGCGGGCGCAGCGTCTGGTACTGCTGGCCGACGTTGTTCACGACGACGGAGCCGTCCGGCTTGCCGATGATCTCGTCGTGGTTGAGGAAGCCGCGGTGTGTGTGGAACGCGCCGCCGGCCTCGAGGCTGATGGTGTTCATCCGGCCTCGTTCGTCCGTGAGCTGCACCCGCTCCCCCTCGCGGAAAGGTCCGCGGCGGCGGTTGGCGCCGACCGGCGCAGCGGCTGTTACAGTGGCTGGCGCCACCGGGCTGTCGACGGTGGTGCCTTCCCCGCTGGGGGTGGCGTTGGCGGCAGTGTCGCTGCTCATGGGATGTTTCCTCGCTCCTGTAAAGCTTTGGTGGCCGCGGCTGTGGCGGCTGGCACCGGCCCGTGGTCGTGGGCCGGATAATTCACGACCGGCAGGTAACTCTACCGGTTCCGGTCCTGATTGCGGCCCTCGCCGCCGGACGGGGTGCCCGCGGTGCCCCGCTGCTGCTTGCCGGTGAGGGTATTGAGCACCGTGAGTTGCCGCAGCAGTCCGGTGACGGTGCCGGCGTCGTCGACCACCGCGTAATCCGATCCCTCCAGCTGCGCCAGGTACGCCAGCAGTTCGGCGCCCCGGTCGGTTTCCTTGACGTACGCGCCCGCTGCGAGCGGGTAGGCGACGGCGGTGGCCGGTGTGGCGGCGGCCAGCGCGGCTGGCAAGTCAGCGGCGGCGGTTTCGTCAACGACGGCGGCAGGCCGCGCGTCGGGAGCGTAGAGCACGACGGCGGGCGCCCCGGCCGGAGAGTGCCGCAGCACGTCCGCGACCGTAGCCGTGTCCGGCAGGCCGACGGCAGGCTCGGCCAGGGCGGCGGCGTCGACCAGGTGCAGCCGGCTGCGGTAGCGGGCCTGCTGGATCGAGGCGGTGGCGCCCAGCCAAAGGAAGCTGCCCACCAGGACGGTGATGAGCATCAGGGAGGTTTCCGGGCGGTTGCCGCTGAGCAGCGGCAACCCGACGAACCAGACCGCCAGTCCGATCACGATGACCCTGCCCGCCCAGCCTGCCGCGATGGTGCCCTTCTCGTGGCTGCCGGTGGCCTTCCAGACCGCGGATTCCACCAGCCGGCCGCCGTCCAGGGGAAGCCCGGGCAGCACATTGAAGATGCCGATCAGCAGGTTGGCCCAGACGAAGATGTTCGCCAAGGGGTCCGCGAGGCCCGGGAGCGGGCCGGGGGCGACCACAAGCCAGCCCGCGCCGGCCAGGACGAGGTTCGCGGCCGGGCCGGCCATCGCCACCAGCACGGACTTCCCGGGCGAAGCGGTGAAGTTCTCGAACTGGGTGTGGCCGCCCCAGAGGTTCAGGACAATCTTGCTGGTGGGCCAGCGGTACATCCGGGCCGTCAAGGCGTGCGCCAGCTCGTGGACCAGCACCGAGAGCAGCAGCAGCACGGCGTACGCGAACGCGGCGAGATAGGCGGTGGCCCCGGTTCCGGGGAAGTTGTGAGCCAGGACCGGGCCGTAGGCGATCACGGTGAATGCCGCAATGACGAACCACGAGTAAGCCAGGATGACGGGGATGCCCAGGATCCGGCCGAGCGGGATGCCGCCGCGCAGCGAATAGGGGCGGTCCTCGGTGCTCCCCTGCGGTTTCTGCGGCGACGGCTCAGTCAAGCTGGCCACCGCTGCCCGCGCGTTCCAGCTCCACGTCACGGACACCGGCGGCTTGATGCCGGAGCGTGACGAGTTCCTCGAGGTCGGCCACGGTGCGTCCTGCCAGGCTGTCCCAGGTGGCGCGGCGCGGATCGTGCGGGAGCGGAACGATGTGCGGGATGGCCACCGTAACGACGCCGGAGGCCACGGCCGCGGCAACCCCGGGCCCGGAGTCCTCGAGGGCCACGCAGTGCCGGTGGTCCAGTTCGGGGTCCTCCTGCTGCAGCAGTTCCACGGCCTTCAGGTAGGCCTCCGGATGCGGTTTACCCTGCGTGACGGTGTCCCCGGTGACGAGGAACTCAAAGTATGGCTTGGGCAGGCTGGCGACGATCTCGCGGGCCAGGGGCGCCTCGGACATGGTCACGAGGGCACAGCGGACGCCGGCCGTGTGCAGTTCATCCAGCAACTCACGCGCCCCGGGCCGCCACGGGACGGATTCGCGGACCAGGCTGACGACGTGCCCGGTGAGGGTGTCGATGATTTCACGCACTTCCAGCTCGACGCCGGCCTCCTGCAGGATGCCTGCGGAGAACACCAGCGACTGACCCACGAGCTGCATTGCCTTCTCGTGCGACCACTCTCCGCCGTGGGCGGCGACGAGGGCGTGTTCGGCCTCGATCCAGTACCGTTCGGTGTCCACGATCGTGCCGTCCATGTCCCATAACGCGGCTTTGAGCAGTGGCTGGGAGGCTGGGGATCGCATGCCCACCAGTCTACGGGGCGGGCCCGTCGCGCCGCCCGGGGCTACGCCGTCGGCGAATTTCCGGGGACTTGCGGTGCCCGCCTGCCTGCGCGTGCCCGCAACTTGGACGTAGGGTGAACACATGAATAGCTTCGAGCCAGACCCCGAGGACGCCGGCGTCACGCCCGCGCCGGAGCGGTTGCTGCAGCCCGTACCCGAGGGCCAGCGCATCACGGTGATGCTCGCGGCGTTTGAAGGATGGAACGACGCCGGCGAAGCTGCAAGTGATGCGCTGCGCTACCTGAACAAGCTCTGGGGCGGCAAAAAGGTCGGCTCAATCGATGCGGACGAGTACTACGATTTCCAGTTCACCCGCCCCACCATCCGGCGGACGGCGTCCGGCGAACGGAAGATCAAGTGGCCGTCCACCCGGATCTTCAAGGCCAGCGTTCCAGACTCCAACGTGGACGTCATCTTTGTCCAGGGCACCGAGCCCTCCTACAAGTGGCGGGCCTACACGGCCGAACTGCTGGTGCATGCCGAGGCGCTGAACGTGGACTACGTCGTCCTGGTCGGCGCCCTGCTGGCGGACGTGCCGCACAGCCGGCCCATCCCGGTGAGCGCCTCGACCGACGACGCCGCGCTGCGTGAACGGATGGACCTGGAAGCGTCCCAGTACGAGGGTCCCGTGGGGATCGTGGGCGTGCTCGCCGAGGTCGCCCTGCTGGCCGGGCTGCCCACGGTCTCGCTCTGGGCCGCCGTGCCGCACTACGTTGCCCAGGCGCCGTCGCCGAAGGCGCAATTGGCCCTGCTGCACCGGATCGAGGAACTGCTGCAGGTTCCGCTGGACACGCAGGAACTGGTCGAGGATGCCGATGCCTGGGAGCGCGGCGTCGACGAACTCGCCACCGAAGACCCGGAGATCGCGGCCTACGTCCGCCAGCTCGAGGAGGCCAAGGACACCGCGGACCTGCCCGAGGCCAGCGGCGAGTCAATTGCGCGGGAGTTCGAGCGTTACCTCAAGCGCCGCGGCAAGGAAAAGCCCTAAGGCCTGACGCTTTAGAGTTCGACGCCGAGCAGGGCGTTGACGGCGTCGGCCACCAGCGCCGCATCAGCGGCGGAGCCCGTGGCGGGACCGGCCTGGCCGGCGGAACCGGCCGCCAGGGCGCCGGCGGCCCAGACATCCACGGCGGCGAGGGCGCGCGGGGCGTCCAGGTCGTCCGAGAGTGCGGCGCGGAGTTCTTCGATGAGCGGACCAGCGGATCCCGCCGGAGCCAGGGCCACGGCGGCGCGCCAGCTGGCGAGCCGGTCCTTGGCCTGGGCAAAGCCGTCCTCGGTCCAGGACCAGTCACTGCGGTAGTGGTGGGCCAGGATTGCGAGGCGGATGGCGCCCGGCTCTTCGCCGGCGGCCCGCAGCTTGGACACGAGGACGAGGTTGCCCTTGGACTTGCTCATCTTTTCGCCGTCGAGGCCCACCATGCCGGCGTGCGCGAAGTGCTTGGCCAGCGGCACCCCGGCCAGCGAGTACGCGTGGCCCGCGCCCATTTCGTGGTGCGGGAAAACAAGGTCGGATCCGCCGCCCTGCACGGTGAAGGGCGCGGGCAGGTACTTCTGGGCGATGACGGTGCACTCGATGTGCCAGCCGGGGCGCCCCTCCCCCAGTTCGCCGCCGGGCCAGCTCGGCTCACCCTCGCGTGCCACCCGCCACAGCAGCGGGTCCAGGGCCTGGCGCTTCCCGGCGCGGCCGGGGTCGCCGCCGCGTTCGGCGAACAGTTCCAGCATTTCGGCGTCGCCCAGGCCCGAGATGGACCCCAGGGTCCAGGCGTCGCGCGCCTCCGCGGAGTGCTTGCCGGCCGCTTCGACGTCGTAGTAGACATCGCCGTCGGGCTCGCCGCCGGCGCCGGCCACCCGGTAGGCCAGTCCGCGCTGGACGAGGGACTCGATGGCCGGAACGATCAACGGGATGGCCTCGACGGCGCCCACGTAGTTGTCCGGCGCCAGGACGTTCAGGGCTTCCATGTCGGTCTGGAACAGTTCGATCTGGCTGGCGGCGAGGTCACGCCAGTCCACGCCGGTCGCCGTCGCGCGCTCCAGCAGGGGATCGTCGACGTCGGTCACGTTCTGGACGTAGGCGACCTGCTGGCGGCCGTCGCGCCAGGCGCGGTTGAGCAGGTCGAAGGCAACGTAGCTGGCCGCGTGGCCCATGTGCGTGGCGTCGTAGGGGGTGATGCCGCACACGTACATGGACTGCTCCCCCGTCGCCTCAAGGGTGACGAGGCCACCCTTGGCGGTGTCGAAAAGTCGCAGCGCGGGCATGCTACCCGGGAGCTGGGGAACGGGGCGGGAGGTCCAGGATTTCACAGACCAAGCCTAGTGCTAGGCGCTGATGACATTGAAACCGAGCAGCACGTACAGCGCGAGGCCCAGGCCGATCCGGTACCAGACGAAGAGCCGGTAGCTGCGGGTGGAAACGTACTTGAGGAACCAGCCGATGATGACGTAGCCCACCACAAAGGCGATCACGGTGGCGAGGCCCGTCTCGGGCAGGCCGTACGGGCCGGTGATGCCTTCCTTCGAGACCACCTTGTACAGCTGGTAGAGGCCGCTGCCAAAGACCGCGGGGATGGCCAGCAGGAAGGAATAGCGGGCCGCCGCCTCGCGGGTGTAGCCCATGAGCAGGCCGGCGGTGATGGTGCCGCCGGAGCGTGAGACGCCGGGAATCAGGGCCATCGCCTGCGCGAGCCCGTAGAAAATACCGTGCTTGTAAGTCAGTTTGGTCAGGTCACGTTCCTGGCGGCCGACGGCGTCCGCGACGGCCAGGATCATGCCGAACACGATCAGCGTGGTGGCGACGATCCAGAGGCTGCGGAGTACCGACTCGATCTGGTCCTGGAAGAGCAGGCCGAGGATGATGATCGGGAGGCTGCCCAGGATCACCAGCCAGCCCATCCGGGCGTCCGGGTCCTGCCGGGACACCTTGCCGGTGAGCGAACCGAACCAGGCTTTCACGATCCGCACGATGTCCCGCCAGAAATAGACGATCACCGCGGTCTCGGTACCCAGCTGGGTGATGGCGGTAAAGGCCGCCCCGGGGTCGGCGGCGTTCGGCAGGAACGCCCCCACAATCCGCAGGTGGGCGCTCGAGGAAATCGGGAGGAATTCTGTCAGGCCCTGTACCAGGCCCAGAAAGGCCGCTTCTAACCAGTTCACGTTTATAGACCCTACGTTATGAACGTTCCGGAGCATCGTAAGCTTGCAGGCATGCAGCAGCGTTATGTCGGCAACAGTGGGTTGCGTGTCTCGTCCCTTTCCCTTGGCACCATGTCCTGGGCCGGTGAAACTGACGAACAGGAAGCCTCCGGCCTGCTGCGCACCTTCGTCGACGGGGGCGGCACGCTGATTGACACCGCCGCGTCCTACGCCGGCGGCCGCGCCGAAGCACTTCTCGGCGGCATGCTGGGCGACGTCGTCGCGCGCTCCGAAGTGGTGATCTCCACCAAGGCCGGGCTGACGACGTCGGGCGGACGCCACAGTGTCGACACCTCCCGCAACGGAATGCTGTCCGGCCTTGACGCCAGCCTGGCGCGGCTTGGCACCGACTACGTGGACCTCTGGTTCGCCCAGGCCTGGGATCCCAACGTACCGCTGGAGGAAACCCTTTCCGCCCTGGAATTCGCCGTGCGCTCCGGCCGGGCACGCTACGCGGGCGTCTCCAATTTCACCGGCTGGCAGACCGCGAAAGCCGCCGCCGTGGCCGGGTTCCCGCTGGTCGCCTGCCAGTCCGAGTACTCATTGCTGCAGCGCAAGCCCGAAGCCGAGTTAATTCCCGCCATTGAAGACGCCGGGCTCGGCCTGATGGCCTGGGGTCCGCTGGGCCGCGGCGTGCTGACCGGCAAGTACCGCGGCCACATCCCGGCCGACTCCCGCGCCGCGCACCAAAAGCTGGCCGGTTACGTTGAGCCGTACCTCGAAGGCAGCGCGTCCAGCGTTGTTGAGGCGGTCGCGATGGCGGCCAAGGGGCTGGGCCGGACCGCCCTGGACGTTTCGCTGAGCTGGCTGCTGTCCCAGCACGGGGTGGCCACCGCGGTGGTGGGACCACGGACTGCCGTCCAGCTCAAGGAGATTCTGGATGCCTCGCTGGCGCCCCTGCCGCCAGAGATTGCCGTGGCCCTGGAGGACGTCTCCGGCGGAGCCTAGCGGCCTTTCGGGCGGAGCGTACGAGTCTTCCCGGCGTTCCCGGTTGATTACCAGCCGCTGATGGCACCATGGGGAGATGACTCCTGTACATGGTCTTCCCGGCTCCTTCCGCCGTCCCCGTCCTGTTGTGCCCTCGGCAGGCCAAGAATCGGTCTGGGACTACCCCCGGCCGCCACGGGTGGAGCCCCGGTCGGAGCGGGTGGTGGTGCGGCTGGGCGGCGAGGTGATTGCCGACACCACCGACTCGGTCCGTGTCTTGGAGACGAGCCACCCGCCGGTCTACTACTTGCCCTTGGGAGCATTCCCTGCCGGCGTCCTTGTACCGACCCAGGGCACCAGCTTCTGCGAGTTCAAGGGAGAAGCGCACTACTTCGACGTTGTTGCCGGCGGTGTTGTTGTCCCCCGGGGCGGCTGGACCTACCCCGTGCCCACCCCGGGTTTCGAGGCACTCAGTACCCGGGTCGCCCTCTACCCGGCCCACATGGACTCCTGCACGGTCGACGGCGAACAGGTCACCCCGCAGGAGGGCGGCTTCTACGGCGGCTGGATCACCTCGCAGATCGTCGGCCCGTTCAAGGGCGGTCCGGGTACAGCGGGCTGGTGAATTACTCCCACATGACGCCTGGACCAGCCGTTCACGATCTGAAGTAGTGGTTGCGTCGGGGTGTTTGGTGGGAGCTGGGCTACCAACCGGTCGGAAAGGCCCTCGAATTGCTCGCCAGCGAAGTGACTTGGGTTCAGACCCGGATCAGCCCCGGGCAGCCCTAGTCCTGGATGAGTTCGAGGTCTTCCTCGTCGTCGACGTCTTCGTTTTCCTCGTCGTCATCTTCCTCGTCAATGACCTCAAGCGGCGTCACTTCGCCATACGCTTCATAGAGGGAGTCGTCGTAGACTTCAAAGGCATCGGCGACGGCGAAGAACGCCGCTTCGACCGCGGGATCCCCGTCTCCCCGCCGCGCCGCGGCAGCGGCCAGATGCTCCTCGAGGGCGGCGGTCAGGGACTGAAGCGCGACACGCGGATCGATGCTCATGACTTCACGTTAGCCCGAAAAAGACGAAAATGGAGAGCAATGAAGGAACATTTTCTGAGCAGCTCGGTCCGTCGGGAGCGGGACTATGCGCGTCAGTACGAGTACCTCGTGCTGACGGTCAGCCCTGAAGATTCCCTGCCGGAGGCGCGCCGCCTCCTCGCCGCCCACTCCGAGTACGGCAAGTGGGAACTCGAGCGCAGCGTGCTCTACGTCGGCGGCGGGTGCCGCTTCTGGTTGCGCCGGAAAGTGATCCAGGTCCAGCGGACCGTCTAGGTCTCAGCCGACGCTCCCGGACCGTCCAGCCTCCCGGCGCTTAGCCCTCCAGCGGGCCCAGCCACGCACTAGCCACCGTATTGTGCGCCGACTCGTCATCGGAGGGGTGGAACATCCCGGCCAGCACGTCCCGGTAGAGCCGCTCGAGCTCGGAACCGCGGAAGTAACTCGAGCCGCCGGAGACCCTGATCGCCAAGTCGACGACGGTGCGCGCCGTCTCGGTGGCACGCACTTTGACGCCCACGAGCTTCGGGAACCACTGCCCGCCGTGATCGGTGAGGGCGTCGACGTCGGCCGCCACCGCGGCGAGCTGCGGATACAGCCCATCCATCGCCATGGCCGCCTCGGCGACCTTCCAGCGGATGTCCGGGTCCTGGGCGTAGCTGCGGCCGCCGTTCTTGAACGAGGTCCGGCGCTTAACCGCTTCGATGCCCAACTGCAGTGCGCGCTCCCCGATCCCCGTGTACACCGCCGCCAGCAGCGTCTCGAAGCAGGCGAAGATGGCGAAGATCAGCGGGTCCGCGTTCGGGCCCACGGGGAGCTTGCGGAAGATCCGCTCTGGCGGCACAACGGCGCCTTCCAGGACGGTGGTGTTCGACTGGCTGGCCCGCATGCCCAGGGTGTCCCAGTCGGAGAGGATCTGGTAGCCGGGCGTCTCCCGGTCGATGAAGCCGTGGACCAGTTCGCCCTCGCCGCCGCGCGCCCCGGCGTCCTTGCCGAAGATGCCCAGCCGGGTCCAGGCCGGCGAGAGGCTCGTGAAGATCTTCCGCCCGGTGAATCCGTAGCTTCCGTCCGGCAGCGGCGTGGCCTCGGTCCGGGAATCGAAGAGCACGGAGTCGTTCCCCGCCTCGGAGTTGCCGAACGCAAAGATCTCACCCTGTGCGGCCTCCTTCAGGACGAAATCCAGCGAGGAATCACCCCGGGCAGCCAGGACGTGGGCGACGCCGGTCCAGACCAGGTGCATGTTGATCGCCAGGGCGGTGGCCGGCGCGGCGGTGGCCAGCCTCCGCTGCAGCTGCGCCGCCCCCGCCAGGCCGAGGCCCAGGCCGCCGTCGGACGCCGGGACGAACATCTTCAGGTACCCGGCGTCGGCGAGGTCCCGCAGGTCCTCGGTGAAGAAGGCATTGTCGCGGTCGTAGCCTGCCGCCCGCGCGCGGATCCGTTCCAGCAGTGCGTCGGGCAGGGGGTCTTCGGGTGTCATGTCTGTTGGTGTCATTCCGGGCGCGTCCCGCTCAGTAGTTGGTCAGCAGGGTGTTCAGCACCCGGGAGCCGAACTTCAGCGAATCGGCCGGGACCCGTTCGTCGACGCCGTGGAACATGCCGGTGAAGTCCAGATTGTCCGGAAGCATCAGCGGTGCGAAGCCGTAGCCGGTGATGCCGAGCCGGCTCAGGGCCTTGTTGTCCGTGCCGCCCGAGAGCGTGTACGGCAGGACCTTGGCGCCCGGATCCTCGGAGTGGAGCGCGTCGATCATGGAGTCCACCAGGTTGCCGGCAAACGGGACTTCGAGCGAGACGTCCTGGTGCACGTAGGTGACGTCCACGCCGGTGCCTGCCAGTTCGCGGACGATCTCGAGGACCTGTTCCTGCTGGCCGGGTAGCGTCCGGCAGTCCACCAGGGCCTCGGCCGACTCCGGGATGACGTTGTGCTTGTAACCGCCCTTGAGCAGGGTGGGGTTGGTGGTGTTCTGCAGCGTGGCACCGACAAACCGTGCCACCGTGCCGAGCTCCTTGAGGATCCTCTCCGGGTCGTCCGGATCGAACTCGACGCCGGTGAGTTCCGTCACGCCGTCCAGGAACTGCCGCGTGGTGGGGGTCAGTTCCACCGGCCACCGGTACTCCCCGATCCGCGAGACGGCGCTGGCGAGCCGGGTGACAGCATTGTCCGTGTTGATCTGGGAGCCGTGGCCGGCGCGGCCATGGGCCACCAGCCGCAGCCAGGACAACCCCTTCTCAGCGGTCTGCAGCAGGTAGGTGCGCTGGCCCCCGATCGTGGCCGAGAAGCCGCCCACCTCGGAGATCGCCTCGGTGGCTCCCTCAAACAGTTCGGGACGGTGTTCGACGGCGTAGCCGGCGCCGTACTTACCGCCCGCCTCCTCATCGGCGAAGAACGCGAAGATCAGGTCCCGCTTGGGCTTTCGGCCGGTCCTGGCGAAATCCCTCAGCACGGAGAGGATCATCGCGTCCATGTCCTTCATGTCCACGGCGCCGCGGCCCCAGATCAGGCCGTCCTTGAGCTCGGCGCCGAAGGGGTCCACGGACCACTGCTCGCGCAGTGCGGGCACGACGTCGAGGTGGCCGTGGACCACCAGGGCGCTGGCCGACGGATCCTCACCGGCCAGCCGGGTCACCACACTGGCGCGGCCCGGAGCGGACTCGAAGATTTCGGCGTCGAGCCCCACCTCCGTGATCAGCCCGGCGGTGTACTCCGCGGCGGCGCGCTCCCCCGGCCCGGAACCGTCACCGTAGTTGGACGTGTCGATCCGGATCAGTTCCTGGCAGATCCGGACAACCTCGTCTTCGGGCCGAATGTCAGTCATATCGCTCCTCGTGGCAGTGGCTCAGTGCTGGCTTCAGCCTACCTACACCGCCCCGGCAGACCCCGATTATTTGTTTCCGGAATCTTCGTGTAGAGTCTTTCTCGCTGCTTCCGAGAAAAGCAAAACGCTGTAAGGCGAAATTCTTCCCGGAAATACCACCTGCGCGGGTGGCGGAATGGCAGACGCGCTAGCTTGAGGTGCTAGTCCTCGAAAGGGGGTGGGGGTTCAAGTCCCCCTCCGCGCACAACAGGAAATGCCCTGGAATTCTTCATGGATTCCGGGGCATTTTTGTGTTGCCCATGGAGCGTGGCTCCAAGCAGACGACAGGTCCGGCGGCGATCAATTCACGGCAGCGCCCTCAGTTAGCCGCCGGCGGAGCCAACCGGTGTGACTTGGTATGCATAGCACAGCCAGGCTGCCGCAGCTTTGTCTTGGGATGTTCCCGAGGCCCTGATCTCGCCCAGTTTCTTGGCCAGGTCGGTGGTGGCGTCAGCGAACGCGCGTGCGTCGTCGTAGGTCATGCCGGCCGCTGCGTTCACCACGGACTGCTGAAACTCGGCCCTGCTTGTCACGTCTCCGGCCATCCAGTCGCAGGCCACACCCACGCCCGCGGAGACGGCCTTATTGTTCTTCACGGTTCTGGCGGTGGCCACCATGCGATCTATGCTCCCCTGGGGGACACGCCAGCCCTGGTAGTTGTCTGCCGATCCGGCAACGGCGGTGACTTCCTCAGCCGACGCCCCGTACCGTGACGCGAGACCGGGCAGCTCTGACGAGGCCGCCTGGATTTCACCGGCATCCCGGCCCAGTGAGCGCAGGACCTTCGAGGCGGCGCCGCGGGTGAGCTGGACCGCGCCCTTTTGTGCCGCGGGTGTGCAGGCCGTGGGACCCATAAGAAGCAGTGGGAGGGCGATGAGTACCGCCAGCCGGGTGGTCTGATGAAATCGCATTGGGGCCCCTTCGTTCAAAGGGGCCCCAGACCCCTCGCGTGGCGCCAGTGTGGCACCGGCACCTCTGCGTTTCAAGAGCCTGCGCCCTTCTCCCGTCCCGGACTGTTCGCCTCAGGCGGCTCCGGGTCCCGAAGGCTCCCGCTACACCGCCAGCAGCCCGGCGGGCATCTGCCCGGCCAGGGAAGCTAGCGCGCGGGGGCGCAGGTCCGGCCACTCGTCGGTCAGCAGCGACAGGATCACGAAGTCGCGCCAGAGCCCGTCGACGTTCCGGGAGGACCGGCGCCGGGTGCCCTCGGCCGTGAACCCGAACCGCGCGAGCGAGGACAAGGACCGCTGGTTGCGGGAGTCCACGTCGCATTCGATCCGGCCGGCCCCGCAGGAGAACAGCCAGTCGAGCAGGGTGATCTTCACCTCGTGGTTGACCTTGGCACCCCAGAAATCCGGGTCCAGCACGGTCCGGCCGATCTTGACGCGCTCCGTGGGCTCGTCATGCTCCGTGATGCCGGTGGTTCCGACGAACCGCGACTGCCCCAGGGGCAGCTTCTGGTACACGGAGAAGACCTGCAGCCCGGCGAAACGGCGGTCCACAAACGCCATCAACTCGGCCTCGCCGGCGGGCCTGGCCTCGCTGTCGCTGAAGCCTTGGGACCAGATTTCGTCGCGGGCCAGGAGCCGGGCCAGCGGCTCGACGTCGAGAGCTGTGAATGGTGCCAGGACGAACCTGCCGGTGACCGTCTGAAGGGTCGGCAGAGTGTCGGGAAGGAGCAGCGCCATTGCGGCCTTTCTGGTTCGCGGGGAAGCGTCGGGGAGGGGTAAAACGGAAGGCTATTTTGTCCGCGAATTTGAGGCGGCAAGTGAAATTATCACCCCGATGCCCCACCCCGCAACGACACGCTGGGCAGAGGCATCAGGGCAGGCCTGCGCCGCGTGCGCTAGGTGAAGGGGACCCGCTGGATCTGCAGGACTTCCGGGCCGGACACCACGTTGACGCGGACCCATTCGTTAACGGAGGAGGCACCCTCGATCGTGACCCGGCTCAGGTTGGAAACACTGCCCGAGAGCCCGTAGAACGACTTCCACTTGGAGGTGGTCAGCGGCTTGTCCTGGACGTAGCCGTGGCTGTCGCCGTTGAACAGGAACACCGGACGCTGGAAAAGCGCAGCCTCACTGGCGAGAGCCCGGACAATGGACTGGAAGGCCTTGCGGTAGCCGGAGCCCTGCGTGCCTGGTGCGAACATGTCCGCCTGGGTCAGCAGCACCACCGCCCTGCTGCCGGCGGCCTTGGCCGAGGCGAATGTGTTCCTCAGCTGGCTGATCGTGGCATCGACCCGGGCGGCCTCCTCCGCGAGCTGGGCCTCCGTGGGGGCGGTGTAGCCCAGGCCGGTCCAGGGTTTGAGGTCGTTGTCGGAGCCGACGATATGGAGGGTGGCCAGGGTCAGTCCGCCGGCGGCGAAGGACACGTTCTCCTTGTAACCGGCCTGCGCGGTGACCGTCATCGCATTTTGACCCAGGGTGCGGCCGGGCGCCGGGAAGAAGACCGAACGGACCGTGGCCAGCCGCTCCAGCGGGTTGCCCTTGCCAACGCTGGCCCGGTGGCAGTCCGCCCATTCGTTGTCCCCCGGCGTGTACACCAGCGGATCCACGAACTTGTCGAAGTTGGACTTGATCTTCTGGTAGTAGCTGCTGGAACAATTGCCGGAGCCGATGTCGCCCACGTGGCTGACCATTTTGACGTTCGGGTCCGCGTTGATTTGGGCGATGCGCTTGGGAAACAGCCCCAGCTGGGTGGAGCCATAGGGAATGTCGCCGATCACCGCGAAGCTGTAGCTCGTCGCCGCGCCCGCCGTCTCCGTGGCGGCGCCGGAAATGCCCAGCGCCAGGGCCAGCGCGGCCCCGGCCATCCTCACGGCTCGCCTCATCAGCTTCCTCCCCCGGGCTCCCGGATGCGCGGGCATCAGGGCTGTCCCCGTTGCCGATGGTGCCGAGAGTAGCGAACCGGAGCAGCCCTGCAACCAGTAGCGGGTACTGGGACGGGCCCGCCCGGGACACCGGGAGGGCTACTGGACTGCTACGGGGGTGGCTACTGGGAACCGGGCCCTCCGCGCGGGAGGAGGGCTTGCTGGACCCTGTTGAGGAGGGAGCGGAACCTGGCGTTGTCCGGCAGCTCCTCGATGAGGACGACGCCGTCCGGTCCCGCAAGTGGAACGCACCAGTTGGGGTACTCCGTACTGGTGCCCGGCTGGTTTTGCGTGCGGGCCTCCCCCACGGCATCAACCAGCGCGACTCCCAGCAACAACGACGGCGTGAGCGCGGTGAACGCGTACAGGGCCTCGACCGTGGCCTGCACCGCCGCCGGATCTGCCTTTTGACCAGCAATACCGGCCGCCGGCCCCGGAGCGGTATCCCTGACCGGCAGCAGGCCGCGCTCCCGCACCAGCGCGAGCACCGCTTCCTGCTCGGCCGCGTCGGCCGCCCGTTCCTCCTCGACCGGACGCCGCAGCAGCCCGAGCGACTCCCGGAGCGTGACATGGTCCCCGGCCAGATAGCCGGCGGTGGGCGGCAGGTCGTGGGTGTTGACGCTCGTGAGGCACTCCTGCCGGTAGCGTTCGGGCGCCAGCGGCCCGGCGTCGTCGTGTTCGAACCACAGGATCGAGGTCCCGAAGATTCCCCGTTCGGCCAGATAGTCCCGCACCCAGGGCTCAAAGACCCCGAGGTCCTCCCCGATCACCACGGCCCCGGCCCGCTGGGCTTCCAAGGCGAGGATCCCGATCAGCGCCTCATGGTCGTAGTACACGTACGTGCCTTCGCCCGGCCCGGCGCCCTCGGGGATCCACCAGAGACGGAACAGGCCCAGGACGTGGTCCACGCGGATCCCGCCCGCATGGCGCAGCACGGTCCGCAGCATGTCGCGGTAGGCGGCATACCCCGATTCGGCCAGCCGCGCCGGATGCCACGGCGGCTGCGTCCAGTTCTGGCCCTGCTGGTTGAACATGTCCGGCGGAGCGCCCACCGTCACGCCGTGGGCAAGGACGCCGGACAGCGCCCAGGCGTCGGCGCCGCCGAGTTTCACCCCCACCGCCAGGTCGTGCACGATCCCAAGGTCCATGCCGGCCCGCCGCGCCGCGTCCTGCGCCGCTTCCAGTTGCTCGTCGCAGATCCACTGCAGCCAGCGGTGGAACTCGATCCGGTCCGCGAGCGCCGTCCTTTGGGCCGCGGCGTACGCGGTGGCCGGGGAGGACGCGGCGTCGCCCCAGCCGTCCGCCGAAGGGCCCAGGGTCTCCGCCAGGGCTGACCACAGGGCGAAGTCGTCGAGCCCCTGCCCCTGGTTCCGGCAGAAGTCGCTGAATTGCCGCGAACGCGCCGGACCCCGGCGGACGAGGAACACTCGCTCGAGCGCCGCGAGTTTCGCGTTGTAACTGGCGTTGCGGTCCAGCAACCCCGTCTCCCGGTCGGCGGCGTGCGGGCCTGCCGCCAGCCGCTGCGTCTCAGCCAGTGCCGCGGGGTCCAGGTAGGCGTACTCCGGGATCTCCTCCACCCGGATGTACAGCGGGTTGAAGAAACGCCGGGTGGTGGGCAGGTATGGCGAGTCCTCCACCGGCGGACGGGGCTCGGCCGCGTGCAGGGGGTTGACCAGGACGAAACCGGCTCCCTGGGCGCCGGCCACCGCGGCGAGGTCGGCCAGGTCTGCGAAGTCGCCGATCCCCCAGGAACGCGAGGACCGCACGGAGTAGAGCTGCGCCATGAGCCCCCAGCGGCGGCGGCCGGCGAGGGCGTCGGTGGTACGCAGCCGCTGCGGGGTCACCACCAGGGCGCACTGCGCACGGTGGCCCGCCGCGTCGGCCTCGATGGTGTGCCAGCCCAGCGGCAGGGCGTCGGGGGTGCTGAAGCTCGGCCGCCCGGTGAGGACGCCGCCGACGTCGCGGGGCGCCTCCCAGTTCTCCAGCTGCCGGACCGTGTGCAGGGTTCCGTCCTCCGCGACAACCCGGACGGTAACGTCGCTGCCGTGCGGGACATGAACGTGGAAAGTGGCAGCTGTTCCCTCCCGCGCCACCACCGCGGGCGGCAGCAGCCGGCGCCAGGGCGCCAGCCGGGCCTCGGCCAGGGAGCCCCGGATCTGTGCCGGGTCATCGCAGGCTACGCCCAGGGCAGTGAGGACCCGGCGCAAGGTGCCTGCGGCGACGGAGCGTTCCACACCGTCCCAGCCCCAATAGGAGGTTCCCACCCCGTGGGCTGCCGCCAGTTCGCGCAACAGCGACCCGGCGTCGTCCTCTGCCGGTTCGACGGGCGCGTGCAGTGGCTCCGTGCTGTCCGCCATGGGCCTGTCAGCCGTTGACCGGGTGCGCCGGCGGGACGGACCCGTGCTGGGTGTCGTGGACCGAGGCCTCCCCCACCAGCTCGTGCAGCCCGGCGACGGACTCGGCCAGGCTGAGTCCGGGCGACTCCACGATCAGTGGCATCAACAGGCGGTTCTCCTTGTCCAGGTGCAGGGCGAAGACCTCGCCGATGCCGGCCGCGGCGACCGCGGCGTCGACCCCCTGCGCGGAACGGAGCCGTTCGACGAGTGAGACGATGACCTGGTGTTCGGCCAGCATGCCCGCCACCAGCAGCCGGCCCTCCGGCGTAGCGCCGGCCCCGCTGTACAGCGGCCCCTCCTCGGCGAGCGCGTGCGGGACGAGTTCGGTTTCGCACCATTCCACCAGCACCTCGTGGGCGTCGTGCTCCGCAACCGTGTTGTGCGCTGAAACCGCCTCGGTGAGGGCGCCGATCAAGGCGCGGAGCCGTTTGAGCATCCCCGCATGGTGGGCCTCCACGGCCGCGAGCGCCCGTGCTTCGTCCTCGGCGTTCTTGGGAACGGGCATGTCCATGGCATCTCCCTCGCTGGGCGGAACGGTGTTCCCGCTGAATCTGCTCCAACTGTACGGCCGGCCCGGTTCCCGGGAACAGGCCTTTCGGCCCCGGGGACGACGCCGCCCCGCCGCGGTGAGCCGTCGCTGTTTCGACGCTGAGCAGCCCGCCGCGCTAGCCTTGCATCCTATGGTTGACCTCGAACGGTTCCGGGTCCTCCTCACCGAGGAGCGCGACCGGAAACTAGCCCTGCTGCCGGCCCTGCGCAGGGACATCACCTCGGTGAATGCCGCCCGGCAGGATTCCAACGTCGACGACGAACACGATCCGGAGGGGGCGACGATCGCGTTCGAACTCTCCCAGGCCGCCGCGTTGCTGGAACAAAGCCGGGCAGGCCTCGCCCAGATCGAGGCGGCCCTGGCCCGGATTGATGCCGGACGCTACGGGATCTGCGAAGTCTGCGGCGGCCCCATTGCCGAAGGCCGGCTGGAAGCCAGACCATGGACGCCCTACTGCATCCTGCACAGTGCCGGGCAGCCCCAAGCCGGAAGGCGCCACCATCCCCATGAGCACTAACCCACTGGCCCTCGCCACCGAGGACCTCGCCGGGACGTGGTGGCAGCGGATCGTGGGCGGCTTCAGCCACGCCCCGGCCCCGGTGGTCACCGCCACCGAGCTGCTGCTGGTGGTCGCCGTCGCCGTCGCCCTGTCCCTGCCGCGCATCAGCTGGCGGTACTTCGGCCTGCTCGCCACGGTGACCCACGAGCTGGGCCATGCGTTTACCGCCCTCATGACCGGGCAGCGGCTGGGCGGCATCCGGTTGAGCCTGGACCATTCCGGCACCACCACCAGCTACAGCCGGCGTCCCCTCGCCGCGGTCTTCTCGACGTTCTGGGGCTACCCGGTGCCCGCCCTGGTTGGCGCCGCCATGGTGTGGTCCGGCTTCAACGGCTGGGGGCCCGCCGCCATGTCGGTGGGCACCCTCCTGCTGCTGGTCTCTTTCCTCTTCCTGCGCAACGGCATCGGGCTGCTGATCACGGCGCTGGCTGTCCTCGGCGCTGCGCTCCTGGTCCTGTTCGTCCCGGCCGAATTCATCGGGCACGTGATGATCGGGCTGGGTATCGCGTTGCTCGTGGCCGCCGTCCGGGACCTGGGCAAACTGGCGGCGGTGCATTTGCGGCACCGGACCCGGCTCTCGACGTCGGACGCGTACCTGCTGTCCCGGGCAACGCGCGTCCCCGCCGCCGTCTGGATCGTCCTCTTCGCCGTGGTGGTGGCCGCCTGCTGGTGGTTCGCCTGGCAGCCGATGGCGCAGGTGTTCGCCACACTGCAGCACGCCCCGGGCCGCGTCCCGGCATAGGCTGGGACCATGAACACGACACACACCGACGACCCGGGCTTCAGCACCCGCGGCGCCTACGTCACCGGCGGTGCGGAATTCACCCGGGACACCAACTACATCGAGGACCGGATCACCCGCGACGGCGCCCCCGGGGCCAACGGCGAACCCGGCTGGCCCGTTGAGGCCGGCCGCTACCGGCTGGTCGCGGCGCGCGCCTGCCCGTGGGCCAACCGGACGGTGATTGTCCGGCGGCTGCTCGGCTTGGAGGACGTGATCTCGCTCGGCCAGCCCGGCCCCACCCATGACGCCCGCTCCTGGACGTTCGACCTCGACCCCGGCGGCAGGGATCCCGTTCTGGGCATTGAACGCATCCAGGAGGCCTACTTCCGCCGTTTCCCGGATTACCCCCGGGGCATTACGGTGCCGGTCATCGTCGACGTGCCCAGCGGCGCCGTCGTGACCAACAACTTCCCGCAGATCACCCTCGACTTCTCCACCGAGTGGACCGAGTTCCACCGCGACGGCGCCCCGGATCTGTATCCGGAGGCTCTCCGGGAGGAGATCGACGCCGTCAACAAGCGCGTCTTTACCGAGGTCAACAACGGTGTCTACCGCTGCGGGTTCGCCGGATCGCAGGAGGCCTACGACGCCGCCTACGACCGGCTCTGGACGGCGCTGGACTGGCTCGAGGAGCACCTCACCGGGCAGCGGTACCTGGTGGGCGAGACCATCACCGAGGCCGACGTCCGGCTGTTCACCACGCTGGCCCGCTTCGACGCCGTCTACCACGGCCACTTCAAGTGCAACCGGCAAAAGCTGAGCGAAATGCCGACGCTGTGGGCCTACGCCCGTGACCTCTTCCAGACCCCCGGCTTCGGCGACACCACCGACTTCGTGCAGATCAAACAGCACTATTACATCGTCCATGAGGACATCAACCCCACCGGAGTGGTCCCGAAGGGCCCGGAGCTGGGCAACTGGCTCTCGGCACACGGCCGCGAGGCACTGGGCGGACGGCCGTTTGGCGACGGCACGCCGCCCGGACCGGTCCGGGCCGGCGAGGAAGTCGCCGCGGGACACGGGGCCGGCTGAGCGCAGGGCGGCACTAGGGCGGGGCCATGGGGATCCGGCCGTCGCGGTGCGGCAGGCCTGCGCAGCGTCCTGAGGCGGCCGCCGAAGGTTCGTCCAGTTGTCGCAGCTGACCCGCGGCCCTAGGGTGAAGCGGAATGGCAACTACACAAGAACACGACGCCGGCGCACCCCCCTCGCGGCTCCGCAGGCTGGGCCGCACGGTGGTGGGGAGTGTTTCGGCCGCCCTGCTATGGCCACGATTGAAGCTGGCCACCAAGGCGGCCCTCGCGGCCGGCATAGCGTTTTTCATCGCCCCCTACATGCCCGGCTCCGCGGCGGACTACCCCTACTACGCACCCCTTGGCGCCCTGGTGGCCATGTACGAAAACGTCTCCGGCTCCATGCGCCAGGGTGTCCAGACGCTCGTGGGCCTGGCGATCGGCGTCGGCCTTGCCTTTATGCTGTTCAGCCTCGGGAGCCCGTCGCCGGTGACGGTAGCGATTGTGATGGGGCTCGGCGTGATCCTCGCCGGGCTGCCCAAGATCGGCTCCGGCAGCGACTGGATCCCGACGGCGGCCCTGCTGGTGCTGCTGGTCGGCGGGCACAACCCGGACCAGTTCTCTTTCGGGTACCTGCTCCAGATGGGCGTTGGCGTCAGCGTCGGCATTGTGGTGAACCTGCTGGTCTTCCCGCCGCTGCACTTCAAGGCGGCAGCGCTCAGCCTGGCCGAACTCCGGCAGGCGCTGGCCCAGCAGCTCTGGGACATGGGCAAGGCCCTCAAGGAGAACTGGCCGCCGGAGCACGAGGACTGGTCCCGCCGTTCGGAGGCTCTCGCGGCGCACACCCGGTCGGTACGCGCCGCGGTGCAAAAGGCTGACGCGAGCCGCCGGGCAAATCCGCGGCGCCGGCTCCATCCGCGCGACGTCGAGGAGGACTACCGCAACCTGCGCGACCTCGAACGGCTCACCTTCCACATCCAGGACGTGACCCAGGTGCTCTCGGACGTCATCTGGGCAACGGACCACCCGTTTGTCATCCCGGACGGGCAGGCCGCCCCCCTCGCGGACGCCATGGCCCTGGTGGGTGATGTGCTGCACGCCGCCGAAGAAGAGGATGCCCAGGGGCAGGCGCAGCTGATTGAGGAAGCCGACGCCGCCGTCAAGGCGCTCACCGCCCGAATCGCCGCCGAAGACGAGCACCCCGGGGCCCCGAACGCCGTCGAATCGATCCTGCTGAGCCTGCACCGGATGCTGCGCGTCGTAAAGTCAGGCGGCGGCAAGCGGGAGTCGGACACCTCACCGGCCGGCGCCAGCTAGCCCTCCGGCCCCTCCCGCCACGGACCCGCCCGATTCGGCCCCGCCTGTTTCGGCACACGACGGCGGCGGCGGCCGCCCCCGGCTATCCGGTGGCGGCCGCCGCCGTCGTGTTTGAGTGTCTACTTCAGGGAGGCAACCGAACCGCTGAAGTGCTTCCGCCCCGAGTGCGGGTTCCAGGCCACGTAGTCGGAACGCTGCCAGGCGCCGTCTTCGGGCTGCACCGTGCTGATGTCCAGCGCCACCCGGGCCGGCAGGAACACGGGCGCCTCGAACGCCACGTCCCAGCTGAAGGCGTCTCCCTTCACGGCGCCGACGTCGGCCAGGGCCCTGGACGCGAGGTACATGCCGTGGGCGATGGAGCGGCGCATGCCGAGGGCCTTCGCGCTGAGGACGCTGAGGTGGATCGGGTTGAAGTCGCCCGAAACTGCGGCGTACGCCCGTCCGGTATCCACCCCCAGCTGCCACAGCGCCGTCGGGTTCGGCACCCGGAAGGCCTCCGGCGCGACGGGGGCGGTGGGCTTGTCGATGCCCGGCAGGAACACACCCTTGGCCAGGTAGGTGGAAACACCGCACCAGCGGACGGCGTCCTCCCCCGCCCCGCGCACCTCGGCCACCAGGTCCAGCTGGGTGCCGGCCCGGTGCCCGCGCAGGTTCTCCGCCCAGGCCCGGATGTCCAGCGCCTCGGTGAACAGCACCGGAGCGCTCTGGACCACCTTGTTCGTGAGGTGGATCATCCCCAGCAGCGGCAACGGGAAGTCATCCCGGTTCATCACGGACATGGAGAGCGGGAACGCCAGGGCGTGGATGAATCCGGCGGGCAGCACGTCGCTGGCCGTCTCGCCGATCAGGTGCTGGTAGGCGGTGAGGTTCTCCACCCCGGCCTTGACGCCGCGGACCTCATGGCTGCTCCCGGGCAGGACGGTGCCCGAGTGCGCGCCGAGTACCCGCCGGCGCGCCGCGGTGGCGGCGGCGTTGACGTAGAGCTTGGAGAGGGAGGGCATCTCCGCCAGGATGACGGGTTGCGAAGCGCTCATGCGCCCACCAGGTTCTGTCCGCAGACGCGCAGCACCTCGCCGGAGATCCCGCCGGCGGCGTCGCTGGCGAGGAAGGCGATGGCCTCGGCGACGTCACCGGGCTGGCCGCCCTGCTGCAGCGAATTGAGCCGGCGTGCCACCTCGCGGGTGGCGAACGGGATCTTGGCGGTCATCTCGGTTTCGATGAAGCCGGGCGCGACGGCGTTGATCGAGCCGCCGTGCGGCGCGAGCAGCGGCGCCGTGGCGCGGACCATGCCCATCACGCCGCCCTTGGACGCGGCGTAGTTGGTCTGCCCGCGGTTGCCCGCAATCCCGCTGGTGGAGGCCACCGAGACGATCCGCGGCGAGTTCCGGAAGTGCTCCGAGGCCAGCAGCGCCTCGTTGATGCGCAGTTGCGCCGCAATGTTCACCGCGATCACCGAGTTCCAGCGGCCCTGGTCCATGTTGGCCAGCAGCTTGTCCCGGGTGATGCCGGCATTGTGGATCACGATGTCCAGCCGGCCGTGACGCTCCACGGCGTGGTCGATGATCCGCTGCCCGGCGTCCTCGCGGCTGATGTCCAGCTGCAGCGCGGTCCCGCGCACCTCGTTGGCGACCCTGGCGAGGTGGTCCCCGGCGGCCGGGATGTCGACGGCGATGATCGTGGCGCCGTCGCGGTGCAGGGTGCGGGCGATGGCGGCGCCAATCCCCCGTGCCGCTCCGGTCACGACCGCGACCTTTCCGGCCAGCGGCTGCTCGACGTCGGCCGGCAGCTCCCCGGCCTCCGAGGAGACGGTGAGGAACTGGCCGTCCACAAAGGCCGAACGGCCGGAGAGGAAGAACCGCACGGCTCCGAGCGCGCTCGGGCTGGTGGTGCGGGCGCCGTCGGCGAGCACGATGCCGTTGCCGGTGGCGCCGGCGCGCAGTTCCTTGGCCAGGGAGCGCAGCAGGCCGTCGACGCCCTGGCGGGCCGCTGCGGCGGCCGGGTCAGTGGCTTCAGCTGCCGCGCGGGAGATGGTGACAACGCGGGCGTTGGCGGCGAGGTCCCGGAGCGAGGCGGCCGCGGCGAGCACCGGCTTCTCCAGGTCCTCGGGGCGGGCGGCCTCATCCAGCACCAGGATGATGGCGCCGAGCTTTTCGCGCGGCACGGCGTGGCGGCGGACGTCGAGGTCCCAGGACAGCAGGGTGGCGGCGAGCTCATCGGCGCCGTGGCCGGCGCCCTGGACCAGGACCGGGCCCGTGACCAGCGGCTGGCCGGGCTGGTGCCGCCGGAGCACCACCGGCTGCGGCAGCCCGAGCTTTTTGGCGAGGTCCTTGCCGAGCCCCCTGCTCACGAATTGGGTGTACTTGTCGGTCATGTTCTCCCCTAGTGTGCTTCGAGAATGGCGACGACGCCCTGGCCGCCGGCAGCGCAGACGGAGATGAGCCCGCGCGCGGGGCGGCCGTCGACCTGGCCCTTGGCGTGCAGCATCTTCGCCAGCGAGGCCACGATCCGGCCTCCGGTGGCGGCGAACGGGTGGCCGGCAGCGAGGGACGAGCCGTTGACGTTGAGCTTGGCACGGTCGACGCTGCCGAGCGCGCCGTCCAGGCCAAGGCGGGCACGGCAGAACTCCTCGTCCTCCCACGCGGCCAGGGTGCTCAGCACGGTGCCGGCGAAGGCCTCGTGGATTTCGAAGAAGTCGATGTCGTCGAAGGTGAGGCCGTGGCGGGCCAGCAGGCGCGGGACGGCGAACGCCGGGGCCATCAGCAGCCCGTCCTTGCCGTGGACAAAGTCGACGGCGGCGGCCTCGCCGTCGAGCACCGTGGCGAGCTTGGGCAGGTCGTGGGCGTCGGCCCATTCCTCGGAGGCGAGCAGCACGGTGGAGGCGCCGTCGGTGAGCGGGGTGGAGTTTCCTGCCGTCATGGTCGCTTCGGCCCCGAGGTTCTTGCCGAACACCGGTTTGAGGCTCGCGAGCTTCTCCAGCGTGGTGTCCGGGCGGAGGTTGGAGTCCTTGCTCAGGCCGCGGTAAGGGGTGAGCAGTTCGTCGAAGAAGCCGGCGTCGTAGGCGGCGGCGAGGTTGCGGTGGCTGTTGTAGGCCAGTTCGTCCTGGGCTTCACGGGTGATCTTCCACTGCGCCGTGGTGAGGGCCTGGTGTTCGCCCATGGAGAGTCCGGTCCGGGGCTCGCCGGTGTTGGGGGCGTCAGGGGCGAGGTCCTTGGGCCGGAGGCGGCTCAGCACCTGGAGCCGCTGCGGCAGGGTCTTGGCACGGCTCAGGTCCAGCAGGACCTCGCGCAGGCCCTCGCTGACCGCGATCGGGGCGTCAGAGGCGGAGTCGACGCCGCCGGCGATGGCCGAGTCGATCTGGCCCAGCTTGATCTTGTTGGCGAGGCCCAGCACGGTCTCCAGACCGGTGGCGCAGGCCTGCTGCAGGTCATAGGCGGGCGTTTCGGCGGAGAGTGCGGACCCGAGCACCGCCTCGCGGGTGAGGTTGAAGTCGCGGGAGTGCTTGAGCACCGCGCCGGCGGCAACTTCGCCGATCCGTTCATCCTGCAGGCCGAACCGGGCGATCAGCCCGTCCAGGGCCGCGGTGAGCATGTCCTGGTTGGAGGATTTGGTGTACGCGCCGCCGGTCCGGGCGAACGGGATGCGGTTGCCGCCGACCACAACAGCCTTGCGGAGCTGCGGCGCTGCGGTGGATCCTGCGGCCTGGGCGGCGGTGTCCTTCGGTCCGGTGGCGGACGTTCCGTGGTCAGGCATGGGCTGTCTCCTTTGATCAAAGCGGGTTACTGATACCCAGCGTACCTGATACGCTGGGTATCGTGAACATCCCCCAGCCAGATCCTGCCGCCGGCGGTCCAGCCGTCGACGGGCGCGCCTCCCGCTGGCAGTCCCACCGTGAGGAGCGGCGCCGCGAGCTCATCAAGTCCGCGCGGAAGGCCGTGCATGCGCTCGGCAGCGAGGCGTCGATGGAGGACATCGCGGCCGCGGCCGGAACCTCCAAATCCGTGTTCTACCGCTACTTCGGGGACAAGGCCGGCCTGCAGCAGGCGGTCGGGGAAGTGGTCCTGAACCAGATGCAGCGGCGGATCCAGGAGGCGGCACAGAGCGCACAGACCCCGCGCGAGGGCCTGTTCGCCATGGTTTCCGCCTATCTGCAGATGGCCGAGACCAGCCCGAACGTCTACACCTTTGTGACCCGCTACGCGCCCGGCGAGGCTGAAAGCCACAACGGCTCGATCAGTACGGCCGGTGCGCTGGGCCACTTCTTCGCCGCGATCAGCGAGATGATCGCGCTGCCGATGCGGAACCAGCTGCGCGCGGTCCCCGGCAAGGAGGCCGTGATCGGCTACTGGCCGAACGCGGCGATCGGGCTGGTCCGCAACGCCGGCGAGCAGTGGCTCGCCAGCCCGGACTCCCCCGGCAAACCCGGCCAGGAAGCCATGGCCCGCCAGATCACCGACTGGCTCTGTTTCGGCATCGCCCCCGAAATCCAGGACCCGCCGGCCCCGTGACCGGACGCCCCACCGCCCAGCCCCAGACCACCCCCTGCCAGAACCACAATGTCAGCGCCAACGAAGGAATCGACATGACTGAACTAGCCGACCGCTCCGCGGGCCACACCACCTCCGCCGCCCCGGCGCCCAGGACTACGCCGGCCGCGCCCGCGGCGGGCCCCGCCGTCGACGTCGCCGCCCTCGGCGAACAGCTACTGGGCAAATGGGCCGCCGTCCGCCGGCAGGCCCGCGAACTGGCCGGCCGGCCAGAGCTCTACAAGACCGAGGGACTCACCCACACCGAGCACCGCAAGCGCGTGTTCGGGCAGCTCAAGATCCTCGTGGACAACGGCGCCGTGCACCGCGCTTTCCCGGTGGCGCTCGGCGGCGCGGATGAACACGGCGGCAACGTCGCCGGCTTCCAGGAGCTCGTCATCGCCGACCCCTCGCTCCAGATCAAGGCCGGCGTGCAGTGGGGCCTGTTCGGCTCCGCCGTTAACCACCTCGGCACCGAGGAACACCACACGAAGTGGCTGCCGGGCATTATGAGCCTGGACATCCCCGGGTGCTTCGCCATGACCGAGACCGGCCACGGCTCGGACGTCGCCAGCATCGCGACCACCGCCACCTACGACCCGGCCACCGAGGAGTTCGTGGTGCACACGCCCTTCCGCGCCGCCTGGAAGGACTACATCGGCAACGCCGCCCTCGACGGCCTCGCCGCCGTCGTCTTCGCCCAGCTGATCACCAACGGCGTCAACCACGGCGTGCACGCCTTTTACATGGACCTCCGCGACCCGGAAACCCGCGAGTTCCTGCCCGGCATCGGCGGCGAGGACGACGGCGTCAAGGGCGGCCTGAACGGCATCGACAACGGCCGGCTGCACTTCAACCAGGTCCGGATCCCGCGCACGAACCTGCTCAACCGCTACGGCAACGTCGACGCCGACGGAACCTACAGCTCCCCGATCGCCAGCCCGGGCCGGCGTTTCTTCACGATGCTGGGCACCCTGGTCCAGGGCCGGGTCTCCCTCGACGGCGCCGCCGTGACCGCTTCCAAGCTGGCCCTGAAGACCGCCATCCAGTACGCCTCCGAGCGCCGGCAGTTCAACGCCTCCTCCGCCACGGACGAGGAAGTCCTGCTGGACTATCAGCGGCACCAGCGCCGGCTGTTTACCCGGCTCGCCACCACCTACGCCGCGAGCTTCGCCAGCGAACAGCTGCTGCAGAAGTTCGACGACGTCTTCTCCGGGCGGAACGACACCGACGAGGACCGCCAGGACCTCGAAACGCTGGCCGCGGCCCTCAAGCCGTTGAGCACCTGGCACGCCCTCGACACCCTGCAGGAATGCCGGGAGGCCTGCGGCGGCGCTGGCTTCCTGATCGAGAACCGCTTCGCCTCGCTGCGGGCCGACCTGGACGTCTACGCTACCTTCGAGGGCGACAACACGGTGTTGCTGCAGCTCGTCGCGAAGCGCCTGCTGGCCGACTACGCCAGGGAGTTCCGCAACGTGGACTTCGGCGTGCTGGCCCGCTACGTCGTCGGCCAGGCCACCGGAGCGGCGCTCCACCGCACCGGCCTGCGAGGCGTGGCCCAGTTCGTGGCGGACTCCGGCTCTGTGCAGAAGGCCGCGACCGCCATCAAGGACGAGGCCGGCCAGCGCGCCCTGCTGACCGAGCGCGTCCAGGCCATGGTGGCGGAGGTCGGCGCGGCGCTGAAGGGCGCGAACAAGCTGCCGCAGCAGCAGGCCGCCGCGCTGTTCAACAGCCACCAGAACGAGCTCATCGAGGCGGCCCAGGCGCACGCCGAACTGCTCCAGTGGGAGGCCTTCACCGAGGCCCTGGGCCAGGTCGCCGACCCCGGCACCAAGGCGGTCCTGACTTGGCTGCGCGATCTGTTCGGCCTGTCCCTGATCGAGAAGAACCTGTCCTGGTACCTGATGAACGGCCGCCTCTCGATGCAGCGCGCCCGCACCGTGGGCGAGTACATCAACCGGCTGCTCGTGAAGATCCGCCCGCACGCCCTGGACCTGGTGGACGCCTTCGGCTACGGCCCGGAGCACCTCCGCGCCGCGATCGCCACCGGCGCCGAGAAGGCCCGCCAGGACGAGGCGCGCGAGTTCTTCCGGGTCCAGCGCGCCAGCGGCCAGGCCCCGCTGGACGAGAAGATCCTGCTGGCCCGCACCGCGCTCGAGGCCAAGCCGCAGAAGGCCGGGTCCCGCCGGAGCTAGGCACTACCACCACACGACGACGGCGCCGCCCCTGAACCGGGGCGGCGCCGTCGTCGTTGTGGCGTGTTGGCCCGCTACTGCGGGAGGACCGAGCGGTAGACCTCAAGGGTGGTTTCCGTGATGGATTCCCAGGAGAAGTGTGCCTCGGCCCGGCGGCGGCCGGCCTCGCCCATCGCGCGGGCGCGGGCCGGGTCGGAGACCACCTCGGTCAGGGCCGCGGCGAATTCCGTAACGAATTTCTCCGGATCCAGCGGGGTGCCGGTGCCGTCCGTGACCTGCTCGAGCTGCACCAGGAGGCCGGTTTCGCCGTGCTGGACCACCTCGGGGATGCCGCCGGTGGCGCTGGCCACCACGGCGGCGCCGCAGGCCATGGCCTCCAGGTTCACGATGCCGAGGGGTTCGTAGATGGACGGGCAGGCGAACGCCGTGGCGTGGCTGAGGACCTGGATGAGCTCGTGGCGCGGCAGCATCCGCTCCACCAGGACCACGCCGCTGCGCTGGCCTTGGAGTTCCTCGATCAGCCGGGCGGTCTCCGCGGCGAGCTCGGGGGTGTCCGCCGCGCCCAGGCACAGCACCAGCTGCACGTCCGCGGGCAGCTTGGCGGCGGCCCGCAGCAGGTATGGGACGCCCTTCTGCCGGGTGTTGCGGCCCACGAAGACGACGCTCGGCCGTGACGGGTCGATCCCGAGGGCACGGACTGCGTCCTCGCCCTCGTCGCGGTTCCAGAGGCCCACGTCGATGCCGTTGTGCACCACGCGGACCTTGGCCGGATCCACGTCCGGGTAGCTGCGCAGGATGTCCTGCCGCATCCCCTCGGACACCGCGATGATCGCGGCGGCGGACTCATAGGCGGTCTTCTCCACCCAGGAGGAGAGGGCATAGCCCCCGCCGAGCTGTTCGGCCTTCCACGGCCGCAGCGGCTCCAGGCTGTGCGCGCTGAGTACGTGCGGGATGCCGTGCAGCAGCGAGGCGATGTGCCCGGCCATGTTGGCGTACCAGGTGTGCGAGTGCACAAGGTCCGCGCCGGCGATGTCCGGAACGATCCGCAGGTCCACGCCGAGGGTCTGCACCGCGGCATTGGCGCCGGCCAGATCCTCCGGCACCGGATAGGAGGTGACGGTGGCCCCGTGGTAGTCCGGTGCGCGCTCCGCGCCGAAGGCCCGCACCTGCAGCTCCACCCTCTGGGCCAGCACCCGGCTGAGTTCGGCCACGTGGACGCCGGCGCCCCCGTAGATTTCGGGCGGGAATTCCTTGGTCACAATGTCTATTCGCACAAACCCCAAGGTAGTCGTTCCGGCTGATCTGTTCTAGTGTGAAGAGGTCCGGGCACACCGGACAGTTTTGGGGAGCAACGAAGGCGTTCAGGAGCGATCACATGCCGCAGCAGAAGAAAGTCTTGGCCATTGTCCTCGCAGGTGGCGAGGGAAATAGGCTGATGCCGTTGACGGCAGACCGGGCCAAGCCGGCCGTTCCGTTCGCCGGAAGTTACCGGCTTATTGATTTCGCCCTTTCCAACCTGGTCAATTCCCGGTATTTGCAGATTGTGGTCCTGACGCAATACAAATCCCACAGCCTTGACCGGCACATTTCCGAAACGTGGCGGATGTCCACCCAGCTGGGGAACTACATTGCCTCCGTGCCCGCGCAGCAGCGGGTCGGTAAGAGCTGGTTCCTGGGCAGCGCCAACGCCATCTACCAGTCCCTGAACCTGATCCACGACGCCAACCCGGACATCGTCGTTGTGGTCGGCGCGGACCACGTTTACCGCATGGACTTCGCGCAGATGGTCGCCCAGCACGTCGCCAGCGGCGCCAAAGCCACCGTGGCCGCCGTGCGCCAGCCGCTGCACATGGCCGACCAGTTCGGTGTGATCGAGGTGGACCAGGAGAACCCGCAAAAGATCGCGGCGTTTGTGGAGAAGCCCTCCTCGACGCCGGGACTCGCCGCGGACCCCAGCCAGTTCCTGGCCTCGATGGGCAACTATGTGTTCAACGCGGACGCCCTCGTCGAGGCGCTGCACGTCGACGCCGAGCGGCTCGACACCAAACACGACATGGGCGGGGACATAATCCCGTACTTCGTCGACCAGGGCGAGGCCGGGGTCTACGACTTCACCCTCAACGACATCCCGGGCTCGACCGAGCGGGACCGCACCTACTGGCGCGACGTCGGCACCATCGACTCGTTCTACGACGCGCACATGGACCTGATCTCCCCCGTGCCGGTCTTCAACCTGTACAACTCCGAGTGGCCCATCTACACCCGCCAAAGCATCTCCCCGCCGGCCAAGTTCGTCCGCGGCGAGGGCAGCACGGTGGGCACGGCGCTGGATTCGATCGTCGCCAGCGGCGTGGTGATCTCCGGCGGCATCGTGGAGGGCTCGGTGCTCTCCAACGACGTCTACGTCGGCACCGCCAGCCGGGTGCTCGATTCGGTGCTGATGGACAAGGTGCAGGTTGGGCCGGGCGCCGTTATCAAGCGCGCCATCGTCGACAAGAACGTCCGGATTCCCGCCGGCGCCGCGATCGGCCTGGACCCGGAACTGGACCGCGCCCGCGGTTTCAAGGTCACCGACTCCGGGATCACCGTCCTGGCCAAGGGCCAGGCTGTTCCCGAACCCGGCGACGCAGAGCGTGAACTGTCCGCGGCCAACCTCTACCTGGTGCCCAACGCCGTAAAGACGGCCACCGAGAACTGGCCGGCCGGACGCGAGACCGTGGAGAAGGTCGGAGAGGTGCACGCTGCCGCCGTCGGCGTCGAGACCCCCGGGAAGTCCTCCACCAAGGCCTACTGAGACAGCCTGGTCGGGCTGCGGCCCGGCCAGGCTGTAAAATTGGCCCAATGAGCTCCCCCGATCTGCCCCCCGCCCCGGCCAGTGACGAGCCGGCCCCGGCTGACCTGACCCCGGCGGAAATCGCCGCCTGCCTCAAGGTCCTGAACAGCATCCACGTCTATGACGAGGAACACCCGGACTACGTGTCGATCCGGCGCGCGACGGGGAAGATGTTCAAGGCGGTCAAGCGCCACCGCCGGGTCACCAAGCGGGACCTCATCGCGGAGGCGGACCGCGCCGTGATCGCCCAGACCGCGACGGCGGCCCCGGACCGGATCGACGACGAGACGCGCGGCAACAAGCTGGCGCCCTCGGCCACCGGCGAGGTGGCCGGGCACCTGATCCGGTCGCGGCCCTGCTACATCTGCAAGCAGCACTACACCCAGGTGGATGCCTTTTACCACCAGCTTTGCCCGGAGTGCGCGCTTTTTAGCCACAGCAAACGCGACGCCCGGACCGACCTGACCGGCCGGCGGGCGCTGCTGACCGGCGGTCGGGCCAAGATCGGCATGTACATCGCGCTGCGGCTGTTGCGCGACGGCGCCCACACCACCATCACCACCCGCTTCCCGAAGGACGCCGCCCGCCGGTTCGCCGCGATGGAGGACAGCGCTGACTGGCTGCACCGGCTCCGGATCGTGGGCATCGACCTGCGCGACCCCTCGCAGGTCATGGCGCTGACGGACTCCCTGGATGCCGCCGGGCCGCTGGACATCATCATCAACAACGCAGCGCAGACGGTGCGCCGCTCGGGCAACGCCTACAAGCCGCTGGTCGACGCCGAGGACGAGCCGCTGCCGGCGGAACTGCAGGCGGCCAACGGCGGCCCTGAACTGGTCACCTTCGGCCACGCCCACGACAAACACCCGCTGGCCCTGGCCAGCTCGGTCCTGGAGCACCCGGTGCTGGCCGGGGACGCCATCACCTCGCTGGCGCTCTCCACCGGTTCCGCGTCACTGGAGCGGATCGCGTCCGGCACGGCGATCGACGCCGGCGGCCTGGTGCCGGACCTGGCCACCATCAACAGCTGGACCCAGGTGGTGGACGAGGTGGATCCGCTGGAAATGCTTGAGGTGCAGCTCTGCAACGTCACCGCCCCGTTCCTGCTGGTCAGCCGGCTCCGCGGCGCCATGAAACGCTCCACGGCACGGCGGAAGTACATCGTCAACGTCAGCGCCATGGAGGGCCAGTTCTCCCGCGCCTACAAGGGCCCGGGCCACCCGCACACGAACATGGCCAAGGCGGCGTTGAACATGATGACGCGCACCTCGGCCAAGGAGATGCTGGAGTCCGACGGCATCCTGATGACCGCCGTCGATACCGGCTGGATCACGGACGAGCGGCCGCACTACACGAAGGTCCGGCTGATGGAGGAAGGCTTCCACGCCCCGCTGGACCTCGTCGACGGTGCCGCCCGGGTCTACGATCCGATCGTGATGGGCGAGGCGGGCGAGGACCAGTACGGCGTCTTCCTCAAGGACTACAAGCCCAGTCCATGGTGATGCCGGCCCGGCCTGCTAGCATCGCCCCGGCGCTGCTGCCACGGGCCTAATGGCCCTAATGGGCGCTGGGGGCTGTCCGTAACGTGGAGCTGTGAACACGACGACGCCCCCGCCGAATTTCCAGCTGTCCATCGACCAGTGCTGGGTGCTGCTCGACAGCGAGGTGGTGGGCCGCATCGCGCTGATCGTGGACGGACACCCGGAGGTCTTCCCCGTCAACTTCGTCCTGCAGCGCCGCTCGATCGTTTTCCGCACGGCCGGCGGCACAAAGCTCTGGGGCGCCATCACGGCCAAACCGGTGGCTTTTGAAATTGACGGTTATGACGCGCATGAGCAGACGGCCTGGAGCGTCGTCGCCCGCGGCGAGGCCGAGCTGATCGACGACCAGGCGGAGAAGGACGCCGTGGATGCGCTGCTCCTGGAGCCGTGGCAGCCGGGCGAAAAGAACTACTACGTCCGGCTCGCCCCAAAAGCCCTGACCGGACGCCGTTTCAAAGTCAACAACCCGGACGTGTGGAATACCCGCCTCGCCGACCCGCGGCGGGCTTCGTTCGAGTAGTACCCCGGAGCGGACCCTAGCGCTTCTCGGGGGTGTGCACCACCATAACCGGGCAGTGCGCGTGGGCCACCAGGGCGGAGCTCACCGACCCCAGCAGCAGGCCGCCGAAGCCGCCGTGCCCGCGCCGGCCCAGCACCAGCAGGTCGGCGTCGCGGCTCTCCTCGATCAGCGTATGGCGCGGGTGGCCCTGCACCAGCCGGGTTTCCACGTTGGCCGGCGTGTCCGCGCCGAAGGCCTTGACGACGGTCTCGGCGAGGATCTCCCCCGCGCGGACGTCGAAATCGTCAATGCCCATCGCAACGTATCCGTCGTAGACCGGCGGAACGTCCCAGCAGGCCAGCGCGACGACCTTCGCCGATAGCGGCACGGCCAGCCGCTGCGCCTGCCGGAGCGCCTCCACCGAGGCCTCCGATCCGTCGACGCCGACCACGATGGTCCGGATATCCGTAGCCTCGCTCATGACTGATCCCTTCGTCGTGCCCCAGCAGCGCGTAGCTCAAGACTTTATCCCCTGGATGCGGCAAGCTAGGGCCGAAAGTCACGGCGACGCCGCCGCGTCCTGAGCTCCGTAGGCCGAACGACCCTTGTTGGCGGGCACCCGGGGGCCTGAGAATTACGATGCTCGGCAAAGAAATATTCGAGCTGCACGGCCGTTGCGGATGATTTGTTGCCACAATGGAATGCACGACGCCACTGCTATTCAGGGACCGCAAGCGGGTCCCGCACAAGAGGTACGGACGCGGTCTGCCACAGACCTGCAACGCGGGCTGGGGAGCTCCGTGGGAACGTGGCAACGTCGGCGCCCGGACGGGAGAATCATGATTGCCTGGGCAGATGCCGGTCTCACTGCGGCCGAAGGCCATCCGGCCGTAATCCGCGTGTTCATCCTCGATGACCACGAACTCGTCCGCCGCGGCCTCCAGGAACTGCTGGAGGGCGAAGGATTTCTCGTGGTCGGCAGCTCCGGATCGGCCGTGGAGGCAACGCGGCGCATTCCGGCGCTGCACCCGGACGTCTGTGTCCTGGACGCCCGGTTGCCCGACGGCACCGGAATCGAAGTCTGCCGGGACGTCCGCTCCGTGGACCCCTCCCTGAACTGCATCATCCTGACCAGCTTCGACGACGAACAGGCCCTCCGCGGCGCGGTCCTCGCCGGCGCCTCCGGTTACGTGCTGAAGGAGATCTGCGGCACCGACCTGATCGGGGCCCTGCGGCGGGCCGCGGCCGGGGAATCGCTGTTCGACGACGGCGTGGCCGCCGGGATCGTGGACAGCATGGTGGAAACCGAGGAAGTCGACCCGCGCACCGCGGCCCTCACCCCGCAGGAGCGCCGGGTACTGGAGCTCGTCGGCGGCGGCCTTACCAACCGCCAAATCGCGGCCGAGATGTTCCTGGCCGAAAAGACGGTGAAGAACTACGTCTCCTCGCTCCTGGCCAAGCTGGGCTTTGAACGCCGGACGCAGGCGGCTGTTTTCATCGCCAGTCCGGCCGCCGCGGGGGCTCCGGCCGCCGGCGCGGCGCCGGAGGGCAGCCGGCAACACAGCGTGCGCTGACGGCGGCCTACTGCCCGGCCGCGCCCCTTAGGGTCAGAGCGGCACGGACCACTCCACGCTGGTACCGGCGTCCGGCGCCGTCGTGATGGTGCACTGTCCGTCCAGCATCCGTGCGCGGTCCTCCAGGTTGGCCAGGCCGTTACGTTCCAAGGAGTCGTCGAAGCCGGAGCCGTTGTCGGTGATGACCACCGTGACCCGGCCCTTGATCACCGCGACGGACACGGCGATCGCGTCCGCGCCGGAGTGCCGGATCGCGTTGCTGAGACCCTCGGAGACCACGGCCACCACGTTGTCGGCCTTGTCCGGCGTCACGGCGTCCACCGGGCCGGTCAGCGTCAGCCGAGGGGTAAAGGGCATCGACTTGGCCGAGCTGCGGGCCACGCGGCGGATCCTGCCGCTGAGCAGTTCGGTTTCCCCGCTGCTGCTCTTGAGCGAGTAGATGGTGTCCCGCAGGCTGCGGATCGCCTCGTCCAGTTCGCCGGTGATATTGCGGATCCGCTCGGTCGCGAGCTCGTCCTTGGTGAACCGGGTCAGGCTTTGCACACTCAGTCCGGCGGCGAAGAGCCGCTGGATGACCAGGTCGTGGAGGTCCCGGGCGATCCGGTCGCGGTCGGTGAACACGAGCAGCTCCTCGCGGAGCCGGTGGACGCGGGCGAGCTCGAGGGCGAGGGCAACGTGCGAGCCGAAAACGGCGCCCATCTCGATGTCGGTCCGGGCGTAGCGGAGGTCCCCCGGGTCCCGGGCGAGCAGCAGCAGGCCGTGGTGGGCGCCCTGGGTGCTCAGGGCGACCGCGAGCAGCGGTCCCAGGCCGCCTCCGACGTCGATGCCGTCGAACACCCCGGCGGGGTTCTCCAGCATCACCGGCTCGCCGCCGGCGAGCACATCCTGCAATTCGGGCGCTTCGAGGCACAGCACTGCGCCGGAGAAGGCCGCGGCCCGCTCCCCTGCGGCGCCGGCCACGATGTAGCCAGGCCCCGACACCGCGGGGGCCACAATGAGGGCCAGCTTGGATTCGGATTCCTGCAGTGCCCGGGCGGCGATCGGATCGAGGCCGCCGGCGGTGTAGTCCCGGTCGCTGCCGAGCATCAGCCCGGAGACATCCATGCAGGCTTCGAGCCAGCGGGCGCGGCGCCGAGCGTCGTCGTAGAGTTTGGCGTTTTCAATCGCGACGCCGGCGGCGGCCGCCAGCGCGATCGCGAGCCCCTCGTCCTCTTCGGTAAAATCCCCGCCGCCCTCCTTCTCGGTCAGGTAGAGGTTGCCGAAAACCGTGTCGCGGACCCGGACCGGCACACCGAGGAACGACTGCATGGGCGGGTGGTGCTGCGGGAATCCGTAGGACTCCGGATGCTTGCGGAGGTCGTGCAGGCGCAGCGGCCGGGGATCGCTGATCAGCAGGCCGAGCACGCCGTGGCCGGTCGGGAGGGGGCCTATCTGGCGGGCGAGTTCGCCGTCGATCCCGACCGTGATGAAGTGGCTCAGGGCGTGGTCATCACCGATCACGCCCAGGGCGCCGTAGCGGGCGTGAAGGAGTCGGCAGGCCGACTGCACCACGCGCTCGAGGACGGCATCGAGGCTGAGGTCCTCGGCGACGGCGACGACGGCTTCGAGCAGGCCGGCCATGCGCTCCTGGGACTGCAGCAGCTCTCCGGCCCGTGACACAAAGTCCTTGAGCAGGTCCTCGATCCGGGGGTTTCCGGAACTTACGGTGTCCGGGCTGCTACCTGGTGAATGCATGTTCATTGGCCCCAACTCTCACGACGTACATCCGCGCCGATGACGTGTTGCCAGAATACCCCGATCCGTTCGGAACGGAGCCAAAAGGGCCGAGGATTGTTACGGCCGCGGGCCGTTGGCCCCTAGCCCGCCCGGCGCTCCCTGACGTAGGCTCCTCGCCATGAGCACTGATCCGAAACCAGCCGCAAATCAGCCCCATGCCGTCGAAAACCTGGACAACCACGAATGCTGGAGGCTGCTGCGCAGCGTCACCGTCGGCCGGATGGCCGTGTGGGTGGACGACCACCCGGACATCTTCCCGATCAACTACAAGGTGGACCACGGAACCCTCGTGTTCCGCACTGCCGAGGGCACCAAACTGCAGGCCGCGACGGGCGACACCCCGGTGGCCGTCGAGGCCGACGGCGTGGACGCGGACAGCGGGATCGCCTGGAGTGTGGTGATCAAGGGCCAGGCCGCCGCGGTGAAGAACCAGGAGGAAGTCCTGGACACCGTGGGGCTGCTGCTGTTCCCGTGGCAGGCGGGGAAGAAGGAGCACTTCGTCCGGATTACGCCAGACAACATCACCGGCCGACGGTTCAAGATTGTCCCGCCGCTGACGTGGTGGACGCCGCTGGATGACGCCACCCGATCCGGTCTCGAGTAGACGGATCGGCGCCGGCCGGCGGGGTTCAGGCCAGGCGGGTGATCTCCACGGTGACCGAGAGCGCCGACCCGCCGCCGCCGGACAGGATGCCCTTCAGCGGCGGCACGTCGCGGTAGTCGCGGCCGCGGGCCACCGTGACGTGGAAGTCCCCGGCGGGCTTGTGGTTGGTCGGGTCCCAGCTGCGCCACTCCCCGTCCCACCATTCCAGCCACGCGTGTGACTGCCCGGCGACCGTCTCGCCGAGATCCGCCGTCGAACGCGGGTGCAGGTAGCCGGAGACATAGCGGGCCGGGATTCCGCAGCTGCGCAGCGCTCCGATCGCGAGGTGCGCGAGGTCCTGGCAGACGCCCTGGCGCTGGTTCCAGGCCTCTTCGGCATTGGTGGTGACGCCGGTGGTACCCTTCATGTAGCTCATCTCGCCGCGCATCCACTCGAAGACCGCCATGGCGGCCTCGTGCGGGTTGCGCCCGGCGACCACGCCGGGGACGATGCCCAGCACCTCGGCGCCGGGGCCGGTGAGCTGGGACTGCGGGATCCAGTCGCTGAACTGGTTGAGCGTTTCAGGGGCGGACAGCACGTCCCAGCCCACGATGTCGGCCTCCGCGGGGATCCGTTCCACCCGGTGCACCTCCACCGTGGTGGTGGCGAGGACCTCGAGGTGGTCGTGCGGCATCTGCATGTCGAAGGCGGTCACGCGGGTGCCCCAGTAATCGCGGTAGCTGCTGATCGCCGCCTGCGACGGCGAGACCTTCATGGAGGACTCCAGCACCACCTGCTGCGGATCCGTCAGCGGCGTCATCCGGGCCTCGTTGTAGGAGAGGGTGACGCGTTTGTTGTACTTGTACGCGGTCCTGTGGGTGATGCTGAGCCGAGTCATGAAACTTCTCCCACCCAGGCCAATTCATCTGCCTGATTGAAGTACTTACGGGAAATGGCGTCCGAGGCCTGCGAGACGGCCTTCTGCACGCGCTCCATGTGCTCGGGCAGTTCGGACATCAGGTCATCGGTGCGGTGGAACTCCAGGAACGTCCGGGCCTGGCCCACGATCCGGCGGGCGTCGTTGATAAAGCCGACGCGCTGGGCCGAGGGGTCCAGTTTCGCCAGGCACTCGTCGGCGTCACGCAGGGCGTAGACGATGGAGCGCGGGAAGAGCCGGTCCAGCAGCAGGAACTCGGCCGCGTGCTGGTCGCCGAACGCGGCGCGGCGGGTGCGCAGGAACGACTCGTAGGCGCCGGCGCAGCGGAGCATGTTGACCCAGGACATGCCGGCCGAGAGTACGTCGCGGGTGGAGAGCATCCGCGCCGTCATGTCCGCGCGTTCCAGTGAGCGGCCCAGGACCAGGAACAGCCAGCTTTCGTCGTGGCTGACCGTGGTGTCCGCGAGGCCGCTGACCATGGCGGTGCGCTCCAGGACCCAATTGCAGAACCGGTAGGTGCCCACCACGTCCTTGCGGTGCTGGTTCAGCCCGTAATACGTGGTGTTCAGGCTCTCCCACAGCCCTGAGGACACGGTCTCCCGGGCGCGCCGCGCGTTCTCCCGGGCGGCGCCGAGCGACCCGGCGATCGAGGTGGCGCTGTGCTTGTCGTAGGCCAGGGCGTGCAGCAGTTCCTCCAGCCCGAAGTCCTCGGACTGCGCCCGGGCGCCCATCACGGCGAGGAGTTCCTGCGCGACGCTGCGCTGTTCCTCCATCGGCAGGTGGTTCAGGCGTTCGAGGTGGACGTCCAGGATCCGGGCGGTGCCGTCGGCCCGCTCCACATAGCGGCCGATCCAAAACAGGGACTCGGCAATACGGCTAAGCATTCGCGGCTACCTCCTGCGCGTCGGAACTCTGCTGCTGCTGTTGCTGCTGCTCTTTCTGGCTGTCGCGCCAGTTGCTTTCCACCGGCCAGACGGACACCCGTTCGCGGACCGCGATGGCGGGCCGCGGGATGACCTCGACGGGGACCTGGGGAGAATCCGCGAGCACCCACGTGTCCTTGGAGCCGCCGCCCTGGCTGGAGTTCACGATCAGGGAGCCCTCTTTCAGCGCCACCCGGGTGAGCCCGCCGGGCAGGACCCAGACGTCGTCGCCGTCGTTCACGGCGAAGGGGCGCAGGTCCACGTGCCGCGGGCCGAACTTGTCGCCGCTGAGGGTGGGCACGGTGGAGAGCTGCAGGACCGGCTGGGCGATCCAGCCGCGCGGATCGGCGATGATGCGCTTGCGCAGGGCCTCGAGCTCGTCCTTGGACGCGTCCGGGCCGATCACCAGGCCCTTGCCGCCGGAGCCGTCGACGGGTTTGACCACCAGTTCGTCGAGCCGGTCCAGCACGTGTTCGCGGGCTTCCTTCTCCTCGAGCCGGAAGGTGTCCACGTTGGCGATCACGGGCTCTTCGCCGAGGTAGTAGCGGATCAGGTCCGGCACGTAGCTGTAGACGAGCTTGTCGTCCGCGACGCCGTTGCCCACGGCATTGGCGATCGTGACGCCGCCGGCACGGGCGGCGTTAACCAGCCCGGGGCAGCCGAGCATGGAGTCGGAGCGGAACTGCAGGGGGTCGAGGAACTCGTCGTCGATGCGCTTGTAGATCACGTCCACGCGCTGTTCCCCGGCGGTGGTGCGCATGTAGACGCGGTTGCCGCGGCAGATCAGGTCTCGGCCCTCCACCAGCTCCACGCCCATCAAGCCGGCAAGCAGCGTGTGCTCGAAGTAGGCGCTGTTGAACACGCCGGGGGTCAGGACCACGACAGTGGGATCGTCGACGCCGGACGGCGCGGTCTTGCGCAGCGCGGAGAGCAGCCGGCGGGGGTATTCCTCCACCGGGCGGATCAGTTGCTGGCCGAAGGCCTCGGGAAGGCCCTTGGCCATGGCCCGGCGGTTCTCCAGCACGTAGCTGACGCCGGAGGGCACCCGCACGTTGTCCTCGAGGACCCGGAACGTGCCCGCCGCGTCACGGACGACGTCGATGCCGGAGATGTGGACGCGGACGCCGCCGGCCGGCTCGAAACCGTGGACCTGGCGGTGGAAATGCGCGCTGGTGGTGACGAGCTGGCGCGGGATTACGCCGTCGGACACCACCATCATTTTGTCGTAGACGTCGTTGAGGAAGGCCTCCAGGGCGCGCACCCGCTGCGCCACGCCGCGTTCGAGCACAGCCCATTCGTCCGCCGGGATCACCCGGGGGACGATGTCCAGCGGGAATGGCCGCTCCTCCCCCGCGAAGTCGAAGGTGACGCCGCGGTCCAGGAACGTCCGGGCCATCGAGTCCGCCCGCGCCGTGACGTCGGCCAGCGAGAGCTCCCGCAACGCCCCGGCAACCTGGCCGTAAGAGCGCCGGGCCTCCTGGCCCGGGGCAAACATCTCGTCGTAGGCGCCACTTCGGCCGGCAGCCTCTGAGTAATCCTCAAAAAGGTCAGACATGCCCATAAGCCAACCATCTTTTCGTTACGAAATCATTTCGGTGCCTCCCGCGGGGCGTGTTGCGGCTCACGCTGCGGTGTTTAGGCGGCGCGTAGGGCAAGGTTGACGGCGTGCCTCCTCTCCGCCGCCTTTCCCTGCCGCAGACGTCCGGCCGGCTGCGGGCGTTTCCGGCGCTGCTGCCCGGCCTGACCGCCTGCGCCGCCGCCGTCGGGACCGCCCTCGCCGTCCACGCCCTGCTGCCCGCTCTGCCGGCCATGACCGTGGCGGTCCTCCTGGGGCTGCTGGCCGCGAACCTGCCCGGAGTGTCCGGCTGGAGCGCCGGGCCCGGCAGGGCCGGGCTGGACTTCGCGGGCAAACACCTGATGCGCGCCGGGATCGTGGTGCTGGGGCTCAAGGTCAGCGTGCTGGAGGTGCTGGCCCTGGGCTGGCCGGCACTGCTGCTGATCAGCGGGGTAGTGCTGGCGGCGTTCGCGGGCACCTACGGGATCGGCCGGATGTTCCGGCTGCCGCCGCGCATTTCGCTGCTGATCGCCACCGGCTTCGCCATCTGCGGGGCCTCCGCGATCGGGGCGATGGCCGCGGTGCGCCGGATCCGGCAGCAGGACACCGTGCTGCCGATCGCGCTGGTCACCCTCTGCGGCACCCTCGCCATCGGCGTCCTGCCGCTGCTCATCGGCCCGCTGGGGCTCGGCCCGGAAGCCTTCGGGGCGTGGGCCGGGGCCTCGGTGCACGACGTCGGGCAGGTGGTCGCCACCGCGCAGACCGCCGGGGCCTCGGCGCTCGCGGTCGCCGTGATCGTCAAACTCACCCGGGTGCTGCTGCTCGCCCCCATGGTCGCCGCGGCCGGCGTCCACCACCGGATCGGGTCCGACGCCGGCGGCCGGCTCCCGCCGGTTGTGCCGCTGTTCGTGGTCGGGTTCATTGCCATGGCGGCCCTGCGGAGCGCCGGTTGGCTCTCCCCCGCCGCGCTCGACGCCGCCGCCGTGGTCCAGGACCTGCTGCTGGGCATGGCCCTGTTCGGACTCGGCTCGGCCGTCCGGGTGGGTCAGCTGCTGCGGACCGGAACCCGCGCCCTGCTCGCGGCACTGGCCTCCTGGCTGCTGATCGCGGCCCTCGGGCTGGCCGCCGCCGTCGTCCTGGTCCCCGGCCGCTGAGCGGCGGCCCGGCTTCCCGGCTGCTGGGGGTTCCGTCCGTGATTAGATAGCGGGGTGTCGAACCAGAACCTGAGCCGTGATGAAGCGGCAACCCGCTCAGCCCTGATTACCACCCACAGCTACGACGTGTCCCTTGACGTCCGGCAGGCGGCCGATCCCGACGTCGCGGGCTACACCAGCCGCAGCGTGATCAACTTTTCCGCCAGCGAACCCGGCTCCTCAACGTTCCTGGACTTCATCGGCGAGTCCGTGCACAGCGTCTTCCTCAACGGCAAGGGCCTGCCCGTGGCCGACGTGGTGGACGGCTCCCGGATCCGGCTGGAGAACCTGCAGGCCGAGAACCAGGTCACGGTCACCGGCACAGCCCTGTTCAGCACCTCCGGTGAGGGCATGCACCGCTTCTTCGACCCCGCCGACGGCCAGTGCTACCTGTACACGCAGTACGAGCCCGCGGACGCGCGGCGCGTCTTCGCGAACTTCGAACAGCCGGACCTCAAGGCGGAATTCACCTTCCACGTGATGGCCCCGTCCGAGTGGCAGGTCTCCTCGAACGGCGTCGAGTCCCTCCGCACGCAGCTGACCAGCGACCCGGCCACCAGCCGCTGGGACTTCGCCGCCACCAAGCCGATGTCCACCTACATCACCACGGTGCTCGCCGGTCCCTACTTCAAGGCCGAAGACACCTGGCACGGGAAGCTCGCGGACGGAACCGCGCTGGAGGTGCCGCTGGCCCTGTACTGCCGGGCCTCCATGGCGCCCTCCTTCGACGCGGACGAACTGTTCCGGCTGACCAGGAACGGCCTGGACTTCTTCAATGCCCTCTTCGACTACCCGTACCCGTGGGGGAAGTACGAGCAGGCCTTCGTGCCCGAATACAACCTCGGCGCCATGGAGAACCCGGGGCTGGTGACGTTCACCGAAAGCTACGTCTTCACCTCCCGCGCCGCCGATTCGCAGTACCAGGGCCGGGCCAACACCCTGCTGCACGAGATGGCGCACATGTGGTTCGGCGACCTCGTCACGATGCAGTGGTGGGATGACCTGTGGCTCAAGGAGTCGTTCGCGGATTACATGGGCACCCTGGGCGTGGACCGGACCACGGAGTGGGACACGGCCTGGGTGAATTTCGCCAACAACCGCAAGGCCTGGGCCTACGTCCAGGACCAGCTTCCCACCACACACCCGATTGTCGCCGACATCCCGGACCTCGAGGCCGCCAAGCAGAACTTCGACGGGATCACCTACGCCAAGGGCGCCTCCGTTCTCAAGCAGCTGGTGGCCTATGTGGGCTTCGACGCGTTCATTGCCGGCTCCCGCCGGTATTTCCGCGACCACGCCTACGGCAACACCACCCTGGCGGACCTGCTGGCGGCGTTGAGCGCCGCCTCCGGCCGCGACCTCGCCGCCTGGGCCCGGCAATGGCTGCAGACCTCCGGTATTTCGACCCTGACCTCGGAGATCGAGGAGCGCGACGGCGTGCTGGGCTCCGTGTCGCTGGTCCAGCACGCCGAGGATCCGATCACCGGCCGGCAGGAGCCGCGGCCGCACCGGCTGCGGATCGGCCTGTACAACTTCGACGAGGCCGGCGCCTTGGTCCGCACCGACAGTGTGGAGACCGACGTCGACGGCGACCGCACCGACGTCGGCCAGCTTGCCGGCAAGGCCCGCCCGGCGCTGCTGCTGGTCAACGACGAGGACCTTAGCTACGCGAAGGTCCGGCTCGACCCGCAGTCGGAGGCGACGGTCCGCCGCTCGCTGGGCGCGATCAGCGACCCGATGGCGCGCGCCCTGTGCTGGACCGCGCTCTGGGATTCGGCCCGGGATGCCGCCACCCCCGCGGCCCAATACGTCGACGCGGTGCAGCGCTTCGCCCCCACCGAACAGGGCATCGGGGTGCTCCTGAACGTCCTCGGCAACGCCGGAACGGCGATCGAACGCTACGTGCCGGCGGCCCGGCGCGGCGAGGTCCGCAGCCGCTTCCTCGACGCGGCCGCCGCGGAACTCCGCAACGCGGCGCCCGGCTCCGACCAGCAGCTGGCCTGGGCGCGGACCCTCGCCGCCACCAGCCGCTTCGACGCCGGCCAGCTGGGCCTGCTGAGGGGCCTGCTGGATGGCAGCACCGTGATCGAAGGGCTCTCCGTGGACGCGGAACTCCGGTGGAACCTCTGGCACGCCATCGCCGCGCACGGCCAGGCTACCCCCGGGGAGCTGGACACCGAACTGGCCCGCGACAATACCGCCTCGGGTAAGTCCGGGCATGCCACCGCCCTCGCCGCGCGACCGGACCCGAAGGTCAAAGCCGAAGCCTGGGACGCCGCCGTGCGCGGCACGGCGCTGTCCAACCAACTTCTCAGTGCGACCATCGCCGGCTTCAACACGGCCCCGGCGGAACTGCTGGCGGGCTACGTGGAGCCCTACTTCGAGTGCCTCGAGCAGGTCTGGGCGGACCGGAGCATCGAGATCGCGAGCCGGATCGTCCGCGGCTTCTACCCCGCGGGGCAGGACCTGGCGGGCCGGGGCGCGGCGCCGGAAGCACACCCGGTGATCGTCCGGACGGACGCGTGGCTCAACGGGCACCCGGATGCCCCGCGGGCGCTGCGCCGGATCATCATCGAACAGCGCAGCCAACTGCTGCGCGCACTCACGGCACAGGCCGCGCCCGCCTGAGATGCTGCAGTCCGGGGCGACCACCCGGGGGGCGCCCATCTGACGCAAATGGACGCTAAGCGGGTGGGTGCAGCGGCCACGTGTGGCGAATCGACGAAGGACGCCGCCTGCCAAGGCGGCAATCTGATGCGTACGGCCGCCAAGCTGCAGTCCGGGGCGCCCATCTGACACGTATGGCCGCTAAACGGGTGGGTGTAGCGGCCACGTGTGGCGAGTCGACGAAGGAGGCCGCGCTACGGGACCCGGTGGAGCCACTCTTCGGTGCCGAACTTGGTCCCCACGCGCCGGCGGGCGGCGTCGAGTTCGGCCTCGGTGAGTTCCGCCGGCGTCGCCCCGTAGCGCTCGGTGAAGACCTCCATCATCGCCGCGACGATCTCGGCGCGGGCCAGGCCGGTCTGCCGGCGGAGCGGGTCAACGCGCTTTTTGGCGCTGGTGGTGCCCTTGTCCGAGAGCTTTTCCTTGCCGATCCGCAGCACCTCCACCATCTTGTCCGCGTCGATGTCGTAGCTCATGGTGACGTGGTGCAGCATGCCGCCGTTGGCGAGCCGCTTCTGCGCGGCGCCGCCGATCTTGCCGTGCTCGGTGGCGATGTCATTGAGCGGCACGTAGAACGCGCTGATGCCGACTTTTTCCAGCGCGGCCATCACCCATGCGTCCAGGAAGCCGTAGGAGTCGGCGAAGCTGATGCCGTCCACGAGGGTCTGCGGCAGGTACAGCGAGTAGGTGATGCAGTTGCCGGCTTCCATGAACATGGCGCCGCCGCCGCTGATCCGGCGGACCACGCTGATGCCGTGCCGGATGACGCCGTCGGGGTGGACCTCGTTGCGGACGGACTGGAAGCTGCCGATCACCACGGATGGCTCCTCCCAGTCCCAGAACCGCAGTGTCGGGTTGCGCCGGCCGGCACCGACCTCTTCGGTGAGGACCTCGTCGAGTGCGACGTTCACGTGCGTGGGCAGCACCGACGGGCCGATGATGTTCCAATGGTGGTCGCCCCAGCCGGTGGCTTTCGCCAGGGCGCGCCGGACCGCGATCGCGACCGCTCCTGCGGAGAAGCCGAACAGCACCGCGTCCTCCGGCAACGCCGCCGTGACCGCCGCGGCAAGGTCGGCCGCGCCGGCGTCGGCGGGCAGCCCGGTGAGGCTGTGGTTGATGTCCAGGAGCGCCTCGTCGGGCTCCAGGAAGAAGTCCCCGCTGATCGAGACGTGCGCCAGGACGCCGTCGACGACGTCGAGGTCGGCCACCACCAGTTTGCCGCCGGGGACCTTGTACTCGCCGTGGCGGCGTCGGCCGTCCTCGTCTGCACTGCCGGAACCGGGAACGGGGGGAAGGGTTGTCATGCCCTTAATCGTGCCACGCGGCCGGAACGCAAAAACCCGCACCGTCGCCGGTGCGGGCTTTTCCAAAAGACCTTGGGAGCAGAAGGTTACTTCTTGCCGCCGAAGCCCTTGAAGCGAGCGTTGAAGCGCTCGACGCGGCCTGCAGAGTCCATGATGCGCTGCTTGCCCGTGTAGAACGGGTGGGACTCGGAGGAGATTTCGACGTCGATGACCGGGTAGGTGTTTCCGTCTTCCCACTCGATGGTCTTCGAGGAAGACACGGTGGACTTGGTCAGGAACTTGACGCCGGAAGCCAGGTCGTTGAAAACAACAGCTTCGTACTTCGGGTGGATATCAGACTGCATAATTGGACCTTTGTTCGCGCAACTGGATTTTGCCAGCTGCCAGGTATGAGTGGGATGGCTGCCCGGCACCGGAAGGCGCAGCACGGCCAGCTACCCATCATAGCCGAGATCCGCGGGCCGGACGAACCGGGGCGTGGGGGGGTCCACTGCCGGCCCGGGGAGTGTCAGCCGCGGTTCCGCAGCTCCCAGAACGCGACGGCGGACGCGGCCGCCACGTTGAGCGAATCGACCCCGGCGCGCATCGGAATCTTCACGGCGAGGTCGACGGCGGCGAGGGTCGCCTCGCTCATTCCGGCGCCCTCGGTGCCGAGCACCAGCGCCAGCTTCTCCGGATTCCGGGCCGCGAGCACGTCGACGTCGACCGCGTCCCCGGTCAGCTCCATGGCAGCCACCACGAAGCCGTGCTCCTGCAGCACTGCCAGTGCGCCCGGCCACTCCTCCAGCCGGGCCCACGGGACCTGGAAGACGGTGCCCATGCTGACGCGGACGCTGCGCCGGTACAGCGGGTCGCCGCAGCGCGGGGTCACCAGCACGGCATCGAGGCCCAGCGCCGCTGCGGAGCGGAAGATCGCGCCGACGTTCGTGTGGTCCACGATGTCCTCGAGCACGGCGATCCGGCGGGCCCCGGCGAGCAGTTCGGGCAGCGGCACGGGCGCCGGGCGCTGCATGGCGGCCATCGCGCCGCGGTGCAGGTGGAAGCCGGTGATCTCCTCCAGCAGCGCGGCGGACCCGATGTAGGCCGGCACGTCCGGGTACTGCTCGAAGACGTCGGCCAGGTCCGGGAGCCATTTCTCCGCCAGGAAGAAGGACCGCGGGCGGTGCCCGGCGGCCAGGGCACGGCGCAGCACCCGGGAGGACTCGGCGATGTACATCCCCTCGGCGGGTTCACGGAGCTTGCGCAGGTGCACGTCGGTCAGCCGGGTGTAGTCGGCGACGCGCGGGTCGTCCGCGGATTCGAGGTGGTGGAAGCTCACGGCAGGCTCAGTTCAGCAGTTTGGCGATCATAAAGCCCAGCGCCACCAGGCCCAGGGTGAAAATAACGCCCCGCAGCACCGTAGGCGAGAGCCGCCGGCCCACCCGGGCGCCGATCAGGCCGCCGATCAGCGAGCTCACGGCGATCAGGCCGACGGCGGTCCAGCTGATCCGGTCGAAGGCGAAGAGCAGGTAGGACACCGCGGCGACGATGTTCACCCCAAGGACCAGGATGTTTTTCATCGCGTTGGCGTTCTGCATGGTCCCGGCCATAAACACTCCAAGGATGCCCACCAGCAGGATTCCCTGTGCAGCCACGAAGTAGCCGCCGTAGACGCCGGCGAGGTAGACCAGCACGACAAGCAGGATCCCGTGCTGCTTGTCCCGGATGGCGTGCTCCGGGTTCTGTTCCCGGGTCTGCACCCAGCGCTGGAGCCGCGGCTGGAACACGACCATCAGCAGGGCCACCACAATCAGGGCGGGCGCCGCGTACTGGAAGACCACCTCCGGAAGGTGCAGCAGCAGGTACGCGCCGGTGATGCCGCCGAGCAGCGAGGCCGGCAGCAGCTTCAGCAGTTGGTTCCGGCGCCCGGCGAGCTCCTTGCGGTAGCCCCAGGCGCCGGCGGCGCTGCCCGCCACGAGGCCCATGGCGTTGCTGATCGAGGCGGTGACCGGCGCGAAGCCGAGCGCGATCAGCACCGGGAAGGTCACCAGCGTGCCCGAACCGACCACACTGTTGATGGTGCCGGCCCAGAGCCCGGCGAAGAAGATGAAGACGCTGCTGAGGAACTCCACGCGCTGTCAGCGGTCCCTCTAGCGGCGGGCGGTGGCGGTGTAGCGGCCGCCGGAGACGTTGACGTCCAGGTCCACACCGAACGTCTCGCTGAGGTTCTCCGCGGTCAGCACCTCCTCCAGCGGGCCGGCGGCGACCACGCTGCCGTCGCGCATCAAAAGGGCGTGGGTGAAACCCGGCGGGACTTCCTCCAGGTGGTGGGTGACCAGCACGATCGCGGGCGCAGCGTCGTCGCGGGCCAGTCCGCTGAGCCGGTGCACGAGGTCTTCGCGGCCGCCCAGGTCAAGGCCGGCGGCGGGCTCGTCGAGCAGCAGCAGTTCCGGGTCCGTCATGAGCGCCCGGGCGATCTGCACGCGCTTGCGCTCCCCCTCGGAGAGTGAGGCGAAGGGGCGGTTGAGCAGCGGGCCCATCCCCCACTCGTTGAGCAGGGCGAAGGCGCGGCGTTCGTCGTCCTTTTCGTAGCCCTCGCGCCAGCGCCCGGTGACCCCGTAGGCGGCGGTCACAACGACGTTGAGGACCTTCTCGTGCTCCGGGATCTGGTTGGCGAGGGCGGCCGAGGACAGGCCGATGCGAGGGCGGAGTTCAAAGACGTCGACGGCGCCGAGGATCTCTTCGAGGATCCCGGCCATGCCGGACGTGGGGTGCAGGCGGGCGGCGGCCACCTGCAGCAGAGTGGTCTTGCCGGCGCCGTTGGGGCCCAGGATCACCCAACGCTCGCCCTCCTTGACCTGCCAGTCGACCTTGTCCAGGAGCGTTTTCGCCCCACGTACAACGCTGACGGCGGCCATTTCAAGAACATCACTCATAGGAGTAGACACTAGGACAAAAAAGCGGACGACTGATAACCGGGCCGGCCTCCCGGCGGCGCTCCCCCGCGTCACCGGCACGAAACCAATTCCGGCCCGCCGCGGCCCGCTCGCTAGGATTGAGGCCATGAGTTCGAACGTGACCGCGGTCAGCTACGGCGTCAATCTGTCCCTTTCCGAAGTGGAGCAGGTGCGCCAGGCACTGGCCGGAGCGGGGCTGGCCCTCGGCGCCGAAAATACTGCCGGGGACGGCCGCTACTCCGCCTATTCGGTGGACTGCACGCTCCCCGGCGCCCTGACCTCCGCCGGGCTCGCCGCGCTCCGCCGGAGCATCGCCGGAATCGACGGGGTGGACACGGCGGTTGTGCCCGCGGCGCTGCGGCAGGCCCCGCGGAAGCTGCTGATCATGGACGTCGACTCAACCCTGATCAAGCAGGAGGTCATCGAACTGTTGGCCGCCTATGCGGGCAAACGCGAGGAAGTGACGGCCGTGACCGAGGCGGCCATGCGCGGCGAGCTGGACTTCGCGCAGAGCCTGCACGCCCGGGTGGCGGTGCTCGCCGGGCTGCCGGCCGACGTCGTCGATTCCGTCCGCGCCGAGGTGTCCCTGAGCGAGGGCGCCGCCGAACTGGTGGCGGCCTTCAAGGCGGCCGGGCACGCGGTGGCGGTCGTTTCGGGCGGTTTCAACCAGATCCTGCGCCCGATTGCGGAGGGCCTGGGGCTGGACTACTGGATCGCCAACGAACTGGAAATTGCCGACGGCGCCCTGACCGGCAAGGTGGTGGGCGATGTGGTGGACCGCGCCGCAAAGGAGAAGTACCTGCGCGAGTGGGCGGCCGCCGAGGGCATCCCGATGGAGCACACCATTGCGGTGGGCGACGGCGCCAATGACCTGGACATGCTCGGCGCCGCCGGGATCGGCGTAGCGTTCAATGCCAAGCCGGCGGTCCGCGCCGCGGCCGACGCCGCGATCAACATGCCCTACCTGGACGCCGTCCGGCACATCGCTGGCGTCTGAGCCTTAACGCCAAATGACACTTGGCGGCAGTGTTTTGGGAACACTGCCGCCAAGTGTCATCTCGGCGCGGCCTAGGTGGTGCCGCTGGCCTTGTCGAAGTAGTCGGCGCCGCCGACGTATTCGGTGTGGCCGGTCTCGACGTCGGCGGTGGCCATCTTGGCGACCTCGGCGGCGAACTCCTTGACCGAGTAGAGCTTGCCGGCCTCGGCGCGGCGGGCCTCGATGGCGCCCGGGTTGGAGCGGTCCAGCAGGGTGGCCGTGACGGTGCCCTCGATCATGTCACCGGAGACGACCACCAGGGAGATGCCCTTTTCGGCGAGGCTCGGCACGAGGTCGCGGAGTGCGTCCTCGCCGGCACGCTTGCTGCGGGCCACCGGCTCATACTCGGGCATGGTGGGGACGGTCTCGATGAAGTGCGCCTGGTGGCTGGTCACAAACACCACGCGCGAACCCTCGGGCATCAGCGGCACGGCGGCGTTGAGCATGTTCACCTGGGCGTCGCGGTTGAGCTTGAGGGCGTAGCCCTCTTCCATGCCGGATTCCATGCCGCCGGAGGCGTTGAGGACCAGCAGATCCAGCGAGCCGAAGTTCTCCATCGCGGCGCTGGCGAGGGCCTGGACGCCTTCCTGCGTGGTCAGGTCCGCGCCGACGGCTGCGGCGCGGCCGCCGGCGGCCTCGATCTCCGCGACCACCTTGTTGGCGCGCGGGGCCTTCTGGCGGTAGTTCACGATCACGGCGGCACCCTCGGCGGCCAGGAATTTAGCGACGTCAGCGCCGATGCCGCGCGACGAACCGGTGACGATCGCGGTCTTGTTCTCCAGCAGTCCCATTCGAGCTCCTTTGTTCCAAACATCCAAATACTGTGGGGTCTGCTGTCCATCATGCCAGCGCCCGGCAGCATTTCAGTTGTTCGGGATCCACAAAGAAGCCGCACGGGCCTAGTTTGAGGGGCATCGCAGAAGGGGGCCGACGTCGTACCCAGCGCGCGGGACGGGGCGCCCGGAACCGGGAAAGCCGGAGTGTTACCCGGGAGCATGCCGCCGGTCGGCGCTCGACCGATGGGCATGTCCATCCGGCGGCGCCGCCAACGGACATATTCAGTAAATGTCCACTGCGTGCTTTGAGGAATGGGCATGCCCGTCGGAGTGGGCGGCCAAAGCTGGACAAGCCCGCTGTCGGACAGCGAAGGATGGGCATGTCCGTCCGGCGGCGCGTTGAGGCCCTTCCAGCCGCACGAACTCAGCTCAAACCGTCCGGATTAACCCCGGTCGACCCGGATCTTTTTGCTCGGCTCCCCCGGCGCGGCCACGGGGGCGGGCGCACGCACCTCGAGAACCCCGTCCTTGTAGCTGGCGGTAATGTCTTCCTCTTTGGCTCCGGCGGGCAGGGCGATACTGCGCACAAAGGAGCCGTAGCGGAACTCCGAGCGGTAGCCGGTTTTGCTCTTGTGCTCGGACTTTTCCTCGCGTTCGGCCTTGATGTGCAGCATGCCTTCGCTGACAGACACGTCGACGTCCTTGTCGGGATCGATGCCAGGAACCTCGGCACGCACCACCAGGGTATTGCCGTCCTGGAACTGCTCGACCTTGATGGTCGAGGCCATTGTGAGGTCGCCGTCGAGGAAGCGGCGGACAGGCTCGAGCATGTCCGACGGCGCCCACTTGCTGAGATCAGCCATGATCAAAATCCTCCTGGGTCCATGCCCCTGCCGTGCGGCGGTGAGGGGCTGTGGCACCATTACACGCCCCCGCCCGCAGCCCCGCCTAGGGCCAAAGGCCCGGTCCGGCCCCTAGTGGCCCATGCCCAGACCGCCGTCGACCGGGATGACCGCCCCGGAAATGTACGCGGCCTCGTCGCTCGCGACCCAGCGGACGACGTCGGCGACCTCTGACGCCTCGGCGAAGCGGCCCGCGGGGACCTTGGACAGGTAGTCCTTCTGTGTGGTCTCCGGAAGCTCGGCGGTCATGTCCGTGTTGATGAAGCCCGGGGCCACCACGTTGGCGGTGATGCCGCGGCCACCGAGTTCGCGGGTGAGCGAGCGGGCAATGCCGACGAGGCCGGCCTTGGACGCCGAGTAGTTGATCTGGCCCGGGGCCCCGTACAGGCCGGAGACGGAGGAGATGAGAACCACGCGGCCTTTGCGAGCCCGAATCATGCCCTTGGAGGCACGCTTGATCACGCGGAAGGCGCCGGTGAGGTTCGTGTCGATCACCGAGGTGAAGTCGTCCTCGCTCATCCGCATCAGAAGCGTGTCCTTGGTGATGCCGGCGTTGGCCACCAGCACCTCCACGGGGCCGTGCGCCGCTTCGACTTCGGCGAACGCTGCATCCACCGACGCCTCGTCGGTGACGTCGGCCTTCACGCCGAGGATGCCTTCCGGGAGGGTGGCCTCGCTGCGGTAGGTGACGGCAACCTTGTCGCCGTTGGCGAGGAAGGATTCGGCGATGGCGAGGCCGATGCCCCGGTTCCCGCCGGTGATGAGGACGCTGCGGCCGGTGGACGATGCTTCAGTCATGCTGGACTCCGGTTTCTGCGGCGCGCTCGCACCGCGGGTGGGGGCTGGATTTTCCTGCCTCCGATCTTAGCCTCCGGTGTCCGCCTGCCCCGCGTCGGTGACCGCGGCCGTTTGGGCGCCCCCGCCGATGGTGAGAGAATCGAAGCAAGCCTATGGAGCGTGATCTGACAGCCGTGACAAACAAGAACCGACCCGGTGAGCGGACGTCCGGGGAGGACTCCGGCGACACCGAGGTCCACAGCATTACCGACGCCGCCGCCGCGCACTCGGAAGAGATGCGCCAGCGGATGGTCAAGTACGCCGTGGCCATGGGCATCCGCATGGTCTGCCTGGTCCTGGTGTTTGTGGTGGACGGCTGGTTCAAGATCCTGCCCGTGATCGGCGCCGTCTTCCTGCCCTGGTTTGCGGTGGTGATTGCCAACGGCAGCGACCACGCCGAAGTCCACAGCGACTCGCTGATCGACTTCGTGCCGATGGGCGAGCTGGACGCGCCCCGGGACGAGGCAACGGCGGCCCAGGTGCCGCCGTCGGCGGACGCGTCCGTCACCCTGCTGCAGGGCGAGCTGATTGACGACGACGATGAGGACCACAGGCAGGCTGCTTCATGAACCTTTTTGACCTGGCCGGCGCCGCCCCTGCTTCCGTGATGTGCTCCCGCAAGGCGTGCCGTGCCGACGCCGAGTGGCAGCTGCTCTGGAACAACCCCAAAATCCACACCCCGGAACGCCGGAAGAGCTGGCTCGCCTGCGCCGAACACCGCGCCTGGCTGGAGGATTATCTGCAGACCCGGGGCCTGTGGAAAGAGACTGTTCCGTTGTCCGCCGCCGTCGGCGACGCCGCCGTCGGCGACGCAGGCAGGGCCGGCTGAATGTACCGGTTCCTGTTCTCCAGCAAGTGGCTGGGCTACCTGTTGCTGGCCGCCATCTTCGCGACCGCCTGCGTGTTCCTGGGCCGCTGGCAGATGGACCGCCGGGCGGAAACCCTGGCGGAAATCAACCGCGTGGTCTCCAACTATTCCGCCACCCCGATTCCGTTCGCGGCCGCCCGGGACCAGTTCCTCAAGCTCGACGCCGAGCGTGAATGGACGCAGGTGGAGCTGCGCGGCAGCTACGACACCGCCGGCCAGCGGATAGTCCGCAACCGCCCGCTCAACGGCCAGCCAGGCTACGAGGTGGTGGTCCCCTTCAAGCTCGAGTCAGGCGAGACGGTGGTGATCGACCGCGGCTGGCTGCCGATCGGCAACAAGACCCCCGGCAGCCCCGACTCTGTGCCCGCCCCGCCGTCCGGAACCGTCACCGTGGTGGCCCGCCTCAAACATTCGGAGCCGGAACTGCAGCGCGGCGCCCCGGACGGGCAGCTCGCCTCGATTGATCTGGCCGCCTACTCCGCCCAGCTCGGCTACCCCGTCCTCACCGGAGCGTACGGCCAGCTGGCCTCGGAAACCCCGGCCGCGGCGGAGATGCCGGTCGGCTTCCCCAAGCCCTCCACCGAGGAGGGCACCCACTTGTCCTACTCGCTGCAGTGGTTCGCCTTTGGTGTGCTGATGTTCGTCGGCTTCGGCTACGCGGCACGGCAGCAGGCTCGGAACGCCGAGATTGATGCGGAGGACGCCGGGGACTACGAGGACAACGCTTCTGCCCGGACCCCCGGCGGCTACCTGCACGCGAGCAACCCGACGCCCCGCCGTCGGCCCGTCCCCCGTAAGCGGAAGAATGCCACCGCGGAGGAAGAGGAAGACGCCATCCTTGACGCCCAGGGATTCTGAAGGAGCACACCATGGACCCCGACGCCGTAGCGAACGTCCGGCGCGCGCTGCTCGCGGCCGGCTCGGCCGACACCGTCGCCGTCTTTGAGACGCAGGTGCCGACCGCGGCTGCCGCCGCGGCAGCTTTGGGCTGCGATGTCGCGGCGATCACCAACAGCCTGGTCTTCGACGTCGACGGCGCTCCCCTGCTGATTCTGGCCAGCGGCGCGGCACGGGTCGACACCGGCAAGGTGGCCGCACAACTTGGGTCGGGCAAGATCCGCCGTGCAAGCCCCGATTTTGTCCTCGCCCACACCGGCCAGCGCGTCGGCGGCGTAGCCCCGATAGGCCACCCGGAGAAGATCAGGACAATCCTGGACCAGACCCTCAAGAACCACCAGCTCCTCTGGGCCGGCGCCGGAGACCACAACTCCATGTTCTCCATCACCTACCAAGACCTCCACCGCATCACCAACGCACAAGAAATGCCCGTCCGCTAACACCGCGGTACTGACCCGACCGCGGCGAAGTTGAACGTTCCCCAGCGCAACGGTGACGTGACCGCAAGCGCCGAACGCGAGCGATTTGCGTAGCGTGCGTCTAAGCGAGGGACGAGCGAGCACGCGGCAAATCGCGCGCGCGAGGCGCGGACCCAACCGCGGAGCGGAAGCGAAGAGCGAACCCGGCCGAGGGGCCTACGCCAACGTGATGAGGTCCAGGTAGTCCTCGTTCCACAGGTCCTCGACCCCATCAGGCAACAACACCACGCGCTCCGGATTAAGCGCCTCGACGGCGCCTTCGTCGTGGCTGACCAGCACCACGGCGCCGGTGTAGTTGCGCAGCGCACCGAGGATCTCGGAGCGGCTGGCCGGGTCGAGGTTGTTGGTGGGCTCGTCGAGGAGCAGCACGTTCGCGCTGGACGCGACGATGGTGGCCAGGGCGAGCCGGGTCTTTTCGCCGCCGGAGAGCACACCCGCGGGCTTGTCGACGTCGTCGCCGGAGAACAGGAACGAGCCGAGGATGCCGCGGACCTCGGAGTCGTTCATGTCCGGGGCGGCCGAGCGCATGTTCTGCAGCACGGTGCGGTCGACGTCGAGCGTCTCATGCTCCTGCGCGTAGTAGCCCACCTTCAGGCCGTGGCCGGGGATGACTTCGCCGGTGTCCGGCTTGTCGACGCCGGCGAGCATCCGCAGCAGCGTGGTCTTGCCGGCGCCGTTAAGGCCCAGGATGACCACCTTGGAGCCGCGGTCGATCGCGAGGTCGACGTCGGTGAAGATCTCCAGCGAACCGTAGGACTTGGAGAGGCCGTCGGCGGTGAGCGGAGTCTTGCCGCAGGGCGACGGGTCCGGGAAGCGCAGGGCGGCCACGCGGTCGTTCTCGCGGACCGCCTCGAGGCCGCCGAGCAGCCGTTCGGCGCGCTTGGCCATGTTCTGCGCCGCGACGGCCTTGGTGGCCTTCGCGCGCATCTTGTTGGCCTGGTCCATCAGGACCTGGGCCTTCTTCTCGGCGTTGGCGCGTTCGCGCTTGCGGGCGCGCTCGTCGGTCTCGCGCTGGGTCAGGTAGCGCTTCCAGTCCATGTTGTAGAAGTCGATCTGCGCGCGGTTGGCGTCCAGCAGGAAGACCTTGTTCACCGTGGCCTCGAGCAGTTCGGTGTCGTGGCTGATCACGATCAGGCCGCCCTGGTGGTTCTTCAGGAACTCCCGGAGCCAGGCGATGGAGTCGGCGTCGAGGTGGTTGGTGGGCTCATCGAGCAGCATCGTCTCGGCGTCGGAGTACAGGATGCGGGCGAGCTCCACACGGCGGCGCTGGCCGCCGGAGAGGGTCTTCAGCGGCTGGTTCAGCAGCCGGTCCGGAAGGGCGAGGTTCGAGCAGATCGCGGCGGCCTCGGCCTCGGCAGCGTAGCCGCCGGCGGCGAGGAACTCGGATTCGAGCCGGTCGTAGCGGTTCATGGCCTTGCGCTGGACGGTGGGGTCCTCGCTGGCCATCTCCTCGTGCGCGGTCCGGAGCTTGCCGACGGCGATGTCGAGTCCGCGGGCGGAGAGAATCCGGTCCCGGGCCAGCTGCTCCATGTCCGGGGTGCGCGGGTCCTGCGGCAGGTAGCCGATCTCCCCGCTGCGAGTGACCTTACCGGCGGCGGGGAGGCCCTCGCCGGCCAGCACGCGGGTCAATGTGGTCTTGCCTGCACCGTTACGGCCGACGAGGCCGATCTTGTCTCCCTTGTCGATCCGGAAGCTCACCTGGTCCATAAGCAGACGGGCGCCGGCGCGCAGTTCGAGATCCTGGACGGTAATCAATGCAGCTAAGGCCTTTCACAACGGGGAACGCCGCGGCACAACGAATGGAAACTGGACGGGGCCGGGGCGGTGTGGCCGAGAGGACGGCCCCTACCAGTCTACCGGCAGCTCCCCCGGCGGCTGACATCGGGAAAGGCCGCGGACGACGGCGGCGCTGCCCGCCGCCTCCGGGTTCTTCTTGGCGTGGTGGTCCAGCAACGGGCCCGGGGTTTAGTGGAAGGCCTACAAAATACCCAAGCTGACGCCGCCGTATCGTCGGAGGTGAGACCCGCACGCGCTGATGCGTGCCTGCCCCTCTTCGTGACAGGACAACCATGAGCAAGACTGAGCACAGCACCGCCGCCACCTCACGGCCCGCCGCCGGAACCACGTCCGGGGCCGGTTCCTCCCCCGCCACCGGCCGGCCGGGCCGCCGCCGGCGCTGGAACGCGACCGACCTTGGGCTGATCGCCGTGTTCGCCGCCCTCGTTGCGGTGTCCGCCGTCGTGCCCGCCATCCCCGTCGGGGCACTCGGCGTCCCGATCACCGTCCAGACCCTGGCCGTTATGCTCACCGGCCTCGCCCTCGGACCCGGCCGGGCGTTCGCCGCCGTCGGGCTGTACGTGCTGCTGGGTCTGGCCGGGCTGCCCATCTTCAGCAACGGCCGCGCCGGCCTGGGGGTGCTGGCCGGCCCCTCCGCCGGCTACATCCTGGCCTTCCCGCTCGCGGCCGCCGCCGTGGGCTGGCTCGCCGCCGTCGTGCTGCGCCGCACCACGGGTAAGGTCCGCGCACTGGCCCTGTTCGCCGCAGCTATGGCCGGGAGCATCGTCTTCGTCCACAGCCTCGGAATCCTGGGACTCATGGTCAACGCGCGGCTGGAGCTCTCCAAGGCCCTCCTCGCCGACCTGGCCTTCTACCCGGGCGACGTGATCAAGAACATCCTCGCCGTGAGCGTCGCGCTGGCCCTGCACAAGGCCTTCCCCGATCTGCTGGTGCGCCGCGCCCGCCCGGCCGGCGAGACCACAGCCCGCGCGTGAGCGTCGTCTTCGACCGCGCCGCGGTCCGGGTGGCGGTTGACGGCCGGCCGGACCCCAAGACGCTGCTGGAACCGGTGTCCCTGTCGCTGACCGAGCACCGGATCGGCGTCATCGGGGCCAACGGCTCGGGCAAATCCACGCTGCTGCGGATGGTCAACGGCCTCGTCCCGCCCAGTTCCGGCACGGTGGCGGTGCACGGAACGGACACGGTCCGCGGTGTCCGCGCCGTCCGCCGGCGGGTTGGTTTCGTCTTCACCGACCCCCTCGCGCAGCTCGTGATGCCCACCGGGCGCGAGGATGTGGAACTGTCCTTGCGCCGCTCGGTGCGGAACCCGCGTGAGCGGCGCGCGCAGGCGGAGGCGGTGCTGGACCGTTTTGGCCTGCTGCCGCTGGCGGACCAGAGTATTTACGAGCTTTCCGGCGGTGAACGCCAGCTCGTGGCGCTCGCCGCGGTGCTGGCCGTGGGCCCGGATGTCCTGGTTCTCGACGAACCGTCCACCCTGCTGGACCTGCGGAACCGGGAACTGTTGCGCCGCACCCTGGCGGGCCTGGACCAGCAGATCATCCTGTCCACCCACGACCTCGACCTTGCCCTCGACCTTGGCCGGGTGCTGGTGGTGGACGCCGGGAGGATCGTGTTCGACGGCGCCCCGGCCGCCGCCGTCGCGCACTACCGGGCGCTGTGCGCGGCGGACCCTGCCCCCGCCCCGCCGGCCGCCGGGAACTCGGCCGCCGGGGAGTCGGCACGGCCATGAGGGGGCACGGCTTCCTGCTTGCCCACTACGTGCCCGGGTCTTCCCCGGTACACCGCGCCCCGCTGTGGCTGAAGTTCCTGCTGGTGCTGGCGTGCGGGATGGCGTCGTTCCTGGTGGCCGACTGGGCCGCGGCCGCCGCGGGGCTCGGGCTGCTGTGCGGGGTGTACCTGTTCAGCGGTGCCGGAGCGGCCAGGCTGCTGCGGGCCGTCCGGCCGGTGCTCCCGGTGCTCGCCGTGATCGGGCTGTACCAGTGGTGGCAGCTCGGCGGCGCCCCGGCCGCGAGGATTGTGCTCAACGTCCTGGTCTGCGTGGTGGCTGCGTCAATCCTCACCGCCACCACACCGGTCCAGGCGCTCCTGGACGGGGTGGCCTCACTCGCCCGGCCGTTCCGCCGTCTCGGCGCCGACCCGGAACGGTTTGCGCTGACGATTGCGATCATGCTCCGCAGTATCCCCTTCATCGCCGGAGCCTACGCCGACGTCCGTGATTCCGCCCGCGCCCGCGGCCTGGACCGGAACCCCCGGGCCTTGGTGCTGCCGGTGTTCATCACCACGGTGGCGTTCGCCCGGCAGACCGGCGACGCCCTGGCCGCCCGGGGTCTGGGCGAGGCTGAAGAGCCTGACGGCCCCGAGGTGAGACTGGTCTGAGGACTCGGAGGGCTAAGGGGCTGGTGCCGGCCGACGCGCAGGTTCACCGGACATGCCCGTTGCTGCGCCCCGCCGTCGAGCATGCCCATCCCTGGTCACACGGAGTGGACATAGACGCACTTTGTCCAAGCCCTGGGCTGAAGGATGGACATGCCCGTCGGGGCTAGCTGAAGGAGCGGTACTCGAACAGCGCGGCGGTCCCCATGCCGCCGGCGATGCTGATCATGGCCAGCGCCAGCTTGCCGTCCAGGGGTTCACGGCGGGCCTGGGCCAGCAGCCGGGTGACAAGCACGGCGCCGGAGGCCCCGTAGGCGTGGCCCAGGGCGAGGGCGCCGCCGTCGAGGTTGACGCGGTGCGGGTCGATCCCGAGCTGGTCGAGGCAGGCCAGCACCTGCGCCGCGAACGCCTCGTTGAATTCGATGAGGCCAAGGTCCCCCGCCGCGACGCCGGTGGCCGCCAGCAGGCGGTCAGCCGCCACGGCCGCGCCCATCCCCAGCAGCGCCGGGTCGACGCCCGCCGTGTCCTTTCCGAGCAGCACGAGGCCGTCGCGGGCACCGAGCGCTTTCGCCCGCGCCAGGGAGGTGACCACGGCGGCGGCGGCCCCGTCGGCGTCGAAGCAGGAGTTCCCGGCGGTGACTGTCCCGCCAGGAACGAAGGCAGCCGGGAAGCGGGGAAGCACCGCGGGTGTGAGCGACCGCCGCGGGCCGTCGTCGGCGGACACCCGCCCCGACGGCCGGGGCAGAGGCACTGTCTCGGCCGCGAAGGCTCCGTCCGCGGCGGCGCCGAGCGCCCGGCGGTGGCTCCGCAGCGCGTAATCGTCCTGCCGCTGCCGGTCAATGCCGAAGCGGGCCGCGACGTTTTCGGCCGCCACCCCCATGTCCGGGTCGCCATGGCTGTCGGGCGCGAACCGGGCGCGGCTGAAGTACTGCGGCTCGCCTCCGGGACCGGGCCGGGCCCGCAGCGGGGCCGTGCTGATGCTCTCCACCCCGCCGGCGAGGAAGATGTCACCGCCGCCAACGCCGCCGCCGGAGGCAATCAGCCGGCAGGCCAGGGCGATCGCGTCAAGGCCGGAACCGCACTGCCGGTCCACGGTCAGGCCGGGAACGCTCACGGGCATCCCCGCCTCCAGGGCCGCCAGCCGGGCGACGTTGCCGCCGCCGCCCACGGCGTTGCCTATCACGACGTCTGCCACGCCGCCGGCCGCGACGCCGGTGTCGCTGAGCAGGCGGCGCAGTACCGGGGCCAGCAGCTTGTGGGCGTGCAGGAACGAGAGGGCGCCGTGGGCGCGGCAGAGCGGGGAGCGGAGCGCGGCGATAATGACGGGCTGCCGGTCCGCCGGCAGCCCGGTCCGGCGGGACCTACCCGGTGCGGAGGTCACGGGCTCCGCCTCAGTCAAGGCGCCTGACGTGCGGATCGCCGCCGGCAATCCACTCGAGCAGGAGCGGGCGGCTGATCTTTCCACGGTCCGTGACGGGCAGTTCGGCCAGCAGGTAGTACTCCAGCGGCCGCTTGTTCCGGGCCAGGAGGTTTTCGACGCCGGTCCTCAGCTGGGTGCCGGTCACGCCGCCATGGGAGGGCAGCACCGCCGCCACCACGCGCTGGCCGCGGAGCTCGTCGGCCACGCCGGCGGCGACCACGGCCGCGACCCCCGGCACGGACCCGAGGGCCAGTTCCACCTCGTGCGGGTACACGTTGGTTGCGGCGGTGAGGATCATGTCCGAGCGGCGGCCCAGCAGGTGCAGGACGCCGTCGGCGAGGTACCCCTGGTCGCCCACGGTGTACCAGCCGTTGAGGCACTGCAGCGCCTCGCCGTCGTCGCCCCAGAGGTACCCGTCGCTGACCATGCCGCTGCGGACATAGACGGTGCCGTCCGTCCCGTCCGGGACGGGGGCGCCGTCGCCGTCGAGGATGCTGAGCTCGACACCGGGGAACGGCAGCCCGATCCCGGTACCGCCCGACGCGGGGGCAGCGCCGGGTGGGAGTCCGGCGCCGGCGACGAAGCTGAGCTCGGCGGCGCCGTAGTACTCGAAGATGGTGGCGTTGGGCGCCCAGCGGCGCGCCGCCTCGACGGTGCGGGCGTCGAGCTTTGAGCCGGCGCAAATGATGCTCCGCACCCCGGAGGCGTCCACGCCGCCCGCCAACCCGCGTTCGCTGAGCAGCCGGAGCATGGTCGGGACCAGGACCAGCCGGGTGATGCCGTCGTGGCTGACCGCGGCGTGCGCGTCGCCGACGTCGAACTGTGCCAGGGTGTGGAACTCGGAGCCGGCGTACAGGCATTCGGCGAGGGCGTAAAGGTTGAGGCTGGCGGCGAGCGGGCCGGGCGCGAGCGTCCGGTCCCCCGGGCGCAGGCCGAAGAACTCCACCGAGGAGTCGAAGGACAGCTGCCACGACCGCCGGGACCGGGTGAAGGCTTTGGGGACCGCGGTGGTCCCGGAGGTAAGCCCGATCAGGAACGGTGCGTCCGGGTCACCGTCGGCGAGTTCGCCGCCCGAGTCCGGGCCGGCAGCGGCGCCGCCGGCGGGAACAGTCTCCGCGATCCGCGCGGTGAGGGCGTCCCGGAGCTGCTGCGGCCAGGCGGGGTCGAGCACGGCGCAGCGCCGGCCGCCCGCTACGGCCGCTGAGAAGGCGGCCGCGAACCGGGTGGAATTGTGTTCGGCCAGCACCGTGACGGCCGGGGTGGCCGGTACGAGTGCGGCCGCGGCGTCCCGGAGCCCGGCCCAGCTCAGGCGCTGGCCGGCCACAACGACGGCGGTGTCGTCGGGGCGCTCGTCGGCCCAGCGCTGGAGTCTGTCGAGGAAAGGCATCGGATCAACTTTACCGGGCAGGGGCCTATTGGAGGGCGGCAGGGGATATTGTGACAGCATGAGTTTCAATGACAATGTCCAGCTGGATCCCTCGCAGGTCCAGAGCCGCGGCGGCATGGGCCGGGGCACCAAGATCGGCGGCGGAATCGGCGGCGGCATTGTGCTGCTCCTGGCCGCGCTGTTCGGTATCAACCCCGCCCTCCTTGAGGGCCTGACCGGTACCACCCAGGACCAGACGCAGAGTCAGGCCACGGCTCCGGCCTGCAAGACCGGGGCCGACGCGGACGCCAACCTTGACTGCCGGATCGTGGGCACGGTCAACAGCCTGAACGCGTTCTGGCCGGCGTACCTGGCCCAGTACGGCAAGCAGTATCCGCAACCCAAGACGGTGCTGTTCCGCGGCGCCACCAGCACCGGGTGCGGCAGTGCCACCTCGGAGGTGGGCCCGTTCTACTGCCCCGCGGACCAGACCGCGTACTTTGATCCGGGTTTCTTCCAGGAGCTGGTGGACCGCTTTGGTTCCTCCGGCGGCCCGCTGGCGCAGGAGTACGTGGTGGCGCACGAGTTCGGACACCACGTCCAGAACCTGCTCGGCACCATCGACCGCGCCCAGCAGGACCCCCAGGGACCCGAGTCCGGCGCCGTGCGCACCGAGCTCCAGGCGGACTGCTACGCCGGCCTGTGGGTCCGTTATGCCACCACCACCAAGGATCCCAAGTCCGGCCAGGCGTACCTTGAGCCGCTGACGGACAAGGACCTGCAGGATGCCCTGTCCGCGGCGTCCTCGGTGGGCGATGACCGGATCCAGAAGGCCGCCACGGGCCGGGTCTCCCCCGAGTCGTGGACGCACGGTTCCAGCGCCCAGCGGCAGAAGTGGTTCTACCAGGGCTACAAGACCGGCGACATCAACCAGTGCGACACCTTCAAGGTCGCCACCCCGTAATCCGGTACCCGCATCGATTGCTCCATACCCGCCCTTTTGGCGGCCCAAAAGGGCCGTTGCGGAGCAGTCGATGGGACGACGACGGCGGGCCCACCTCCAGGAGGTGGGCCCGCCGTCGTCGTAGGGGTAAATCAGATGTTGAAGCCGAGGGCGCGCATCTGGTCGCGGCCGTCCTCGGTGATCCGTTCCGGACCCCACGGCGGCATCCACACCCAGTTCAGGCGCCAGTCATCGACAATACCGTCCAGGGCCTTGCCGACCTGCTCCTCGATCACGTCGGTGAGCGGGCAGGCGGCCGTGGTGAGCGTCATGTCGATCAGCAGGGCGCCGTCGTCGTCGGAGTACTTGAGTCCGTAGAGCAGGCCCAGGTCAACGATGTTCACGCCCAGTTCAGGGTCGATCACATCCTTGAGTGCCTCTTCGACATCCTCGAGGCCCGTGCGGGCCGTATTGATTTCGGTCATGGCGTAGTCCTAACTAGGCCTGTGCTGCGGCGTCGGCGGCAGCGATGGTGGCGGCTCCCGCACCGGGAAGGTAGCGGTCGTAGCCTTCTTCTTCGAGGCGGTCGGCCAGCTCCGGGCCGCCCTCTTCGACGACCTTGCCGTCAACGAACACGTGCACGAATTCCGGCTTGATGTAGCGCAGGATCCGGGTGTAGTGCGTGATCAGCAGGGTGCCCATGTTGCCTTCGGCGTGGGCGCGGTTGACGCCCTCGGAGACAACCTTCAGTGCGTCGACGTCGAGGCCGGAGTCGGTCTCGTCGAGGATGGCGAACTTCGGCTTGAAGAGCTCCAGCTGGAGGATCTCCACGCGCTTCTTCTCGCCGCCGGAGAAGCCTTCGTTGACGTTGCGCTGGGTGAAGTCGGCGTCGATGCGCAGCTGCTCCATCGCGGCCTTGACGTCCTTGGTCCAGGTGCGGAGCTTCGGGGCTTCGCCGTCGATCGCGGTCTTCGCGGTGCGCAGGAAGTTGGTCATGCTGACGCCGGGGACCTCGACCGGGTACTGCATGGCCAGGAACAGGCCGGCGCGGGCGCGCTCGTCGACGCTCATCGCCAGGACGTCCTCGCCGTCGAGCGTGATGGTGCCGCTCGTGACGTTGTAGCGCGGGTGGCCGGCGATGGTGGACGCCAGGGTGGACTTGCCCGAGCCGTTGGGGCCCATGATGGCGTGGGTCTGGCCGGTCTTGATGGTCAGGCTGACGCCCTTCAGGATTTCCTTGGTGCCCTGCTCGGTGTCAATGCTGACGTGCAGGTCCTTGATCTCAAGAGTAGACATGTTTCTTGTTCTCCTCTGCACCGCCGCCTCGGCGGTGCGGTTCTCGTCGATAAGTTTTTAGGTGGTGCTGGCTGCCGGCCGGGCCGGGGCAGGTGGTGCGTGCCCCGGGCCCGGTCAGCTGAAGTTCGGAGCCTCGGCGCCGTTCAGGACGGTGCTGACGTCCACGTAGACGTCGTCATCGAAGATGGTGACGGCAAAGACGGGCACCGGGTCGTAGGCAGGCAGCTGGAGCGGCTGGCCGCTGCGCAGGTCGAACTGGGAGCCGTGGCCCCAGCATTCGATCTTGCAGCCTTCCACCTCGCCCTCGGAGAGTGAGATATCCGCATGCGAGCAGGTGTCGCCGATCGCGTGGATCTCCCCCATCGAGTCCTTGACGACCGCTACCGGGTAGTCGTCGATCAGGATGCGCAGGGCCTGCTTGAGCTGGATCTCGCTGGCGCTGCAGACCAACTCGCCCTTGGGCTGTTCCGTCATGTGTCGTCCCGTACTGTCTAGTTGTCCGTGGCCGCGAGCTCGCGCTCGACAGCTTCAGTGAGGCGTTCCTCGATGGCGGGAACCTTGATCTGCTGGATGATCTCGTTCAGGAAGCCGCGGACCACGAGCCGGCGGGCCACCTTCTCCGGGATACCGCGGGCCATCAGGTAGAACAGGTGCTCGTCGTCGAAGCGGCCGGTGGCGCTGGCGTGGCCGGCGCCGGCGATCAGGCCGGTCTCGATTTCAAGGTTGGGCACCGAATCCGCGCGGGCACCGTCGGTGAGGACCAGGTTGCGGTTGGCCTCGTAGGTGTCGGTGCCTTCGGCTTCCTTGCGGATCAGGACGTCGCCCACCCAGACGGTGTGCGCGTTGCGGCCCTGCAGGGCCCCCTTGTACAGCACGTTGGACTTGCAGTTGGCGACCGCGTGGTCCACGAAGAGGCGCTGCTCGAGGTGCTGGCCGGCGTCGGCGAAGTACAGGCCGAACAGTTCCGCTTCCGCGCCGGGGGCGGTGAAGCGGGCCGACGGCGTGACGCGCACCAGGTCGCCGCCGAGGCTGACGACGATGTGCTTGAACTTGGCGTCGCGGCCGAGCTTCGCCTGCTGGGAGGACGCGTGCACGGCGTCGTCGTTCCATTCCTGGAGCGAGATGACGGTCAGCTGCGCGCCGTCCTCCACGAGGATTTCGATGTTTTCCGAGACGACGGCGGTGCCCTGGTGGTCCAGCACCACAACGGCCTTGGAGAACTTCTCCGCGATGATCACCACGTGCTGCGACGCGGCCGCGGTGCCCTGGCCGGTCAGCACGACGCTGACCTCGCCCTCGGCCTGGACCTCGGCGGGGACCGTGATGACGGTGGCCTCGGTGAAGTTTTCCCAGGCGTTGGCGGAGACGCGGTCCTCAGGGATCGCGGCGGAGCCGATGCGGGCGTCGTCGCGGCCGACGGTCTCGACCCGGACGCTGTCCGGGCCGGTGACGGCCACGGCCGGGGCCGCGCCGTTCAGGACCTCGGTGTGCAGGCCGCGCAGGCGCTTGAGCGGGGTGAAGCGCCAGTCTTCCTCCATGCCGGTCAGGGGCTTGAAGTCCGCCAGCTTGTACGAGGTCAGGCGGCCGGCGCGGGAGCTGTCCGGTACGCCGACGCCGCCGCCGTGCGAGTGGCGCTTGACGGCGTCACCGGCCAGCGGGGACTTGGACTCCGCGGCGTTCAGCGGCGAGAGGCTTTCGCCTTCCTCGGTGAAACCGTTGATGAACGGCTGGGCTGAGGGCGCGCCGATGCGCGCCTTTTCGGTAGTGATGTCAGTCATTAACCGACCGATCCTTCCATCTGCAGTTCAATCAGGCGGTTGAGCTCGAGCGCGTATTCCATCGGCAGCTCGCGGGCGATCGGCTCGATGAAGCCGCGCACGATCATCGCCATGGCCTCGTCTTCGCGCATGCCGCGGGACATCAGGTAGAACAGCTGCTCTTCGCTGACGCGCGAGACCGTGGCCTCGTGGCCCATAGTGACGTCGTCCTCGCGGATGTCGATGTACGGGTAGGTGTCCGAGCGGCTGATGGTGTCCACCAGCAGCGCGTCGCAGCGGACCGTGTTGGCGGAGTGCTTGGCGCCTTCTCGGACCTGGACCAGGCCGCGGTAGGCGGCGCGGCCGCCGCCGCGGGCCACGGACTTGGAGATGATCGAGCTCTTGGTGTTGGGCGCGATGTGGACCATCTTGGAACCGGTGTCCTGGTGCTGGCCTTCGCCGGCGAACGCGATCGAGAGGGTCTCGCCCTTGGCGCCCTCACCGACGAGGTAGACCGCCGGGTACTTCATGGTGACCTTGGAGCCGATATTGCCGTCGATCCACTCCATGGTGGCGCCCTCTTCGCAGATGGCGCGCTTGGTGACCAGGTTGTACACGTTGGTGGACCAGTTCTGGATGGTCGTGTAGCGGACGCGGGCGCCCTTCTTCACGACAATCTCCACAACGGCGGAGTGCAGGGAATCCGAGGTGTAGATCGGCGCGGTGCAGCCCTCGATGTAGTGGACGTAGGAGTCCTCGTCCGCGATGATCAGGGTGCGCTCGAACTGGCCCATGTTTTCCGTGTTGATGCGGAAGTAGGCCTGCAGCGGGATGTCCACGTGGACCCCCTTGGGCACGTACACAAAGGACCCGCCGGACCAGACGGCCGTGTTCAGCGAGGCGAACTTGTTGTCGCCCACCGGGATGATGGTGCCGAAGTACTCCTGGAAGATCTCCGGGTGCTCGCGCAGTGCGGTGTCCGTGTCCAGGAAGATGACGCCCTGGGCTTCCAGGTCCTCGCGGATCTGGTGGTACACGACTTCGGACTCGTACTGGGCGGCGACGCCGGAGACCAGGCGGCTGCGCTCGGCTTCCGGGATACCCAGCTTCTCGTAGGTGTTCCGGATGTCCTCGGGCAGGTCCTCCCAGGTGGCGGCCTGCTTCTCGGTGGAGCGCACAAAGTACTTGATGTTGTCGAAGTCGATGCCGGAGAGGTCCGCACCCCAGGTGGGCATGGGCTTGCGGTCGAAGTACTTCAGGCCCTTCAGGCGCAGGTCCAGCATCCATTCCGGCTCGTTCTTCTTGGCCGAGATGTCACGTACGACGTCCTCATCGATACCACGGCGGGCGTTGGCGCCGACGTCGTTCTTGTCGGCCCAGCCGTACTCGTAGGTGCCGATTCCATGGAGCTCGGGATTCTTCTCCAGAATCTCCGAGATCACAGTGGATTCAGCAACCTTCTTCTCTGATAGTTGGTCCGTCATCACGGCCTTTCTTGCAGATGGTTGGATTCTTCGTCCGGGTTGCCCGAGCCCGCGGGGCTGGAAGCCCCGCCGGCGGCCGGACGGCCCGTAGGTATGTGGGTGGTGCAGACGTGCCCGCCGCGCGCCAGGGTGGAGAGCCGGCGCACGTCCACGCCGACCAGCCGGGAAAACAGTTCGGTCTCCACATCGCAGAACACGGGGAACTGCGCGGCGAGCTGCTGGATCGGACAGTGGCCCTGGCACAGCTGCACGCTGGAGAGCGCGGCCGGAAGCGGCGCCTTCGCCTCGATCGACTGCGCCGAGGCGACGAAGCCGTCACGGCTCAGGGCCGCGGACAGCGCCCGGGCGCGCGCCGTGATGTCACTGCCGGCCCGTTCGATTTCCGGCGCGTAGCGGCGTTCCATTTCGGCGAACCGTTCGACGGCGAACGCGCGCACGGCCTCCGAGCCCGCCATTTCACCGAGCCGCCGCAGGGCGGAACTGGCGATATCGAGATAGTCGTTGCCCAGCGTGGACTGTCCCTGCGAGCTGAGCACGTAGCGGCGGGCGGGCCGGCCCGCGCCGGCGCCCGCGCGGGCCACCCGCTTGACCTCGATCACGCCGTGGCGCGAGAGGTGGTCCAGGTGGCGGCGCACTGCCGCGGGGGTGAAGCCCAGCAGCTCGCCCAGTTCGGCGGCGCTGATGGGCCCGTGCTCCAGCACGGCAGCCAGGACGCGGTCCCGGGTGCGGTCCTCGGCCTCGGCGGCGTGCGCCGCGGGTGCGGCAGCACCCTCGGCGGGCTCACGCGACTGCGCGCGCACAGCAGGCACGGCAGACGTACTTGGGCTCATGGAATACACAACACAATCATGTCGTAATTTACTCCCCCGATCCAGTAAGGCATGGCTTTCCTGCGCCCGGCTCCGAATCAGGCCCGGCCCTACTACATCGCGTAGAATGCTTTGGTGCGATCTCCCGAATCCCCCGCCCTGACAATCAGCGGGCTTATCAAGGATGTTGGCCCGCTGCCCAGCCTTGACGGCAAAATGCTGCGGGTAGTCAGCGGCCTCTCCCTCGTCGCCGAACGCGGGCAGGTCACCGCCCTGCTGGGCGCCAACGGTGCCGGCAAAACCACCACCATCGAATGCGCCCAGGGGTTGCAGAAGCGCACCGGCGGCAGCATCAGCCTGCTGGGCCAGGACCCGGACACCGCCGGCGCGGAACTCCGCGCCCGGGTGGGCGTGATGCTCCAGGACGGCGGCCTGCCGCCGTCGGCCCGCCCCATCCCGCTGTTGCGGCACATCGCCGGCCTATACCAGGATCCGTGGCCGGTGGACGAGCTCGTGGCGCGCCTGGGCATCGACACCTTCAGCCGCACCTCGGTGCGGCGCCTCTCCGGCGGCCAGAAGCAGCGGCTGGCCCTCGCCGCCGCGCTCGTGGGCCGCCCCGAAGTGCTGTTCCTCGACGAGCCCAGCGCCGGCCTGGACCCGCAGTCCCGGCAGCTCGTCTTTGAACTCATTGCCGAACTGCGGGACCGCGGGATGGGCATCATCCTCACGACCCACCTGATGGACGACGCGCAGCGCCTCGCCGACTACGTCTACATCATCGACGCCGGCCGGAACGTCGCGGAGGGCACCGTCGCCCAGCTCCTGCGGCACGAGCTAACCTCCGGGGCGGACCAGCACATCCGCACGCTGCTCTTCGAAGCAGAGCCCGGCCTGGACCTGGCCGGTGTGCTGCCGGCCGCCGTCGAGGTCCGCGAAAGCCGCGCCGGCAGTTACAGCGCCACCGGGGCGCTGACCCCGGCCGACCTCGCCGCCGTGGCGGCCTGGTGGGCCGAGCGCGGCATTATGCCCGCCTCGATGAGCCTCGCGGCCCGCAGCCTCGAGGACGTCTTCCTCGACATCTCCGGAAGGGAAACCCGATGAGCTCCGCCCCTGCCGGCACAACGGCCGGCACGCCGCTGGGCAGTGCCCCCGCTCCCCTGCTGCGGCGGATCCTGCTGCAGGGACGGTATGAGACCGTCACCATGCTCCGCAACGGCGAGCAGCTGATCCTGGCGGTCATCCTGCCGCTGCTCGCCCTGGTGGGCCTGGCCGTCACGCCCCTGCTGGACGGCCTCGGCTCCAGCCGGGTCAACATCGCCGTGCCGGGCATCCTCGCGCTGTGCGCCATGTCCACCGCCTTCACCGGCCAGGGCATCGCCACCGGCTTCGACCGCCGCTACGGCGTGCTGCGGTTCCTGTCCACCACCCCGCTGGGCCGTACCGGCCTGATCCTCGGCAAAGTGATCGCGGTGCTGGTGGTGCTGCTGCTACAGGTGCTGGTGGTCACCGCCGTCGCGCTGCCGCTGGGCTGGCAGCCGGCGCCCGCGGGGCTGCTGCCCGGGTTCGCGCTGCTGGTCCTCGGCGCCGCGGCGTTCACCGCCCTCGGCCTGCTCGTGGCCGGCACGGTCCGGCCGGAGGCGACGCTGGCGATCACCAACCTGCTCTGGATCCTGCTCGGCGCCCTGGGCGGCATCGTGATTCCGGCCGAGCGGCTGCCGGCTCTGGCCCAGGCCGTGGTGCACTTCCTTCCCTCCGGCGCGCTGGGCCAGGCGCTGCGGGATGCTTTCCTGCACGGCAGTGTCAATGCTGCGTCCGTGCTTGTCCTGCTGCTCTGGACGGCGACCGCCGGCTTCGCAGCAACCCGTTGGTTCAAGTGGAATTGAGAAAACTGTGAGTACGGCGTCCCCCTCTTCCCGGATCATGTCCCGGCTTTCCTCCCGGCTGCCCGTCACCGTCGACAAGACGGTCCGCCGGCTGGCCGTGCTGTCCCTGATCGGCCAGACCGTGCTGGTGGTGACCGGCGGCGCCGTCCGCCTCACCGCCTCCGGTCTGGGCTGCCCCACCTGGCCGCGCTGCACGGACAACTCCCTCGTGAACACCCCGGAAATGGGAATCCACGGCTTCATCGAGTTCGGCAACCGGCTCCTGACCTTCGCGCTGGCCGCCGTCGCCGTCGCGATGCTGGTGTACCTGTGGAACTTGCGCAAGGAACGCCGCGATCTCTTCCTGCTGGCCCTCGGCCTGCTGGCCAGCATCCCGGCCCAGGCCGTCATTGGCGGGATCACCGTACTCACCCAGCTGAACCCCTGGGTGGTCGGCCTCCACTTCCTCGTCTCGATGGCCCTCGTGGTGCTCGCCACGCTGCTGGTCAACCGCGCCTACGGCCGGACCGGCAAAGCCCGCACCCGGGAATTGCCCGCCCTGCCCGGTGCCGCCCGTCCGGTGATGGCCGCCGTCGCGCTGTTCTCCGCCGTGGCCGTGTGCCTCGGTGTGGTGGTGACCGGCGCCGGCCCGCACGCAGGTGACGCGGACGCGCCGCGCAACAACCTGGACTGGGACCTGTTCTCGCACATCCACGCCGTCCCTGCCTACCTCGTGACCGCCGGGGCCCTCTTCGGTGTGTTCCTTGTGCTCCGCGGCCGGATCGCCGGACCCTTCCGCACCGCCGTGTTCCTGCTGCTGGGCGTCACCGTGCTGCAGGCCGTCATCGGCTTCACGCAGTACTACAACGGCATCCCCGCGCTGCTCGTGGCTGCGCACATGCTGGGCGCGGCCCTGCTGATGAGCGCGTCCACCAACGCCGCCGACCTCGCACGCAACAGCCCGGCCACGTAACGGAAAAAATAAACGCGGGGCCACATTGCGCCGCTCCGGACGCCTGGGACCGGCCGAAACTGACCCCGCGTTGCGTTGTTGGCCGGTAGCCTGACTTTGTCGAGAGAAAGGCAGCGCCGTGAACGGAGTCGTCGACAGCCTCCTGACGATGAGTCCTGCGCTGGCCTTCACACTCGTGGCGTGCTTGGTGTTCGGCCGGCGCCTCCCGAATGCACTACCCGAAGTTCCTGGCCTTCAATGCCGCCGGTGGATTGGTGTGGGGAACGGGCTTCGTGCTGCTGGGCTTCTTCGCCGGGAACTCCTATGAAGCCGTAGCCAAGGTGGCCGGCCGGGACATCACGGCGGCAATGGCTGTGCTCGGCGTCCTGGGACTCGTCATCTGGCATCTGCGGCGCGGGCGCCGTGCCCGGCGGGATCTTCCGGAAGCGGCTGACCACCGCGGCCCTCCCGGCCCCGAGAAGTCCTGACCTCCCGGCTCGGCCTAGCCGCCGACGATGGCGGATCCGATGAACGGATCGACGGCCAGTGCGATGAAAAGCAGGGTGAGGTAGCTGATGGAGCCGTGGAAGACCTTCATGGCGCCCTTGTTGGAGACGTCCCCGCCCTGGGCCCGGTTGTAGAGGGCGTGCGACTCGTAGAGGAACCAGGCCCCCGCGGCGGCGGCGGTGACGGTGTAGACCCAGCCGGCGCCGCCCACCGGGATCAGCAGCAGCGAGCAGGCGACCATGGCCCACGCGTACAAAACCACCTGCACGGAGACGACCTTGGCGCCGGCGATCGCGCCGAGCATCGGCACGTTAGCGTTGCGGTAGTCCTCGCCGTAGCGCATGGACAGCGGCCAGTAGTGCGGCGGGGTCCAGAGGAAGATCACCATAAAGAGGACGACGGCGGGCCACTCCACGGTGTTGGTCACGGCGGCCCAGGCGATCAGCACCGGGAAGCAGCCGGCGGCCCCGCCCCAGACGATGTTCTGCGCGGTGCGGCGCTTGAGGATCATCGTGTAGATGACCACGTAGAACACGATCGCGCCGAGCCCCAGCCAGGCCGAGAGCGGGTTGGTGCCGAACCAGAGGATTGCGATCGCGGCCGCGCCGAGGAGCCAGGAGAACACCAGGGCCTCACGCGGGGTCACCTCGCCGGTGACCAGCGGGCGGTTTTCGGTCCGGTGCATGAGCTTGTCGATGTCGCGGTCGATGTAGCAGTTGAACGCCCCCGCGCTGCCCGCCGCAAACGCGCCGCCAACCAGGGTCGCCAGGATCAGGCCGAGGGAGGGGAACCCGCGCTCGGCGTAGATCATGGTGGGCAGGGTGCTGACCAGCAGGAGTTCGATCACCCGTGGTTTTGTGAGCGCCAGGTAGGCCTTGGCCTTACGGGCGAAGCCGATCCGGCCCGGGGCCTGGGAGGCGTTAAGCGGCGTATCTGTTGTGCTCACGGTGGCAGTCACTCTGTTCTGTCTGGCTGGTCAGTCCGGCTGGTCGTCGCAGCGCGCCCTGGATGCGGCGCAATGCAGTCGGGGGTCCACGCACAGCGCACAGGCGTGTCCTTGCCCCCGTTGGTAGCCAGGCTCCATCATACCGTGGCGGCACCGCCGCGCGGGTCCGCAAGCCCCTGCACATGTCCGGCCGGTTAACTGGGCCTCACCGCCGCCGCGGGACGCGGTGATTCATATAAGCCCCAAAACCGGTCCAATTCCTGAGATGCACCCTGACCGGCAGGTGGAATGGGGCTAAGCTGTCTGACAGATCAGCACGCACGGACGGGCGCCCAACGGCGCTCCCGGCCCTGTGCATGCGGCGCACTGATAGATCAACGTTTCGATGGTGAACGGCTGGTACGAACCGCGGCGGGCACCGAACTGTGCCCCGGCGGTAAGCCCCCAAGGAAATCCCCCAGCGGGAAGACTCGGCGGGAAACGTACCACCGGCCGTCAGCACAGAGAGGGGCCCGGTTTTCGTGCCACATTTGGAAGAGCAAGAACTGTCATGGACTCAGCTGGACGCCCGTGCCGTGGACACCGTCCGGGTACTCGCGGCGGACGCCGTGGAGAAGGTCGGTAACGGCCACCCCGGCACCGCGATGAGCCTGGCACCGGCCGCCTACCTGCTCTTCCAAAAGCTGATGCGCCACGACCCGGCGAACCCGCAGTGGCTGGGCCGCGACCGGTTCGTCCTGTCCCCCGGCCACACGTCCCTGACGCTGTACATCCAGCTCTTCCTCTCGGGCTACGGCCTGGAGCTGAAGGACCTCGAGGCGCTCCGGACCTGGGGTTCGCTGACCCCCGGACACCCGGAATACAAGCACACCGCCGGGGTGGAGATCACCACCGGTCCGCTGGGCCAGGGCCTGGCCTCCGCGGTCGGCTTCGCGTACTCGCAGCGCCGGATGCGCGGGCTGTTTGACGCCGACGCCCCCGCCGGCACCAGCCCGTTCGACCACACCGTCTGGGTCATCGCGTCCGACGGCGATCTGCAGGAAGGCGTCACCTCCGAGGCGTCTTCGCTCGCCGGCCACCAGGAGCTCGGCAACCTCGTGGTGATCTACGACGAGAACCACATCAGCATCGAAGACGACACGGACGTCGCGTTCACCGAGGACGTCCTGGCCCGCTACAAGGCCTACGGCTGGCACACCCAGCGCGTCGACTGGACCCGCACCGGCGACTACAAGGAGGACGTGGCCGAGCTGCACGCCGCCCTGCTCGCCGCCAAGGCCGAGACGTCCAAGCCGTCCATCATCTCGCTGCGCACCATCATTGGCTGGCCCGCGCCGAAGAAGCAGAACACCGGCAAGATCCACGGCTCCGCCTTGGGCGCCGAGGAGGTCGCCGGCCTGAAGAAGGTTCTCGGCTTCGACCCCGAACTCTCCTTCCAGGTCGAGGACGAGGTCCTGGCCCACACCCGCGAGGCGCAGGCCCGCGGCGCCGCGGCCCGCGCCGAATGGCAGGAGCGCTTTGAGGCCTGGCAGTCCGCCAACCCGGAGGCCGCGGCCCTGCTCGAGCGCGTCGAGGCCCGCAAGCTCCCGGCCGAGTTCGACGCCGCGCTGCCGGTCTTCGAAGCCGGCAAGGACGTCTCCACCCGCGCCGCGTCCGGCAAGGTCCTGAACGCGATCGGCCCGGTCATGCCCGAACTGTGGGGCGGCTCCGCCGACCTCGCCGAGTCGAACAACACCACCATCGAGGGTTCGCCGTCGTTCATCCCCGCCTCCCGCCAGACCGAGGCGTGGAAGGGCAACCCGTACGGCCGGGTGCTGCACTTCGGCATCCGCGAACACGCCGCCGCGTCGATCGTGAACGGCATCAGCCTCGCCGGGGCGACCCGCGCGTTCTCCGGCACCTTCCTGATCTTCTCCGACTACCAGCGCCCGGCCATCCGGCTCGGCGCCCTGATGGGAGTCCCCTCGCTCTACGTCTGGACGCACGACTCGATCGGCCTCGGCGAGGACGGACCCACCCACCAGCCGGTCGAGCAGCTCGCCTCCCTGCGCGCCATCCCGGGCCTGGATGTCGTCCGCCCCGGCGACGCCAACGAGGTCGCAGCCGCCTGGCAGGCCATGCTGGAAAACCACGCCAACCCCGCCGGGATCGTGCTGACCCGGCAGAACATCCCCACCTGGGAACGCGGCACCGGCGAGGCCGACGGCGACACCTTCGCCTCGACCGCCGGTGTGGCCAAGGGCGGCTACGTCCTGGCCGAGGCGTCCGAGGGCGGGAAGACCGTGGACGCGCAGGTCATCCTGATCGGCACGGGCTCCGAGGTCCAGCTCGCCGTGGCCGCCCGCGAAGCCCTGCAGGCCGAGGGCATCCCCACCCGGGTCGTGTCCATGCCGTGCGTGGAATGGTTCAACAAGCAGGACGCCGCCTACCGCGACGCCGTGCTCCCCGCCAACGTCAAGGCACGCGTCTCGGTCGAAGCCGGGCTGGCCCTGGGCTGGAAGGAATTCGTCGGCGACGCCGGCCGCTCCATCTCCCTGGAGCACTTCGGCGCCTCGGCCGACTACAAGCGCCTGTTCCAGGAATTCGGCATCACAGCCGACGCCGTGGCTGCCGCCGCCAAGGAATCCCTCGCCGGCCTCTCGGCCTGACCCCGACTTCACGCATTCCGGGCCGCCGCCCCGCCGGCGGCGGCCCCAGACTCCAGGAGCGAACCATGAACACCACCCCCACACAGCAGCTGTCCGACGCCGGCGTCTCGATCTGGCTCGATGACCTCTCCCGCGGCCGCCTCGAAACCGGCACGCTGCGCAAGCTGATCGAAGAGAAAAACGTCGTCGGCGTCACCACAAACCCGAGCATCTTCCACGCCGCGATCACCACCGGCACCGACTACGACGCCAAGATCCGGGAAATGGCGGCCGCCGGCGCCAGCGTCGAGGAGACCGTCTTCGCGATCACCACCACCGACGTCGCCGATGCCTGCGACCTGTTCGCCCCGGTCGCCGCCGCGACCCACGGCGTCGACGGCCGCGTCTCCATCGAGGTGGACCCCCGCCTCGCCTGGGACACCGCCGGCACCATCACCGAGGCCAAGGAACTCCACGGCCAGGTCAACAAGGACAACGTCCTGATCAAGATCCCCGCCACGCTGGAAGGCCTTGAGGCCATCACCGCCACCCTGGCGGCCGGCATCAGCGTCAACGTGACCCTGATTTTCTCGCTCGAACGCTACCGCGCCGTGATCAACGCCTTCCAGAGCGGCCTCGAGCAGGCCAAGGAAAACGGCCACGACCTCTCCAAGATCCACTCGGTCGCGTCCTTCTTCGTCTCCCGCGTGGACACCGAAATCGACAAGCGCCTCGACGCGATCGGCACCCCCGAAGCCAAGGCCCTCAAGGGCAAGGCCGGCGTCGCGAACGCACGCCTCGCCTACCAGGTCTACGAGGAGCTCTTCAGCACCGAGCGCTGGGCCCTGCTGGCCGACGCCGGCGCGCGCCCGCAGCGCCCGCTCTGGGCCTCCACCGGCGTCAAGGACCCGGCCTACCCGGACACCCTCTACGTCACCGAACTCGTCGCTCCCGGCGTTGTGAACACCATGCCGGAGAAGACCCTGAACGCCACGTACGACCACGGCGCGATCACCGGCAACACCATCACCCGCGGCTACGACGACGCCAACGCGACCCTGAACGCCTTGGATGCGCTCGGCATCTCCTACAACGAGGTCGTCGCCCTGCTTGAGTCCGAAGGCCTCGACAAGTTTGTGGCAAGCTGGAAGGAACTGCTGGCCGACGTCGAGGGCGCCCTCGCCGCTGCACGGAAGGACGCATAGTCCCCCATGACCACTCTCAGCTACGACGCCACGGGCGCCGCCCGCCAGGCCTACGAACAGCACCTGCCCGCCCTCCTGGAAGACCGGGTTGCCACCCGGATCTTCGCCAAGGACGCCACCCTGTGGGGCCCCGACGCCGAGGCTGAGTCCGCGGTCCGGCTCGGCTGGGTGGAGGCCGCCACCGTCTCCCAGCCGCTCGTGCCGGAGATCCTGGCGCTGCGCGACGCGCTCCGCGCCGAGGGCGTGTCCCGGATTGTCCTGTGCGGCATGGGCGGTTCCTCCCTGGCGCCCGAGGTCATCGCCGGAACCGCGGGCGTCGAGCTGACCGTGCTGGACAGCACCGACCCCGAACAGGTGGACGCCGCCCTGGCGGACCGGCTCGCGGAGACCGCTATCGTGGTGTCCTCGAAGTCGGGTTCGACCCTGGAAACCGACTCGCAGCGCCGGGTCTTCGAGCACGCCTTCACCGAGGCCGGGCTCGACGCGAAGAGCCGGATCATCATTGTGACCGACCCGGGTTCCCCGCTGGATGCGGCCTCCCGCGAAGCCGGCTACCGCGCCGTCTTCAACGCCGACCCGAACGTCGGCGGCCGCTATTCGGCGCTCACCGCCTTCGGCCTGGTGCCGTGCGGCCTGGCCGGCGTCGACATCCAGGCCTTCCTGGACGAGGCCGAAGAGACTGCTGAGATTCTCAACGACGACAGCGAGGAGAACATCGGGCTCGCCCTCGGCGCCGCGCTGGGCGGCACCACCCCGCTCCGGGACAAGATCGTCATCGCCGAGGACGGCTCCGGGATCGTGGGCTTCGCCGACTGGGCCGAACAGCTCATCGCCGAATCCACCGGCAAGCTCGGCACCGGGGTGCTGCCGGTTGTCGCCGGACCAAACGCCCCGGAGGTCACGGGCGGCGCCGCGGACGTGCTGGTAGTCCGGCTGGTCGGCGCGGACGCCGACGTCGAGCTCGGCGCCAACGAGGCGGCGATCGCCGGCGGCCTCGCAGCGCAGATGATGACCTGGGAGTTCGCCACCGCCGTCGCGGGCCGGCTGCTGGGCATCAACCCCTTCGACCAGCCCGACGTCGAGGCCGCCAAGGTGGCCGCGCGCGGACTCCTGGACGCACAGCCGAAGGCGACGGCGGCGGACTTCACCGACGGGGCCATCGAGGTCCGCGGCGGCGACTGGCTGGGCGCGGCCACCACCGCAGCCGAGGCGGTCAGCGCGCTGCTCGGCCAGCTAGGCACCGACGGCTACCTCAGCGTCCAGGCCTACTTCGACCGGCTCAGCTACGCGCCGCTGGAAGGCATCCGCGACGAACTGGCGGCGCTCAGCGGCCGGCCCGTCACCTTCGGCTGGGGTCCCCGGTTCCTTCACTCGACCGGCCAGTTCCACAAGGGCGGCCCGGCAATCGGCGTGTTCCTGCAGGTCACGGCGGCGTCCGCGGCGGACCTCGCCATCCCGGACCGGCCGTTCACGTTCGGCGAACTGATCACGGCCCAGGCAGCGGGTGACGCGCAGGTCCTCACCGAACACGGCCGTCCCGTACTCCGGCTTCACCTCACGGACCGTGCCGCCGGCGTCCGCCAGCTGCAGCAGCTTGTCTCCGCGCTGGCCGGCACCTCCACCGCGGGCAGCCCCGCCTCCACCACCGAAAGCTAAGGCACCACAGCAACCATGCCACTCTCGCAAAACGGCAGCCCTAAATCCGCGGGCCGGGGGCGCAATCCGCTCCGGGATCCGCGGGACCGGCGGCTGAACCGGATCGCCGGCCCGTCCTCCCTGGTGCTCTTCGGCGTCACCGGTGACCTCGCCCGCAAAAAGCTCATGCCGGCCGTCTACGACCTGGCCAACCGCGGGCTGCTGCCCCCCAGCTTCGCCCTGGTCGGGTTCGCCCGGCGGCAGTGGGAAAACGAGGACTTCGCCGCCGAGGTGAAGGAAGCGGTCAAGAGCTACGCCCGGACCCCGTTCGATGAAACGGTCTGGAAGCAGCTCTCCGAGGGCATCCGTTTTGTGCAGGGCGAATTCGACGACGACGACGCCTTCGAGCGGCTCAGCGAGACGATCGACGAACTCGACGAACAGCGCGGCACCCGCGGCAACCACGCCTTCTACCTGTCGATCCCGCCGAAGGCTTTTGAACTCGTCTGCCGGCAGCTCTCCAAGCACGGGCTCGCCCAGGCCGAGGGCGACAAGTGGCGTCGCGTGGTGATCGAGAAGCCGTTCGGGCACGACCTCGAGTCGGCCCGCCAGCTCAACGACATTGTGGAGTCGGTGTTCCCGCCGGACGCGGTCTTCCGGATCGACCACTACCTCGGCAAGGAGACGGTCCAGAACATCCTGGCCCTGCGCTTCGCCAACCAGCTGTTCGAACCGCTGTGGAACGCGAACTACGTGGACCACGTCCAGATCACCATGGCGGAGGACATCGGCACCGGCGGCCGCGCCGGCTATTACGACGGCGTGGGCGCGGCCCGCGACGTGATCCAAAACCACCTGTTGCAGCTGCTCGCCCTGACCGCCATGGAGGAGCCGATCTCCTTCAACGCGGACGACCTCCGCGCCGAAAAGGAAAAGGTGCTGGCGGCCGTGCGGCTGCCCGAGGACCTCTCCACCCATTCGGCGCGCGGGCAGTTCGCCGGCGGCTGGCAGGGCGGCGAGCAGGTGCTGGGCTACCTGGAGGAGGAGGGCATCCCTGCCGACTCCACCACCGAGACGTTCGCCGCGATCCGGGTGGATATCAACACCCGGCGCTGGAGCGGCGTGCCGTTCTACCTGCGGGCCGGCAAGCGGCTGGGCCGCCGGGTGACAGAGATCGCCGTCGTCTTCAAGCGCGCGCCCAACCTGCTGTTCCGCGATCACGGCGAGGACGACTTCGGCCAGAACGCCGTCGTGATCCGGGTCCAGCCCGATGAGGGCGCCACGATCCGCTTCGGTTCCAAGGTACCCGGCACGCAGATGGAAGTCCGCGACGTGACCATGGACTTCGGCTACGGCCACTCCTTTACCGAGTCCAGCCCCGAGGCCTATGAGCGGCTCATCCTCGACGTGCTCCTCGGCGAGCCGCCGCTGTTCCCCCGCCATGCCGAAGTCGAGCTGTCCTGGAAGATCCTGGACCCGTTCGAGGACTATTGGGCGTCCCTGGCCGAACAGCCGGAGCCATACGCCCCCGGAAGCTGGGGCCCGGCCTCCGCCGACGAACTGCTCGCCCGCGACGGACGGACCTGGAGAAGGCCATGATCGTAGATCTTCCCGACACAACAACCTCCAAGATCTCCAAGAAGATTATGGCGCTGCGCGAACAGGGCGGCGTGATCGCCCTGGGGCGGGTGCTGACCCTGGTGGTGGTGACCAAGTCCGGGCTCGAAGAGGAGGCGATCGAGGCGGCCAACGAGGCGAGCCGCGAGCACCCCTGCCGGATCATCGTGCTCGCCGACGCCGGCGCCTCCAAGCCCACCCGGCTGGACGCCCAGATCCGTGTGGGCGGCGACGCCGGCGCGTCCGAGGTCATCCTGCTCCGCGGCTACGGCGAACTCGCGGAGGAAAGTGAATCCCTCGTGGCCGCCCTGCTGCTTCCGGACGCCCCGATTGTGGCCTGGTGGCCGCACGGGGCTCCCCGGAACGCCTGCGAAACGTCAATCGGGCGGATCGCGCACCGGCGCATCACGGACTCCGCGAACGAGGCGGACCCGCTCGCGGCGCTGGAGAACCTCCGCACCACGTACAAGGCCGGCGACACCGACCTGGCCTGGACCCGCCTGACCAATTGGCGGATCCAGCTGGCCGCCGTCCTGGACCAGGTGGATGCGTCGCCGGTCACCGCCGTCGCCGTCGAGGGCGCCTCCGACTCCCCCAGCACCCTGCTGCTCGCGGCGTGGCTGACGCTGGCGCTGGACGCGCCGGTGACGATCGTGGCCGATCCGGCCGGCACCGGGATCCGGCGGGTGCGGCTGTCCCGCACCGGCGGCGACGTCCAGCTGTTCCGGCCCGGGCTGACCGTGGCCGAGCTGACCCAGCCCGGACAACCGGCCCAGCGCATCTCGCTCCCGCGGCGCAGCCTCAAGGACTGCCTGGCCGAGGAGCTCCGCCGCCTGGACCCGGACGAAGTCTTCGGCGAAGTGATTACTATTGGACTGCCGCGTACCAACCTAAGGAGTGTCCGTCCCAGTGAGCGCTGACCCCAGAGTAAGCATCCATCCTGACTCGAAGGTCCTGATGGCCGCGATCGCGGCGCGCCTGATCACCAAGCTTGTGGATATCCAGGACAAGCATGGCGAGGCGACCGTGGTGCTGACCGGCGGCACCATGGGCATCGGCTCGCTCAAGGCGGTTGCCGAGTCGCCGGCCGCCCCCGCGGTGGACTGGTCCAAGGTGAACTTCTGGTGGGGCGACGAGCGTTTTGTGGGCCGCGACGACGCCGACCGGAACGCCCGCCAGGCGTACCAGGCCCTTCTGGACCATATCAACGTGGACCCGGCGCGGGTCCACGTTCCCGGCTCCACCGAGGACTTCGACACCCCTGAGGAGGCCGCGGCCGACTACGCCCGGCGGCTTGCCGAGGCGGCCGCCGCCGAACACGCCGCCGACATGTCCGATGACCGCCCGGAGGAACCGGGCCGCCTGCCGCGGCTGGACATTGTGCTGCTGGGCGTCGGCCCCGACGCGCACGTGGCGTCGCTCTTCCCGGAGCAGGCCGGCATCCGGGAGAAGGCCCTGACCGTCGTCGGTGTCCACAACTCCCCCAAGCCGCCGCCGGCACGTGTCTCACTGACGCTGCCGACGATCAACACGGCGGACGAGGTGTGGATGGTGGTGGCCGGTGATGACAAGGCCGGCGCCGTGGGCCTGGCCCTGGCCGGGGCGAACCCGGTGCAGGTGCCGGCGGCGGGGCCGCGCGGGCGTTTCCAGACCCTGTGGCTGATCGACGAGGACGCGGCCTCACGCGTCCCCGAGCAGCTCGTCCGGAAGGGCGCGTCGGGCGCGTAGCTTCTCCAGCGCTCCGGCCAGCACGTCTTCGGCGTCCTGGCTGGAGCGCCGCTCTTTAACGTATTCGAGGTGGCTTTTGTAGCCCTCGGCGGGCTCGTCCTCCAGCGCGAACCGGGCTTCGTCCCGGGTGGCGGCGCCCCCGCAGCGCCGGCAGTCCCAGACGCCGGGGATCTGCTCTTCGGGGAGTTTGGCGAACACGAGGGACGTTTCGTGGCCTTTGGCGCACCGGTAGGTGACGGCGATCCGGGGTTGCCCGGCGCCTCCGCCGTCGAGGGGTTCGTGGCGGGCCGGGGCGCCGGCGACGGCACCAACGCGGATGCCCCTGAATCCGGAAGCAGAATGCAGCATCGGGAACTCCTGGCTACTGGGCTGGTGATGTTTGCCAGCGACAGTGTATTCCGGGAGTCCCCGTTGCGGGGAGGGCCGCAAGGCCCTTATGCAGTTGTGGGACGTGGCGCTGTCAGGAGTCGCCGCCGCCGCTGAAACGCATCAGCAGGCCCAGGGCGATGATAACGACGCCCCAGGTGACGCCGAGGATGATCGTGAAGCGGTTGAGGTTCCGCTCGGCAACGCCCGAGGAGCTCAGTCCGGAGCTCATGCCGCCGCCGAACATGTCGGACAGACCGCCGCCACGACCCTTATGGAGCAGGATGAGCAAGGTCAGCAGGAGGCTGGTGATGCCCAGCAGCACCTGCAGGATGACATGAAGAACGTCCACGACGGCCTTTCAGAAGAGGGGATTGCGGGGGCCACAAGCTGTGTCCGGACTAGTCCGTCACCAGGTGACTCTCGAACCTGACAATATTAGCAAACTCGGCGGCGTCCAGGCTGGCACCGCCGACCAGCAATCCGTCCACGTCGCGCTCCTTGAGGATCGACGCCGCGTTGTTGGCCTTCACCGAGCCGCCGTAGAGCAGGCGGGTCCTGGCGGCGACCGACGGGTCGAAGAGTCCGGCCAGCTCGGCCCGGATCGCGGCGCACATTTCCTGAGCGTCCTCCGGTCCGGCGACCTCCCCGGTGCCGATGGCCCAGACGGGTTCGTAGGCGACGACCAGCTCGGCGGCCTGCTCCGCGGTGAGGCCCTCGACGCCGGCGCGCAGCTGGGCGAGGGTGTGCTCGACGTGGGTGCCCGCCTGGCGGACCTCGAGGCCTTCGCCGACGCAGAGCACCGGGGTGATGCCGTGCCGGAAGGCCGCCTTGGTCTTGGCGTTGAGCACCTCGTCGGACTCGTGGTGGATGGTGCGTCGTTCGCTGTGGCCCACCAGGACATAGCGGCAGCCGAGCTTGGCGAGGAACTGCCCGGAGATGTCCCCGGTGTAGGCACCGGAGTCGAACTGCGAGAGGTCCTGGCCGCCGTAGGCGACGTCCAGCTCGTCGCCCTGGACGAGGGTCTGCACACCGCGCAGGTCGGTGAACGGCGGGAAAACGGCAACCTCCACCCGGCTGTAGTCGTGCTTCGCGTCGGACAGGGTCCAGGCCAGCTTCTGCAGCAGGGTGATCCCCTGGACGTGGTCCATGTTCATCTTCCAGTTGCCCGCGATGAAGGGCTTGCGGTCGAACTTGCCGTTGGTTGACGTTGTCACGTAATCTCCAAAAGGTTCGTAGCAGTGAAAAGCCGGCGGGGTGCCCGCCGTGCGGGACGGCCACCCTGCCGGCTGGAGGTCCTAGCGGTCCAGGACGCTCAGGCCGGGGAGTTCCTTGCCTTCAAGGTATTCCAGGCTGGCGCCGCCGCCGGTGGAGATGTGCCCGAACGCCTCGTCGGCGAAGCCAAGGGTCCGGACTGCGGCGGCGGAGTCGCCGCCGCCCACAACCGTGAACGCGGACGTTTCGGTCAGGGCCTGGGCGACGGCCCGGGTGCCGCCGGCGAAGGCGGGGAACTCGAAGACGCCCATCGGGCCGTTCCAGAACACCGTTTTGGCGCCCTTGATCCGTTCCGCGAACGCGGCCGCCGAGTCCGGCCCGATGTCCAGGCCGATGCCGGCGGACCCGAAGCTGCTGGACTCGATCGAGTCGGCCGCGACCGTTTCGTGCTCGGCGTCGGCGGCGAACTTGGCGGCCACCACCACGTCAGTGGGGATAACGAACTCGGTGCCGGCGTCCGCGGCCCGCTTCAGGTAGTCCTGCACGACGGGGACCTGGTCGTCTTCGAGCAGGCTGCCGGCGACCTTGTGGCCGGCAGCGGCGAGGAAGGTGAACAGCATGCCGCCGCCCACCAGGATCGTGTCCGCCTTGCCGATCAGGTTGTCGATGACAGCCAGTTTGTCGGAGACTTTGGAGCCGCCGAGCACCACAACGTAGGGCCGCTGGGTGTCGGTGGTGAGCTTGCGCAGCACCTCGACCTCGGTGCGGACCAGGTCGCCCTGGTAGGACGGCAGCCGGGTGGCGACGTCGTAGACGCTGGCGTGCTTGCGGTGCACGGCGCCGAACGCGTCGTCCACGAAGGCGCCGTTCTCACCGGTGAGGGCTACCAGTTCGTCAGCGAAGGCGCCGCGTTCGGCGTCGTCCTTGGACGTTTCGCGGGCGTCGAAGCGCACGTTCTCCAGGACGAGGGCTTCGCCGTCCTGCAGCGCAGCGGCGAGCTCCTTGGCTGAGCCGCCGACGGTGTCGCCCGCCAGGGTGACTGTGAACGGGGCGAGACCGGCCAGCCGGTCAACGGCCGGCTTGAGCGAGTACTTCTCGTCCGGGGCGCCCTTGGGGCGGCCCAGGTGTGCCGTGACCAGCACACGGGCACCGGCGTCCGTGAGCTTCGCCAGAACCGGGAGGGAGGCCTTGATCCGGCCGTCGTCAGTCACTGTAGAGCCGTCGAGCGGCACGTTCAGGTCACTTCTGACCAAAACGTACCGCCCGCGGACACCTTCAGCGATCAATTCGTCGAGGGTGTGGAATGTCATGAGTCTTACCCTAGCCCAGCTTCGACGCGACAAGCTCCGTGAGGTCGACGAGGCGGTTGGAGTAGCCCCATTCGTTGTCATACCAGGAAACAACCTTGACCTGGTTACCGATCACCTTGGTCAGGCCGGAGTCGAAGATCGACGACGCCGGGTCGCCGACGATGTCCGAGGAGACGATCGGCTCGTCGGTGTAGGTCAGCAGGCCCTTGAGCTCTTCGGACTCGGAGGCGGCCTTGAGTGCGGCGTTGACCTCTTCGACGGTGGTCTCGCGGGAGACGGTGACGGTGAGGTCGGTGGCGGAGCCGGTGGGGACGGGGACGCGGATGGCGTAGCCGTCCAGCTTGCCCTTGAGTTCGGGGAGGACCAGGCCGATGGCCTTGGCGGCGCCCGTGGAGGTGGGGACCATGTTGATGGCGGCGGCGCGGGCGCGGCGGAGGTCCTTGTGCGGGCCGTCCTGCAGGTTCTGGTCCGCGGTGTAGGCGTGGATCGTGGTCATCAGGCCGCGCTCGATGCCGAACGCGTCGTTGACGACCTTGGCGAGCGGGCCGAGGCAGTTGGTGGTGCAGGAGGCGTTGGAGATGATGTGGTGCGCGGCGTTGTCGTACAGGCCGTCGTTGACGCCCATCACGATGGTGATGTCCTCGTCCGAGGCGGGGGCGGAGATCAGGACCTTCTTGGCGCCGGCATCGATGTGCTTCTGCGCGTCGGCGGCCTTGGTGAAGAAGCCGGTGGACTCGATCACGATGTCGACACCCAGCTCGCCCCACGGCAGCTTGGCCGGGTCGCGCTCGGCGAGGACCTTCACGGTCTTGCCGTCGACGACGATGTTGCCGTCCTTGACCTCGATGGATTCGGCCAGGCGGCCGCCGACGGAGTCGTACTTGAAGAGGTGGGCGAGGGCTTCCGGGCTGGTGAGGTCGTTGACGGCAACGATCTCGAGGTCTGCTCCCTGGGCGAGGGCGGCGCGGAAGTAGTTGCGGCCGATGCGGCCGAAGCCGTTGATACCAATACGTGTCGTCACGTTTTCAGTCTCCTTGGTGCTCTCTCAAGCACGATTAGTTGAGTAGGCGTTCAAGCCAACTAACAGATCCCGCACGCCATTGGGCAGAGATGATTACCAGATCGGAGGGCGACCAGCCACGTTGCTGAAGGCTAACCGCCTTCCGTGACCCATCTTACGTTTAACTGGACCCGCCCCCGCAAGTGCGGGGGCGGGTCTTCCACGTTCCGGGCCGAACGGCCCGAAATGTGAGCTTTGTTACAGCGATATTTCGGCGTTGCCGCCCCTTAGAGGGTGATCAGGCCGGTGGCGTTCTTGCGCGCGGCGTCGAACCGCTTGGCGACGTCGGCCCAGTTCACGATGTTCCAGAACGCCTTGACGTAGTCCGCCTTGACGTTGACGTAGTCGAGGTAGAAGGCGTGCTCCCACATGTCGAGCATCAGCAGCGGGGTGGTGCCGAGTGCCACGTTGCCCTGCTGGTCGTAGAGCTGCTCGATGACGAGGTTGCCGCCGATCGGCTCGTAGGCCAGGAAGCCCCAGCCGGAGCCCTGCAGGCCCAGGGCCGCGGCGCTGAACTGGGCGCGGAACGCGTCGAAGGAGCCGAACGCGTCGTCGATGGCGGCAGCGAGCTCACCTTCGGGCTTGTCGCCGCCGTCCGGGGAGAGGTTCTTCCAGAACACGGAGTGGTTGATGTGGCCGCCGGTGTGGAACGCAAGGTCCTTGGAAAGGCGGTTGATGTTGGCGAAGTCGCCCTGCTCGCGGGCCTCGGCCAGCTGCTTCAGGGCGTTGTTGGCGCCGGCGACGTAGGCCGCGTGGTGCTTGCTGTGGTGCAGCTCCATGATCTTCGCGGAGATGTGCGGCTCCAGCGCGGCGTAGTCGTAGTCCAGTTCTGGCAGTACGTATTCGGTCACAAAATCCTCCAATGTCGTGGACGGCTCGTCCGGTTTTGCTAACTCTCGGATTGTGCATCCGGATGGTTCAACACCCGGAAGTTTTGTGGATGGGAATCCGGTGGTCATAGCCTCCGGCCGCGCCGCGGTATTCCCGGGCGCTGGATCCGATTCTGTCCCTGATCCCCGGCGCTGGCTACTCGTCCAGCATTTCCGGCGTCACGTTGGCCTCGGTCCCCGGGATGCCGAGGTCCTGCGCCCGCTTGTCCGCCATGGCCAACAGGCGGCGGATCCGGCCGGCGATGGCGTCCTTGGTCATCACCGGGTCGGCGAGCCGGCCGAGCTCGTCCAGGCTGGCCTGCTTGTGCGCGACCCGCAGTTCGCCGGCGTACTTGAGGTGGTCCGGGACGTCGTCGCCGAGGATCTCCAGCGCCCGGTCCACGCGGGCGCCGGCGGCGACGGCGGCCTGGGCCGAGCGGCGCAGGTTGGCGTCGTCGAAGTTGGCGAGCCGGTTCGCGGTGGCGCGGACTTCCTTGCGCATCCGGCGCTCCTCCCAGACCATCAGCGCGTCGTGCGCGCCCATCCGGGTCAGCAGCGCGGCGATCGTGTCGCCGTCGCGGATCACCACGCGGTCCACTCCCCTGACTTCGCGGGCCTTGGCCTGGATACCGAGGCGGCGGGCGGCGCCGACAAGGGCCAGGGCGGACTCCGGGCCGGGGCAGGTGACTTCCATCGCGGAGGACCGGCCGGGCTCGGTGAGCGAACCGTGGGCCAGGAACGCGCCGCGCCAGACCGCTTCGGCGTCGGCGGCGGAGCCGTTCACAACGACGGACGGCAGGCCGCGGACGGGCCGGCCGCGGGCGTCCAGCAGGCCTGTCTGGCGGGCGAGGGCCTCGCCGTCGCGGACCACCCGGACCACGTAGCGGCTGCCGCGGCGCAGACCGCCGCCGGAGACGACGATGATCTCGCTCTGGTGCCCGTAAACTTCCGCGATGGCGGCGCGGAGCCGGCGCGCGGTCGAGGCGAGGTCAACCTCGGCCTCGATCACGATCCGGCCGGAGATGATGTGCAGTCCCCCCGCGAACCGGAGCATGGCGGACACCTCGGCCTTGCGGACCGAGGACTTCTTGATATCCAGCCGGGAAAGTTCTTCCTTGACTGATGCTGTCAGTGCCATGGCACCTTTCCCTACCTGTTCCCGAAAATGTCGTGGTACGCCGTTGCCAGACGCAGCGGGTCGTGGATCGGCCGGCGGCTCGACGCCCCTACTTTACCCAAGACCACCTCGGCGCCGAGCATTGCGGCGGCCCGTTCGAAGTCGGGGAAGTCCGGCACCGACGCGGGGTCGGCCAGGACGACGTCGATGGTGAACTCCGGGGCGTATTCCCGCAGCACCCGCAGGTGGTCGGCGGCGGACATCCCGAGGGTCTCCCGGGTGTCCGTGGCGAGGTTCATCGTGAGGCAGCGCCGCGCCTCGGTGCTGCAGAGCGCGTCTCGCATCTCCGGCAGGAGCAGGTGCGGCAGGACGGAGGTGTACCAGGAGCCGGGGCCGAGGACCACCCAGTCCGCGAGTTCGATCGCGGTCAGCGCTTCGACGCAGGCGGGGGCGGACTCGGGCAGCAGGCGGACGGACTCGAGCCGGCCGGCGACGGCGCACCTGGCCTGCCCGCTCACCGTCTCCAGCACCGATGTGCCGTCGGGCCGGGAGACCCGGGCCTGGCCTTCGATGGTGAGCGGGGTGGTGGACATCGGCAGGACCTGCCCGCGGGCGCCCAGGAGCGCGCCGGCCCACTGCAGGCCGGCGACCGTGTCCCCGAGCAGTTCCCACAGCGTCACGATCAGCAGGTTCCCCATGGCGTGCTCGTCGAGGGAGCCGCCCCGGCCCTTGCCGGCTTCGAAGCGGTGCTGCATCACGTCGCGCCAGGTTCGTCCCCAGTCGGTGTCGTCGCACAGCGCGGACAGCGCCATCCTCAGGTCCCCCGGCGGCAGGACGCCGTATTCTTCGCGGAGCCGGCCGGAGGATCCGCCGTCGTCCGCGACCGTGACGATGGCGGTCAGCTCCGAGGTGAGCAGGCGCAGGGCCGAGAGCGAGGCGGAGAGGCCGTGGCCGCCGCCCAGGGCGACAACGGAGGGGCCTTTGTCCTGCTGGCCGGCGAAGGCCGCGCTGGCGGCCGGTACCAGGGGCAGGGGCCCGGTCAGGAGCGCCATTACTCGCGGCCCAGATCCCGGTGGGTGGTGGTGACGGTGACCCGGGGGTACTGCGCCAGCCGGCGCGAGAGTTCAACGGCCACGGCCACGGAGCGGTGTTTCCCGCCGGTGCAGCCGACGGCAATGGTCGCATAGTGCTTGTTTTCGCGCCGGTAGCCGTCCAGGACCGGTTCGAGCGCCAGCACGTAGCGTTCCACGAAGTTACTGACGCCTTCGGCGTCGAGCACGTAGTCGCTGACGTCCTTGTCCAGCCCGGTGTGCGGGCGCAGCTGCGGCACCCAGTGCGGGTTCGGGATGAAGCGCGCGTCGGCGACGAAGTTGGCGTCCACCGGCAGCCCGTACTTGAAGCCGAAGCTCATGACGTTCAGGCGCAGCGCCACCGGGCCGGTTTCGCTGAACAGTTCGGTGATGGCGGTCGCGAGGCCGTGGACGTTGAGGGGGGAGGTGTCCAGGACGATGTCCGAGGATTCGCGCAGTTCGTGCAGGAGCTCGCGTTCCGCGGCGATGCCGTCCAGGATCCGCCCCCCGCCCTGCAGCGGGTGCGGGCGCCGGCCCTGTTCGAAGCGGCGCACCAGGACGTCGTCGCTGGCGTCCAGGAACAGCACCCGGAAGGTAACGCCGCTGGCTTCGAGGTTGCGCAGTGCGGCGCGGATGTCGGCGAAGAGGTCCTTGCTGCGGACATCCACCACGACGGCCAGCTTGGAGATGGACCGCGGGGCGTGGGAGACGAGTTCCGCGAGGGTTCCGAGCATCTGCGGCGGCAGGTTTTCCACGACGTACCAGCCGTGGTCCTCGAGGGCGTCCGAGGCGGTGCTGCGGCCTGCCCCCGACATCCCGGTCACCACGAGCAGTTCCGAGTCTGCCGGCTTGACGGGGGTCAATCCGTCCGCCTCCACGCCGGATCCTGCCGTTGACTCTGCCATCAGTGCTGCCCCATCTCTGCTGTTTGCTCTGCCGTAAGGCCGCCGCGCGGGGCAGCAGGCTGCCGGCCGCGTCGTACCTCAGCTCCTTACCCTAGCCAAGATTGCCGGCACGGGCTAAGTTTCGAGAATTTCCCCGGTCGTCATGTTGATGGCCGGCGCCGCTGGCCCGTCTGCGCCGGAATCCTCGCTAAAATGCCGCACGATAGCGCCCGCAAGGGCCGGGCCGATCCCCTTGGCGGCAGTCAGCTCCTCTACGCTGGCCGCCCGGATGCTCTTGACCGAGCCGAACTGGTTCAGCAGCGCCTTGCGCTTGGAGTCGCCGAGGCCCGGGACGCCGTCGAGTGCGGAGACGGTCATGGCCTTGCCGCGCTTTTGCCGGTGGAAGGTGATGGCGAAGCGGTGCGCCTCGTCGCGGATCCGCTGCAGCAGGTACAGGCCGGCCGAGGCGCGCGGCAGGATGACCGGGAAGTCGCTGTCCGGCAGCCAGACCTCCTCGAGCCGTTTGGCGAGTCCGACGACGTAGACGTCCTCGATGCCGAGTTCGGCCAGGGCGCGGGCCGCGGCGTTCACCTGGGGCTTGCCGCCGTCGACGACGACGAGGTTGGGCGGGTAGGCGAACTTCGCCCTGGGCGCCGGTGTGGTGGTGTCCTGGACCGGCGCGGCGGCCACGGCCGCGGCCTGGGCGGCAGCCAGGGGCGCGGCGCCGGGGTCCGTTTTGTCGGCCTGTTCCTGCAGGTAGTTCCGGAACCGGCGGGTCAGGACGTCGTGCATCGCGGCGGTGTCGTCGTTGGCGGCTTCCCCGGTGACCGAGAACTTCCGGTAGTCGGACTTCTTGGGCAGGCCGTCCTCGACCACCACCATCGAACCGACGACGTTGGTGCCCTGCACGTGCGAGATGTCGAAGCACTCGATCCGCAGCAGCGCCACCGGCAGATCCAGCGCCTCCTGGAGTTCCTGGAGCGCCTGGGAGCGCATGGTCAGGTCGCCGGCGCGCCGGGATTTGTGCAGTTTGAGCGCGTGCTCGGCGTTGTCCCGCACGGTGGAGAGGAGGGCGGCCTTGTCGCCGCGCTGCGGCACGCGGATGTCCACCCGGGCGCCGCGCAGCCCGCTGAGCCACTGGGCGAGTTCGGCGGCGTTGCTCGGCTCGGCCGGGACCAGCACCTCGCGGGGCAGCCGGCCCTGGCTGGCGGCCTCGTCGCCGTAGACCTGCTGGAGCAGGTGTTCCACGAGGTCCGGGGTGGTGGAATCCTCGACCTTGTCCACCACCCAGCCGCGCTGGCCGCGGATCCGCCCGCCCCGGACGTGGAAGACCTGGACGGCGGCCTCGAGTTCGTCTTCGTGCAGCGCGAACACGTCCGCGTCGGTGTCCTCGGCGAGGACCACGGCGTTGCGTTCGAAGACCTTTTTCAGCGCGACGATGTCGTCCCGGACCCGGGCGGCGCGTTCATAGTCCAGTTCGGCGACGGCGGCGGCCATGTCCTTCTCCAGCCGGGACACGAACCGTTTGGCTTCGCCGCCCATAAAGGCGCAGAAGTCCTCGGCCAGGGCCCGGTGGTCCTCCGCGGAGATGCGGCCCACGCAGGGGGCCGCGCACTTGTCGATGTAGCCGAGCAGGCAGGGCCGTCCGCTGGCTTCGGCGCGCTTGAGCACCCCGGGGCTGCAGCTGCGGACCGGGAAGACGCGCAGCAGGGTGTCCATGGTGTCGCGGATGGCGCCGGCCGTGTACGGGCCGAAATACCGGGTCCCCTTGCGCCGTTCGCCGCGCAGCACCTGCACCCGGGGGTACTTCTCCCCCATCGTGACGGCCAGGTAGGGGTAGGACTTGTCGTCGCGGAACATCACGTTGAACCGCGGTTTGAATTCCTTGATCCAGGTGTATTCCAGCTGCAATGATTCCAGCTCGCTGCCCACTACCGTCCATTCGACGCTGCTGGCGGTGTGCACCATCGCGTGGGTCTTGGGCAGCAGGCCGGCGGGGTTGGCGAAGTAAGAGTTCAGCCGGGAGCGGAGGTTTTTGGCCTTGCCCACGTATATGACCCGGCCGTGCGGGTCGCGGAAGCGGTAGACACCCGGGTTGGTCGGGATTTCCCCGGTCTGGGGCCGGTAACTAGCTGGATTTGCCACTGGTCTATTCTACTGAGCCGGCCGGTGCCCGGCGCAGCCGCGGTCCCGGCGTGGCCCGGCTCCGGATGCGCTGATCAGTCGACGCTCTTGCTCTGGTTGTACGTGGTGGCCCGCTGCTGGCCGCTCAGTTCCGCGATCGCGTCCATGATGCGGTCCGTGACCTGGCGCCGCGCCGGGAGGGAGTGGTCCGGCCCGGTCTTGTCGAAGTAGAGCGGCTCGCCCACCTTCATGGTGAAGTGCTGCGGCTTGACCTTGTTGCTGTCCGCCGGCTGCAGGTTCTCGGTGCCGATGAGCCCGACCGGGATCACCGGCGCGCCGGTGGTGAGGGCGAGCCAGCCGACGCCGGTGCGGCCGCGGTAGAGGATGCCGTCGCGGGAGCGGGTGCCCTCCGGGTAGATGCCGACGCCCTTGCCGGCGTCGAGGATGTCCAGGAGGGTCTTCAGCGCCTGGACGCTGGCTGCCTGTTCGCCGCGTTCGACCGGGATGGAGCCCACGGCCTCGAAGAAGGACTTCATCATCCGGCCCTTGGCTCCGCCGGTGGTGAAATATTCCGCCTTGGCGAAGAACGCCACCGGCCGCGGCATCAGAGCCTGCACGATCACGCTGTCCAGGAAGGAGAGGTGGTTCGGCGCCACGATGAAGGGGCCCTCCTTGGGCACATTCTCGAGGCCGATCACAGTGGGACGGCAGGTCGAGGAAATGAGCCCGCGGGTGGTCCAGCGGATCGCGTCAAACATTGCCAATGGTGTGCACCTCATTCAGGGCTTCGGTCCCCGGGCATTCGGAGAGTCTAGTGATCGTGGCGTGCAGCGCCAGCGTGGTGTGGACGACCTCGACGGCGCCGGCCGCGTGCAGTTCGCCGTCGGGCGCAAAACCCCAGCCTACGCCGATGCAGGCGGGTCCGTTGGCAGCCGCCCCGGCGACGTCCTGGTTCCGGTCGCCCACCATTGCTGCCCGTTCAGTGTCGACACCGCCGTCAAGGTCCAAGATCACGGGCACGGGTGTAGGCGTCACCGGAGTAGTTTCTCACGCCGGCGCGGATGGCAGAAACTTTCATGCCCCGTCAGGAATAGATCAGGGAATGCGTCCGCCATCCGCTCCGGTTCAGCCCAGGATGTCCGCGAGGAACGCCGCCGTGTGGCTTTCCTTGGACTTGGCGACCTGCTCCGGCGTGCCGGAGGCGACAATCCGGCCGCCGCCGGAACCGCCGTCGGGCCCGAGGTCCACGATCCAGTCGGCGCTCTTGATGACGTCGAGGTTGTGCTCGATCGTGATCACGGTGTTGCCCTTTTCCACCAGGCCCTGGAGGACCATCAGCAGCTTGCGGATGTCCTCGAAGTGCAGGCCGGTGGTGGGCTCGTCGAGGACGTAGACGCTGCGGCCGTTGGAGCGCTTCTGCAGTTCCGCGGCCAGCTTGACGCGCTGGGCCTCCCCGCCGGAGAGGGTGGTGGCGGGCTGGCCGAGGCGGACGTAGCCGAGTCCGACGTCGACGAGCGTCTTGAGGTGCCGGGCGATCGGTGAGAACGCGGCGAAGAACTCGGCGCCCTCCTCGATCGGCATGTTCAGCACGTCCGCAATGGTCTTGCCCTTGTAGTGCACTTCGAGCGTTTCGCGGTTGTACCGGGCACCGTGGCAGACCTCGCAGGGCACGTACACGTCCGGCAGGAAGTTCATCTCGATCTTCAGGGTGCCGTCGCCCGAGCACGCCTCGCAGCGGCCGCCCTTGACGTTGAAGGAGAACCGGCCGGGCTGGTAGCCCCGGACCTTTGCCTCGGTGGTCTCGGCGAAGAGTTTGCGGATGTGGTCGAACACGCCCGTGTAGGTGGCGGGGTTGGAGCGCGGGGTCCGGCCGATGGGGCTCTGGTCGACGTGCACCACCTTGTCGAGGTGTTCGAGGCCCTGCACGGCCTTGTGCCGCCCGGCGACCTGCTTGGCGCCGTTGAGCTTGGTGGCGAGGACCTTGTAGAGGATCTCGTTGACCAGGGTGGACTTGCCGGAGCCGCTGACGCCGGTGACGGCGGTGAAGAGGCCCAGCGGGAAGGCGGCGTCGACGTTGAGGAGGTTGTTTTCCTTGGCGCCGACGACTTTCAGCTCGCGCTTCTTGTCGTACTTGCGCCGCTTCTTGGGGACCTCGATGGACTTCCGTCCGGAGAGGTAGTCCCCGGTCAGGGACTCGGTGTTCTTCAGCAGGTCCTGATAGGACCCGGAGTGCACCACCATGCCGCCGTGCTCGCCGGCGCCCGGTCCGATGTCCACCACCCAGTCCGCTTCGTGAATGGTGTCCTCGTCGTGCTCGACCACGATCAGGGTGTTGCCGAGGTCCCTGAGCCGGGTGAGGGTTTCAATCAGGCGCCGGTTGTCGCGCTGGTGCAGGCCGATCGAGGGCTCATCGAGGACGTAGAGCACCCCCACGAGGCCGGAGCCGATCTGGGTGGCCAGGCGGATGCGCTGCGCCTCCCCGCCGGACAGGGTGCCGGAGGGCCGTTCCAGGTTCAGGTACTCCAGGCCGACGTCGAGCAGGAAGGTCAGCCGGGCCTGGATTTCCTTGAGCACCTGGTGGGCGATCTGCGCCTCGCGGCCGGTGAGGACCAGGCTGTCCAGGAAGTGCGCGCACTCGCGCATCGGCAGCGCGGCGACCTCGGCAATGGACTTGCCGTTGATCAGGACCGACAGCGATGCCGGGTTCAGCCGGGCGCCGTTGCAGGCCGGGCACGGAACCTGCCGCATGTACTCCTCGTAGCGGTCCCGGGCCGAGTCCGAGTCCGTTTCGGTGTGCTTGCGGTGCACGTACTGGACCACACCTTCGAAGCCGGTGCTGTACTTGCGTTCCCGGCCGAAGCGGTTGCGGTACTGCACCACCACCTTGTGGTCCTTGCCGTGCAGCACGGTCTGCCGCGCCTCGGCGGAGAGCTTCTCCCAGGGCGTGGTCATTTTGAAGCCGAGTTCCTTGGCCAGGCCGCCGAGGAGCCGGTTCCAGTATTCCGTGGTGGCGGTGCCGAGCGACCAGGGCGCGATGGCGCCTTCGGCGAGGGAGAGCTCGGGGTTGGGGATCAGGAGTTCCTCGTCGACCTCGAGTTTGGTGCCGATGCCGCTGCACGCGGAGCAGGCGCCGAACGGGTTGTTGAAGGAGAACGAGCGGGGTTCGATCTCGTCGATCGCGAGGGGGTGCTCGTTGGGGCAGGCGAGGTGCTCGGAGAAGGCCCGGATCCGCTCCGGGTCGTCCGCCTCGAGGTCGACGAATTCGGCCAGGACACGGCCCTCGGCCAGGCCCAGGGCGGTCTCCACCGAGTCGGTGAGGCGCTGGCTGATGCCCTCCTTCACGACCAGGCGGTCCACCACCACCTCGATGGTGTGCTTGAACTGCTTGCCCAGCTTGGGCGGCTCACTCAGCTGGATCAGTTTGTCGTCCACCCGGGCACGGGAGTAGCCCTTGGCGGTGAGCTCCTTGAACAGTTCGACGAACTCGCCCTTGCGGCCGCGGACCACCGGGGCCAGGATCTGGAACCGGGTGCCCTCGGGCAGTTCCAGCAGCTGGTCGACGATCTGCTGCGGGGTCTGTTTCGTGACGGGCTCGCCGCAGACCGGGCAGTGCGGGCGGCCGACGCGGGCCCAGAGCAGGCGCATGTAGTCGTAGATCTCGGTGATGGTGCCGACCGTGGAGCGCGGGTTCTTGCTGGTGGACTTCTGGTCGATCGACACGGCCGGCGAGAGGCCCTCGATGAAGTCGACGTCGGGCTTGTCCACCTGGCCGAGGAACTGGCGGGCGTAGGCGGAGAGTGATTCCACGTAGCGCCGCTGCCCCTCGGCGAAGATGGTGTCGAAGGCCAGCGAGGACTTGCCGGAGCCGGAAAGGCCCGTGAAGACGATCATCGCGTCGCGCGGCAGGTCGAGATCGACGTTGCGCAGGTTGTGTTCGCGCGCGCCCTTCACCACGAGCCGGGACAGGTCGGGGCGGAGAATCTCGGCGCCCGACGACGCCGAACGGGAGGACAGGGGGCCGGGCGCTTTTCCGGACTTCACCGGAGCGGCGGCAGGCTGGACATCGACGGCTGGTTCTTCAGCTACGGCTTTAGGCACGCCTCCAATGCTAATCGAAAACTTCTTCGAATATCTATTCGGGCGGCTGATGTGCTATTGGCGGTCGTACGCCGCGGCGAGCAGTTGAACGGCCTCCGCGAAGCTGGCGCCCTGGGCTTTAGCGGCGGCCGCGAATTCCGCGGCGGCCGCGCTCAGTGAGCCCCAGGCCTCGTCGCGGGCGCACACAACGGTGCCGTTCCGGCCGCGGGTCGCGACGACGCCGGCGGCCTCGAGTTCCTTGTAGGCGCGGGCCACGGTGTGCGGCGCCACGCCGAGGTCGGCGGCCAGGCTGCGGACCGCGGGCAGCCGGGTGCCGGGCGCGAGCGTCCCGTCGTCGGCCCGTTCGATGATGTTCAGCCGGAGCTGTTCGAACAGCGGCACCGAGCTGCCAGTGTTGGGTTTCCAGTTACCGGGAAACCGGGCCAGCCCGGACTCCGCCGCGGTCACAGTTCGGGCTCCAGGACACCGTCGAATTGTTCGCGGCCGGCGAACTGGGCGCGGTAGAGGCCGGTGTACAGGCCCTCCCCCGCCATCAGTTCCTGGTGGTTCCCTTGTTCTACAATCCGTCCGTGGTCCATGACCAGAATTAGATCAGCGTCGCGGACGGTGGACAAGCGGTGCGCGATCACGAAGCTGGTCCGGCCCTGCCTCAGCCGGGCCATCGCCTGCCGGATCTGCACCTCCGTGCGGCTGTCCACCGAACTGGTGGCCTCGTCGAGGATCAGGATGCTGCGCCCGGCCAGTTGCGCCCTGGCGATCGAGATGAGCTGGCGCTGGCCGCGGCTGAGCGAGTCGCCGTCGTTGCCGAGCATGGTGGCGTAGCCGGCCGGCAGGGCCCGGACAAACTGGTCCACGTGGCTCGCCTGCGCCGCCGCGGTGATGTCCGCGTCGGCCGCGCCGGGCCGGCCGTATTCGATGTTTTCCCGGATGCTCCCGGTGAACAGCCAGGCGTCCTGCATCACGGTGCCGATGGTTGCCCGCAGCCCGTCGCGCGGCAGCTCCGCGATGTCCACGCCGTCCACCGTGATCCGCCCGGCGTCCAGTTCGTAGAAGCGCAGCAGGAGGTTGGCCACGGTGGTTTTGCCGGCGCCGGTGTGGCCCACGATCGCCACGGTCTGGCCCGGTTCCACGGTGAAGGTGAGGTCCTGCACCACGGGGGCGCCCGGGGTGTAGCCGAAGGTGGCGCCCTCGAAGGTGACCCGGCCCGCGGGTGTGGCGGCGGGTTCCCCCGCGGCCGCCCGCGCGGCGGCCGCCCGCGCACCGCCGGCGGCGGCGGGCGCGGCGTCCGCGGGGATTTCCGGTGCGTCCAGCAGCGCGAAGACCCGTTCGGCGGAGGCGGCGCAGGACTGCATCAGGGTGAGCATGCCGCCGATCTGGCCCATCGGCTGGCTGAAGAGCCGGCTGAACTGGATAAACGCCTGGACGCCGCCGATCGTCATGGTGCCGGCGGCGACCTGGAGCGCGCCGATCACCGCGACCGCGATGTAGTTGAGATTGGACACGAAGATCATCAGCGGCTGCACGACGCCGGACAGGTACTGGGCGCCCGCGGCCGCCCGGAAGAGCCGCTCGTTGCCCTCCCGGAAGGTGGCCGCGGCGGCCTGCTGCCGGCCGAACGCCTTGATCACCTCATGGCCGGTGAAGAACTCCTCCAGATGTGAATGCAGATCGCCGGTGCTGGCCCACTGCTCGGTGAAGTGGGCCTGGGACCTCCGCGCCACGAGCACGGTGATCACGGTGGAGACCGGGACCGAGGCCAGGGCAACGAGGGCCAGCAGCGGGGACAGCCAGGTCATCATGGCCAGGGCGCCGGTGAGCATGAGGACCGACATGATGAGCTGGTTGAGCAACTGGTTCAGGGCCTGCGAGACGTTGTCGACGTCGTTGGTGGCACGGCTGAGCACGTCGCCGCGGTGCTGGTCGTCGAAGTGGCTGGAAGGCAGCAGGTGCAGCTTGTGCTCCACGGAGGCGCGGAGGCCGTAGCTGAGCCGCTGCACGGCCGTCGCGGTCAGGGCGCCCTGGATCCAGCTGAACAGCGAGGCGCCCAGGTACATAAGCGCCACCGCGAGCAGCAGCCGGCCAAGTTTCGTCTCGTCAAACTCGCCGCGCACCACACTTTCCACCACGACGTCGGTGGCGTCACCGAGGTATTTGGGTGCGGCCACGTTCAGCGCGGCGAAGCCGCAGGTCGCGGCGATGACCCCGGCCATCCGGGCGCGCACCGGCCGCAGCAGCCCGAGCAGCCTTCCGGCGGCCCGCCATTTGGCGGCGGTCCCGGCGGCGGCGGGGAACGCGGCGCTCACGCGGTTTCCTCAAGGACCAGCTGGGAGGCGGCGATCTCCTGGTAGGTGCGCGAGGTCGCCAACAGCTCCTTGTGGGTGCCCTGCGCCACCAGCCGGCCGTCCTCGAGCACCAGGATCAGTCCGGCGTCCACGATGGTGGACACACGCTCGGCCACCACCAGCACCGTGGCGCTCCGCAGCAGCGGTTCCAGCGCGGCGCGGAGCCGCTCGTCGGTGCCGTAGTCGAGGGCGGAGAAGCTGTCATCGAAGACGTAGACGGGGGCGGGCCGGAGCAGGGCCCGGGCGATGCACAGGCGCTGGCGCTGGCCGCCGGAGAAGTTGGTGCCGCCCTGGCTGACCGGGGCGTCGAGTCCGCCGTCCAGCTCCCGGACGAACTCCGCGGCCTGGGCGGTTTCGAGTGCCCGCCACAGGTCCCCGTCGCCGGCGTCGGGCCGGCCCATCCGCAGGTTTTCCGCGAGGGTGCCCGAGAACAGGTAGGAGTGTTGGGGCACCACGGCCATCCGCTCCCGCAGCGACGCCAGCGGCAGCGAACGGGTTTCGCGGCCGCCGACGCTGATAGTTCCTTCCGTCGGGTCGATGAAACGCGGCAGCAGGTTCAGCAGCGTGGTCTTGCCGCTGCCGGTGGCCCCGACGATGGCCGTGGTGGTGCCGGGGCGCGCGGTGAACGTGACGCCGGCCAGGACCGGCGCCTCGGCCCCGGGGTAGGCGAAGGCGACGTCGCGGAACTCCACGGTGCCGTCCGGAACGGGCCTGTCCGGCGGCGGGCCATCCGGCGCTGCTTTGTCCGGGACCGCGAGCCCGTGCCCGGCGGCCGGCCCGTCGATGGACGGCTCGGTGTCCAGGACGGCCTGGATGCGCTCGGCGCAGGCCGCCGCCCGCGGGGCCGTGGTGAAAACGTACATCGCCATCATGATGGCGATCAGGATCTGCAGGATGTACGCGATGAACGCGGTCAGGGCCCCGAGCCGCATCTCGCCGGACTGGATCCGGTGGCCGCCGAACCAGACCACAGCGACCGAGGACAGATTCACCACCACCATGATCAGCGGATTCATTCGGGCCACCAGCAGCGCGGAGTCCAGGTTGTTGCGGGTGAGGTCCTTGTTGGCGGCGTCGAAGCGGCGGATCTCGTGGTCCTGCCGGACGAAGCCGCGAATGACGTTGGCGCCGATGATTTGCTCGCGGAGCACCCGGCTGATCCGGTCGATGAGCGTCTGGCCCTGCCGGTAGAGCGGAATCAGGCGGCGCACGATCAGGAACATGATCACGGCGAGGACCGGGATAACGGCCACCACAATCCCGGTCAGGGCGAGATCCTGGTGCAGGGCGAGGGCGATGCCGCCGATGAAGCTGGCGGGCGCGGCGACGAGCATGGTGAAGGCGAGGACCGTGAGGTTCTGGATCTGGGTGACGTCGTTGGTGGCCCGGGTGACGAGGCTGGGCGCCCCGAACACCCCGACCTCCTGCGACGAGAGTGTCTGCACCCTGGCGAACAGCTCCTCGCGCAGTTCCCTGCCGACGCGCATGGCGACCACCGCTCCGAGGTAGCCGGCGGCGATCGCGGCGCCCACCTGGAGTGCGGCAACCCCGGCCATCGCAACGCCCAGCCGCAGGATCACCGGCGTGTTGCCGGCGACGATGCCGTCGTCGATGATGGCAGCGTTCAGGGTGGGGAGCATCAGGTTCGCCGCGGTCTGCACAAGTTGCAGGCAGATGATGGCCAGGACGGTCATCCTGTGGGCGGCGAGCAGCCTCCCGATCAGGTTTAAGAGCACCGAACCTCCATCATCAGAACAGGGCTCGGATCCGGAACAGACGGCGGCCGCCCCCAGACCGCTTTGTCATTGTATGCCCACGACACACCGCCTGTTGTCACACGGCGTGTCACATCCGTCAAAACGGCGGGAGTCCGGGAATCTTCCGGAAGGCGCGGCGCCGGATGGCGGTGCCGGCCGGGGGGTTTGGCCGCGCTTCTGGGCAACGGCGAAGATCCGCCGGAACGGGAACACCGTTCCGTGCGGGCCGGGCGGATAGGCCTCGCGGAGCGCCCGCGCGTACTCCGCTTCGAACGCCGCGGCCTCCGCGGCCGTGAGCGCGTCCAGCACCGGGCGCAGCCCGGTGCCCCGCACCCAGTCGAGCACGGGGTCGGTTCCCGGCAGGAGCTGCAGGTAGGTGGTCTCCCAGGCATCGGCGTCGCAGCCGGCGTCGAGCATCAGCTCAAGGTAGTCGGCGGGCTCGGCCACCACGTCCTCGTGGCGGAGCACGCCGGCAAGGCGGGCTGACCACGCGTCCGTGCCGGCCAGGGCGCGCATCAGGGTGTGCGACGGGGCATGGAAGTTGCCCGGCACCTGGAGGGCGAACCAGGCGCCCGGCCGCAGCGCTCCAAGCCAGCGGCGCAGCAGTTCCCGGTGCCCGGGAATCCACTGCAGGGCGGCGTTCGTGACGACGACGTCGGTCTCCGGCGCCGGCAGCCACCCGGCGATGTCCGCCAGGCCGAAGGTCAGGTTCGCGGCGCCGGCGGAAAAGGCGCCGGACTGCGCGAGCATCTCGGCGGAGGAATCGAGCCCCTCCACCGCCGCCCCGGGCCAGCGTGCGGCCAGGGTGGCGGTGAGGTTGCCGGGCCCGCAGCCGAGGTCGACGACGTGCCGCGGCGCGGCGGCGCGGATGCGTGCGGTCAGGTCGAAGAACGGCCTGTCCCGGTAGTCGCCGAACTGCACGTAGCTGGCTGGATCCCACTTCACGCATTTCCTCCGCTTCACCCGTGGACTCTCAGGCGAAGCCTAACCCCGCGGCGCCGGCGGACCGTGCCGCCGGCGCCTCGGGCGGGGTTACGCCGCGGCCAGCCCCCGGATCCAGGTCTCCAGCTCGGCAAGGGTCTGGCCGGTGATGCCGTGGCCGCCCGGGTCGCGCCGGGAATGCGCGGCGGCCCCGGATTCCGCCAGCAGATATTGCCAGGTGCGCGCCAGCAGCTCAGGGGGAATCACCCGGTCCTGCTCACCGTGGGCGACGAAGACCGGGACGCCGGCCAGCTGCCCCGCGGCGACGGGCACACCGGCGTCGAACGGCAGAGTCCCGTAGAGGATGGCCGCGCCGGCAAATCGTGCCGGGTCGGCGAGCAGGAGGCCGCCGGCGAAGGCCGCGCCGCCGCTGAAGCCGACCAGCACGACCGGCCGTCCGTCGGGAGCGACCGTATCGAGCCAGGTCCGGAACCAGGACATCGTGCCGGCCAGGGATTCAGCGACCGGGCGGCCGATGCCGCGGTTGGCGAACCAGGCATAGCCGCCGCCCTCGGCGATCGGCGCCCGGACAGCAGCGTAGGCCGGCCCGGAGGGCAGCCGGTCGGCTAGGCCAAGGATTTCCCGTTCATTGGAGCCCCGGCCGTGCAGCAGTACCACCAGCGGCGCCGCCGGGTCGGACGAGCCGGCAGTCGCCACCACGGGATCCGTGAAGGTGGTTTCCATTTAGTTGGTGACCTTCAGTCCGGTGTCCCAGTTGAAGTCGGAGAACTCGGGGTTGGCCTGGAGGGTCATCAGGACGAACTGGAAGCCCTCGAGTTCCCGGGACCGCTTGAGCGGGCCGACGACGAGCGGGCGCAGCCCGGCGGCCTCGACAAAGCTGCTGACCGCGCCGGTGGCGGCGGCGTCGTCCCCGGCAATGAAGACGTCCAGCGGCTGGCCGCCGGACTGGCCGGCAAGCAAGGTTCCGGCGAAGGTCGTGTTGAAAGCCTTCACCACGTGGGCGCCGGCGGGGGCAAGACGGGCAATTTCCTCGGCGGCGGAGGTGTCCGGGCCGACGACCAGGGAGTCGAAGGTCTCGAAGTTCACCGGGTTGGTGATGTCAACGAGGGTCTTGCCGGCCAGGGCCTCGCCGTAGTTGCTCACCACGGATGTGGCGGCGGCGAAGGGGACGGCCAGGACGACGATGCCGCCCTGCGGCACGTCGGCGGTGCTGCCGAAGGCGACGCCAGCGCCGAGCTCGGCCGCCAGCGCCTGGGCCTTGGCGGCGTCCTGGCCGAGGATTTCAACGCTGCGGCCGGCGGCGAGGGCGGTGGTCGCGATGCCACGGGCCATGTTGCCGTTGCCGATGATGGTGATGTCAGTCATGGGGTTCTTCTTTCCAAAGATGCGGGCCAGGAGGGTTTTCATCAGGGTCTGTTCTGCCGGGTGGTGAAATGTTTAGTTGAAGCTACAACCAACATACGCTCAGAAAGTTGAAAGGTCAAGCAATGGCGTGGGACCGCTTATGACCGCCGCCGGCCGTCCGGCGGCCCACTAAGCTGGAAGGCAATGAAACTCGTAGATCAGCTCCCCGCCCCGGCCGCCCGCGTCCCCGGCAGGACCGGCCTTGACCCGGATGAGCTCTACACGCGGTTTGTCGAGTGGACGGAGAGCCGCGGGTTGGCCTTGTACGCCGCGCAGGACGAGGCCGTGATGGAGCTCGCGGCGGGTTCCAACGTCATTCTGGCGACGCCGACAGGGTCGGGGAAGTCGCTGGTGGCCATCGCGGCGCATTTCCAAGCCATGGCCCGCGGCGCCCGGAGCTACTACACCGCCCCGATCAAGGCCCTGGTGTCGGAGAAGTTCTTCGCATTGTGCGAGATTTTCGGCGCCGAGAACGTCGGCATGATCACCGGTGATTCCGGCGTCAACCAGGACGCGCCGATCATCTGCTGCACGGCCGAGATCCTGGCGAACGTCGCCCTGCGCGAGGGAGCGGCCGCGGACCTCGGCACGGTCATCATGGACGAGTTCCACTTCTACTCCGACCCGCAGCGCGGCTGGGCGTGGCAGGTGCCGCTCTTGGAGCTGCCGCAGGCCCAGTTCCTGCTGATGTCCGCCACCCTCGGCGACGTCAGCCGGTTCGAGGAGGGCATCAGCGAGCTCACCGGGCGCCCGACGACGACCGTCAGTTCGGCCGAGCGGCCCATCCCGCTGCACTTCTACTACCAGCAGACCCCCGTGCACGAGACGCTCGAGGAGCTGCTGTCCACCAAGCAGGTGCCCGTCTACGTGGTCCACTTCAGCCAGCTTGAGGCGATCGACCGGGCGCAGAACCTGATGAGCATCAACGTCTGCACCCGGGAGGAAAAGGACAAAATCGCGGAGCTGATCGCCGGGTTCCGCTTCGCCGCCGGTTTTGGCAAGACCCTCAACCGGCTGGTGCGGCACGGCATCGGCGTGCACCACGCCGGGATGCTGCCCAAGTACCGCCGGCTCGTCGAGCAGCTGGCCCAGGCCGGCCTGCTCAAGGTCATCTGCGGCACCGACACGCTCGGCGTCGGCATCAACGTCCCCATCCGCACGGTGCTGCTGACGGCGCTCAGCAAGTACGACGGCGTCCGCACCCGGCCGCTGAACTCCCGCGAGTTCCACCAGATCGCGGGCCGGGCAGGCCGGGCCGGCTACGACACCGCCGGGACCGTGGTGGTCCAGGCCCCCGAGCACGTGATCGAGAACGTCAAGGCGATGGCCAAGGCGACGGCGAAGTTCGGCGACGACCAGAAGAAGCTGCGCCAGGTGGTCAAGAAGAAGCCGCCGGAGGGCTTTGTCTCCTGGGGCGAACCCACCTACAAGCGGCTGGTGGAATCGGTGCCGGACCCGCTGGTCTCCAGCTTCACCGTGACGCACGCGATGCTGATGAACCTGATGGAGCGCCCCGGCGACCCGTTCAAGGCCGCGCGCCGGCTGCTGACAGAGAACCATGAGCCCCGCGCCGCGCAGCTGCGGCTGATGAAAAAGGCCCTGGGCATCTACCGGGAGCTGCTCGCAGCCGGCGTCGTCGAGCGGATCCCGCCGGCGGAGCAGGGCCCGGACGGCCGCAGTGTCCGCCTCACCGTGCACCTGCAGGCCAACTTCGCCCTGAACCAGCCGCTGTCCCCCTTCGCCCTCGCGGCCCTCGAGCTGCTGGATCCGGATTCGCCGTCGTACGCCCTCGACGTCGTTTCGGTGATCGAGTCGACGCTGGAGAAACCGCGGCAGATCCTCTCCGCGCAGCAGAAGAAGGCCCGCGGCGAGGCGATCGCCGCCATGAAGGCCGACGGGATCGACTACGACCAGCGGATGGCCATGCTGGAGGACGTCACGTACCCGCAGCCGCTCGCGGAGATCCTCGGCGAGGCGTTCGAGGTGTACCGCAAGGCCGCCCCGTGGATCGGCGATTTCGAACTCGCCCCCAAGTCCGTGATCAGGGACATGTACGAACGGGCCATGAACTTCGGCGAGTTCGTGCAGTTCTACGGCCTGGCCCGGTCCGAGGGCATTGTGCTGCGCTACCTGGCCGACGGCTTCAAGGCGCTCCGGCAGACCGTGCCGCAGGACGCGCTGCGTGAGGACCTCGAGGACCTCATCGCGTGGCTCGGCGAGCTGGTCCGGCAGGTGGACTCGAGCCTGCTGGACGAGTGGGAGGAACTTACCTCCGGCGCCGCCCCGACCCCGCATGACGCGCCGCCGCCCCCGCCGCCGTCGCTGACCTCCAACATCCGGGCCTTCCGGGTGATGGTCCGCAACGAGATGTTCCGCAGGGTGGAGCTGTTCGCCGACGAGGCCGCCACCGCCCTGGGCGAGCTCGACGGCGGCTCCGGCTGGGACGCGGAGCGCTGGGAGGACGCGCTCGACGACTACTTCGAGGAGCACCAGGACATCGGCACCGGCCCGGATGCCCGCGGGCCCGGGCTCCTGATCATCACCGAGGAACCCGGCACCTGGAAGGTCCGGCAGATCTTCGACGACCCGGCCGGGAACCACGACTGGGGCATCTCTGCCGAGGTGGACCTGGCCGCCTCGGACGAGACCGGCACCGCCGTCGTCCGCGTGACCGACGTGAACCGGCTGTAGCCGCTAGTAAACTTGCGGTCATGAGTGTAATCCGCCCGGCCACCGCCCACGACGTCCCCGCCATCCTGCAGATGATCCATGACCTGGCCGTCTACGAGAAGGAGCCGGACGCCGTCCGGAATACCCCCGAAATGCTCACGGAGGTGCTGTTCGGCGACAACCCGCGGGTCTACGCGACCATGGCCGAGAACGAGGCCGGGGCCGTGCAGGGCTTCGCGCTGTGGTTCCTGAACTACTCCACCTGGGAGGGCGTGCACGGGATCTACCTCGAGGACCTCTATGTGATGCCGGAGGCCCGCGGCGCCGGGCACGGCAAGGCGCTGCTGCAGCACCTGGCCGCGACCGCCGTGGACCGCGGCTACGCCCGGGTGGAGTGGAGCGTGCTGGACTGGAACGAACCCTCGATCGCCTTCTACCGGAACCTTGGCGCCGCCCCGATGGACGAATGGTCCACGTTCCGGCTCACCGGCGAGGCCCTGGCGGCGTTCGGCGGCGACCGGACGGCGGCAGCCCGTGGCTGACACCGCGGCAACCGCGGCAACCGCGGCAACCGCGGCGGCCACGACGGCCGGGGTGCCGCACATCGTCAAAGCCAGGCACGACTACCGCGGCATGCGGACCGCCGAGCACTACTTCGAGGTCCCGCTGGACCACTTCGGCGGCGCCGGCGAGACGATCACGGTCTTCGCCCGGGAGTACGTCTCCGCGGACCACAGCGTGGAGGCCGCCGCGGACCTGCCGTGGCTGCTGTACCTGCAGGGCGGCCCGGGCGGGCGGGGCAACCGCTTCCCGGCCCTGGGCGGCTGGAGCAAGGCCGCGGCAAAGGACTTCCGCATCCTGATGCTGGACCAGCGCGGCACCGGGCTCTCCTCCCCCATCGACCGCCGCACCCTGCCCCTGCGCGGCAGCGAACTGGACCAGGCGCAGTACCTGGAGCATTTCCGGGCCGACTCGATCGTGGCCGACGCCGAAGCGATCCGGCGGGCCCTCGGCGCCGCCCCCTGGACCATCTACGGGCAGAGCTACGGCGGCTTCTGCGCCCTGAGCTACCTGTCCTTCGCCCCCGAGGGCCTGCACGAGGCGCTGATCACCGGCGGCCTGCCGCCCCTGACCGGCCCCGCGGACCGGGTCTACCAGGCGACGTTCGCGCGGGTGGCGGCCCGCAACGCCGAATACTTCGGCTGGTACCCGCAGGACCGGGAGCAGGTCAACCGGATCGCCCGACACCTGCGCGAGGCGGAGGAACTCCTGCCCGACGGCAGCCGGCTCACCGTGGAACGGTTCCAGATGGTGGGCTCCTACCTTGGCGGCAACACCCGCGTCGACGGGCTGCACCACCTGCTCGAGGACGCGTTCGTCAGCACGCCCGACGGCGACCGGCTCTCCGACGGGTTCCTGGAACAGGTCCGCGGCCTCGTGTCCCGGGCCTCCAACCCGCTGTACGCGCTGATGCACGAATCGATCTACGGCCAGGGCGAGGCCACCGACTGGGCGGCGCTGCGGGTGCTCCAGGACTTCCCGGAGTTCCGCCCGGACACCGCCGCTCCCCTGCTGACCGGCGAGATGGTCTACCCGTGGTACTTCGACCAGGACCCGGCGCTGCGCCCCCTCCGCACGGTGGCACAGCTGCTCGCCGAGAAGGACGACTGGAAACGGCTCTACGACCCACAGCGGCTGGCCCTGAACAGCGTGCCGGTGGCGGCCGCCGTGTACAGCGACGACATCTACGTGGACCGGGAGCTCTCACTGGAGACCGCCGCCGCCGTGTGCGGCCTGCAGGTGTGGGAGACGGATGAGTTCCACCACGACGGCATTGCAGACGACGGCGAGGCCATCTTCGGCCGCCTGCTCGGCATGGCCCGCGCCGCCCGGGCCTGACCGGCCCGGGGTTCGCGGCGTCGGGCCCTTAGCCGGCGGCCCGGGTGCGTCCTTAGCCGGCGGCCGGTTCCGTGCTGCGGCGGGACCGGATGGCCGCGGGCAGCGCGACCCCGAACACCGCGGCGGCTACGGCGGCCGCGAGCAGGTTCAGCCCCTGGTAGCCGATTCCGCTCATCACCAGGCCGGCGAAGCCCGACCCCACGGCCCCGGCCACGCCCATCAGGGTGTCGGACACGCCCTGGACCAGGACCCGGTCCCCGGGAGCGACGCTCTCCGCGAGCAGCGTGGACCCGGCGATGGTGGCCGCGGACCAGCCAAGTCCCAGCAGCACCAGCCCGGTCGTAACCAGCACCGGCTGACCCTGGCCAAAGCCGGCGACGCAGACGGCCAGCAGGATCAGCCCGTGGCCCAGCAGGATCACCGGGAGCCGGCCCACCCGGTCGGTGAGCCACCCCATCACGGGTGAGAGGGCGTACATCCCGGCGATATGCAGCGAAATGGTGAAGCCGATCAGCACAAAGACGTCCGTGCTGGCGGCGTGCGCGTGCCCGGCGGGGTGCCCGGCCAGCGGGCCTTCGGTGAGCAGCTGCAGGTGCAGCGGCGTCATCGACATCACGGCGGCCATGCAGCCGTGCGCGGCGACGACGGCGAGCAGTGCCAGCCGGGCGCGGGGTGCTGCCCGGACCGCGCGCAGGCCGTTCCGCAGCGCGTGCCTTCCCCGGCGTCCCGTGGTCCCTTTCGCCGGTTCCTCGGCGGCGCCGCGGAGCCGTGCGGCCAGCAGCAGCGGATCGGGGCGGAGCCCGATCAGCAGCAGCAGCGCGGCGAGGGCCAGTCCCGCCGTCGAAAACACGAAGGGCCCGGAGATCGGCGGCAGACCCAGCGCCTGCCCCACGAGCGCGCCGGGCTGGATCAGGTTGGGCCCGGCCACGGCCCCGGCCGTCACGGCCCAGACCACGATCGCCAGCGAGCGTCCCCGGTGCTCGGGGTCGGCGAGGTCGACGGCGGCGAAGCGGGCCTGCAGGTTCGCCGCCGTGCCGAGGCCCAGCAGGGCGGCGCCGAGCAGCAGGACCGGGAAGGCGCCGGTGACGGTGGCCAGGATGACCAGCAGGGCGCCGGTCATCGCGGCGAGCAGCCCGGTCACCAGGGCAGCACGGCGCCCGCGCCGGCCGGCCAGCCCGGCCAGCGGCAGGGCGGTCAGCGCCGCCGCCAGCGTCATGGTGGTGGTGACTGAACCCGCCCAGGCGTTGGAGCCGGCGAGCTGGACGGCCAGCAGCGAGCCGACGGACAGGCTGGCCCCGCTGCCCACCCCGCTGAGGAGCTGGGCGGCGCTGAGCACAACAACGGTACGGCGCTGCACCCGTTGCGGGTGCAGCGCCGTACCGGCCGCCGTGGCGGCATCAAAGATTTTCACGCTCCGAGCTTAGCCGGTGCCCGGACCGCCGGCGGCCGCGCCGCGGGCCTGACGGAGCCGGTCCTGCCGGCTACTCGGCGTCGGTGAGGCTCTTGCGGGAGTCCTCTTCGAGCCGGGCGTCGAGCTTCGCCTTGGAGGCCTTGGAGCTGACCAGGCTGGCGACGACCGCGATGATGATGGTGCCGATGATCACGCCCAGCGAGACGTAGGTGGGGATCTCGGGGGCCCATTCGATGTGCTTGCCGCCGTTGATGAAGGGCAGTTCGTTGACGTGCATGGCGTGCAGCACCAGCTTGACGCCGATGAAGGCGAGGATGACGGAGAGCGCGTGCTTGAGGTAGATGAGCCGGTTCATCAGGCCGCCGAGCAGGAAGTACAGCTGCCGCAGGCCCATCAGGGCGAAGATGTTGGCCGTGAAGACGATGAACGCGCTCTGGGTCAGGCCGAAGATGGCGGGGATGGAGTCCACTGCGAAGAGCAGGTCGGTCATGCCGATGGTCACGAAGACGATCAGCATGGGGGTGAAGACCTTCTTGCCGTCGACCTCGGTGCGGAGCTTGCCGCCGTCGAACTTCTCCGACATCGGCAGGACCTTCCGGATCCGGGCGATCAGCGGGTTTTCCTTGTCCTCCTCGTCCTCGCCTTCGTCCTGCGCCTGCTTCCAGGCGGTCCAGAGCAGGAACGCGCCGAAGATGTAGAAGACCCAGCTGAATTGTTCGATCACAATCGCGCCGAGCAGGATGAAGATGCCGCGCAGCACCAGGGCGATGATGATGCCCACCATCAGCACTTCCTGCTGGTACTTACGGGGTACCGAGAAGCGGGCCATGATGATGATAAAGACAAACAGGTTGTCGATGCTCAGGCTGTACTCCGTCACCCAGCCGGCGAGGAACTGGCCCCCATATTCCGGGCCGGTGAACAGAAACATGGCTCCGGCGAAGACGAGCGCCAGTGCGATGTAGAAGGAGACCCAGAGGCCGGCTTCCTTCATCGAGGGCTCATGCGGCCGCTTCAGCACCAGAAGCAGGTCGATGGCGAGGATGATGCCGAGAACGACGAAGGAGCCGATCTCGAACCAGAGGGGAAGTTCGGGCACGTAGATACCTTTCGCAGGGTACAACTAAGCGGTGTAAGTCTCTCCGGCTTAGCCGCCGCACCCGGGCCATTGCCCTCGGGTGCCGCCTTGCTGCCCGCTACGCCCGGCATGGCATCTGTGCCCTGCGTGTTGACGATCGTAGCGCTTGGGATACTCCCCTACGTTCGATCTACTTTACCTTAGGCGTGCCCGGCCGACTGCATCTGCCGCAGTTCCTTCTTGAGCTCGCCCACCTCGTCGCGGAGCCGGGCGGCGAGCTCGAACTGCAGTTCGCCGGCGGCGGCGTGCATCTGCTCGGTCAGTTGCTCGATCAGGCCCACGAGGTCCTCGGCCGGGGCGGCGGCGAGGCCGTCGGCCCGGACCTTGGAGCTGCCCTTGCCCTTGCCGCGGGCCTTGCCGGCGCTGGCCAGCAGTTCGCGGGTGTCGGCGTCGTCCTTGGCGAGCTGGTCGGTGATGTCCGCGATCTTCTTCCGCAGCGGCTGGGGGTCGATCCCCTTCTCCGTGTTGTAGGCCACTTGGATGGCGCGGCGCCGGTTCGTTTCGTCGATGGCGTGGGCCATCGAGTCGGTGATCTTGTCCGCGTACATGTGCACCTGGCCGGACACGTTTCGGGCGGCACGGCCGATCGTCTGGATCAGCGAGGTCGAGGAGCGCAGGAAGCCTTCCTTGTCCGCGTCCAGGATGCTCACGAGGGACACCTCGGGCAGGTCGAGGCCTTCGCGGAGCAGGTTGATGCCGACCAGGACGTCGAAGACGCCCATCCGCAGTTCGCGGAGCAGCTCCACGCGGCGCAGCGTGTCGACGTCGGAGTGCAGGTATTCGACTTTGACGCCGTGGCCGAGCAGGTAGTCGGTGAGGTCCTCGGCCATCCGCTTGGTGAGCGTGGTGACGAGGACACGCTCGTTTTTCGCGGTGCGGGTGCGGATTTCGCCCAGCAGGTCATCGATCTGGCCCTTGGTGGGCTTGACGATCACCTCCGGATCGATCAGGCCGGTGGGCCGGATGATCTGCTGCACAAAACCGTCCGCCTTGCCGAGCTCGAACTTGCCCGGGGTCGCGGACAGGTACACGGTCTGGCCCACGCGTTCCTGGAACTCGTCCCACTTGAGCGGGCGGTTGTCCATCGCCGAGGGCAGCCGGAAGCCGTGGTCCACGAGGTTCCGTTTGCGGGACATGTCGCCCTCGTACATGGCGCCGATCTGCGGCACGGTGACGTGGGATTCGTCGATCACCAGCAGGAAGTCGTCCGGGAAGTAGTCGAGCAGGCAGTGCGGCGCGGTCCCGCGGGCGCGGCCGTCGATGTGCGAGGAGTAGTTCTCGATGCCGTTGCAGAATCCCATCTGCTGCATCATTTCCAAGTCGTAAGTGGTGCGCATCCGCAACCGCTGGGCCTCCACGAGCTTGTTCTGGCTTTCCAGGACCTTGAGGCGGTCGGCCAGCTCGTCCTCGATCCGCTTAATCGCGCGGGCCATCCGCTCCGGGCCCGCCACGTAGTGCGAGGCGGGGAAGACGTACATTTCGTTCTCTTCCCGGAGGACCTCCCCGGTCAACGGGTGCAGGGTGTAGATGTTCTCGATCTCGTCGCCGAAGAACTCGATCCGGATGGCGAGTTCCTCGTACATCGGGATGATTTCCACGGTGTCGCCGCGGACCCGGAAGGTGCCGCGGTGGAAGTCCATGTCGTTGCGGGCGTACTGCATGGAGACGAACTTCCGGAGCAGGTCGTCGCGGTTCATTTCGGCGCCTTTGCGCAGCGTCACCATCCCGGCGATGTATTCCTCCGGGGTGCCGAGACCGTAGATGCAGGAGACGGTGGCCACGACGATCACGTCGCGCCGAGTCAGCAGCGCGTTGGTGGCGGAGTGCCGGAGCCGTTCGACTTCCTCGTTGACCGAGGAGTCCTTCTCGATGAAGGTGTCCGTCTGGGCCACGTAGGCCTCGGGCTGGTAGTAGTCGTAGTACGAGACGAAGTATTCCACCGCGTTGTTGGGCAGCAACTCGCGGAATTCGTTGGCGAGCTGGGCGGCCAGCGTCTTGTTCTGCACCATCACCAGGGTGGGGCGCTGGACCTGCTCGATCAGCCACGCCGTCGTCGCGCTCTTACCGGTGCCGGTGGCGCCGAGCAGCACCACGTCCTTCTCGCCGTTCTTGATCCGCTCGGTCAGTTCCGCGATCGCGGCAGGCTGGTCCCCCGCGGGCTGGAACTCGCTGATGACCTCAAAGGGCGCCACAACACGGTTGATTTCCTGGGCAAGGCTCATGTACCTAATCTACCGCCGCCCCCGGACAGCGTGCCCGGATTCAGCTTTGGGCGGTACCGGGTTCTCCGGCGGCGGCGTACGACGGCGGCAGCCAGCCGGTGCGGCGGGCCCAGTCCTCCATCCGCGGCGCGGCGTAGTGCGTGAACCAGTCCTCCTTGTCCGCGGCGTAGCCCGCGGTGGACTTGTCCACGCCGTGCCGGCGGGCCGCGCGCCGCTTCTCCGCCACGTAGTCGGCGCGGGCGGCCGCGTCGTCCCGCAGCCAGTCCCGGAAGCACAGCGCATAACGCCAGCCCGGCGAGCCGGCGGCCCGGACGTGGAGGTTGACGGGCCGGCCGGGATCCGCGTTGCCGTGCACCCGTTTGTCCCAGGCCGCCGGGTCCGGATGCGCGGGCTTGGGGTTGTCCGCGCCGATGCCCGGCCAGCGCGGGAACCCCGCCGCGGCCAGCAGGGGCTCGAGGCGATCCGCCGTCGCCAGGTCCGGGACCGTGAGCTGGAGGTCCAGCACGTCCTTGGCATCCAGCCCGGGGACGGCGGTGGAGCCGATATGGTCCACGGCGAGGATGTCCTCCGGCGCCACCGCCCGCAACCGGCCGATCAGGCGGGAGGCCTGCGCCGGCCAGTCCGGGTTGGCGGGGCTGAGCACGGGCCCGCCGGTGCGCGCGGCCATCCGGCCGCGGGCCAGGTTCTCCGCGAAAGGCTCCAGCCGGTGCCGCCACAGCCGGTCCACCGCGTCGCGCAGTTCGTCCTTGGTCCCGGAATTGTCCAGCACGAGGTCGGCGGCCGCCAGCCGGTCCTCCCGCGTGGCCTGGGCCGCCATCCGGGCGCGGGCCTCCTCGACGGTCATTCTCCGGTGCTCCACCATCCGGCGCACCCGGACATCATCCGGGGCGTCCACCACCAGCACCAGGTGGAAGTTGGCGCCCTGTCCAGTCTCGACCAGCAGGGGGATGTCCTGGACCAGGACGGCGCCTTTCGGGGCGGCGGCCGCGAGGGCGGCGGCACGCTCCCGGACGAGGGGGTGGATGATACCGTTCAGCACGGCGAGGCGCTCGGGGTTGCCGAAGACGAGGGCGCCCAAGCGCGGGCGGTCGAGGGCCCCGTCCGGACCCAGGACGGAGGCGCTGAAGGCCTCCACCACCCGGGCCAGTCCGGGCGTGCCCGGTTCCACCACTTCGCGGGCCAGCGCGTCGGCGTCGACCAGGACCGCGCCGAGTTCGCGCAGCCGCGAGGCGACCACTGACTTCCCTGAGGCGATCCCGCCCGTCAAACCGATCTTCAGCACTCCACCAGACTAAACTGAAGCGGTGCCAGATGACGCGGATTCTCCCGGACGCGGGGCCACGGCCTACACCACGCTGGCGGCCGGCGACGGGTTCCGGCACGAGCTGGAGATCAAACGCTCCCGGTTCATCACCGTGCTGCGGCGCACCGGCGACGAGGAGAGCGCCCGCGCGCTGCTCAGGTCGCTGCGCCGGGAGTTCCACGAAGCCCGCCACCACTGCTCGGCCTTCGTGCTCGGCCCGGACCGCTCGGTGCAGCGTTCCAGCGACGACGGCGAACCCTCCGGCACGGCCGGGCTCCCGATGCTGGAGGCGCTGCTGAAGCGCGAAACCGTGCCCGGCACGGCGGACCTCAGCGACGTGACCGCCGTCGTGGTCCGCTATTTCGGCGGGATCCTGCTGGGTGCCGGAGGCCTGGTCCGGGCCTATTCCGAGTCCGTGTCGTCGGCGCTGGCGCTGGCGCCGCTGGTGCGCAGGCAGCGGCTGCGGCTCTGCGACGTCCCGGTGCCGCACGCCGCCGCGGGCCGGCTCGAAAACGACCTGCGTGCAGCGGGCTACGTGATGGCCGGCGCCCGCTATGATGCGCAGACGACGGTTCTTCGGCTGGCGCTCCCGGACGAACCGTCGTCTCTGGCGCAGGCCGCCGACCGCCTCGCGGCGCTCTCGGCCGGAAACGCCGCCCTGGTGCCCGGAGAAACGGAGTGGATCGATGTCGCCATCAGCTGAGCAGGTGCCCGTGGTGGCGCTGGTGGACGTCACGGCTCCGGTGCTGGAGCGCCTGCTGGCGGTCGCCCTGCACGACGCCGACCCGGACGAGGTCACCCCGCCGCTGGGGACCGCCGCGGGCTGGAACACCGAGCGGATCAGCTGGTTCCGCGACTACCACCACGCCGCGGCGGCCGGCCTCGACGGCCCGGCACGGCAGAAGTCCTGGGCCATCACAGCCGACGGCGAACTGGCCGGTTCCATCCGGCTGGCCCGGGTCCCCGCCACCGGGACGGGCCCCTTCACGCGCGACGGCGCGGCGCTGGAGACCGGCATCTGGCTGGGCCGGAGCTTCCGGGGCCGCGGCGTCGGCACGGAGGCGTTGCGCCTGGTCAAGGCGGCGGCCGCGGCAGCCGGCGCGGACCAGCTGCAGGCGGAAACGACAGCCGGCAACACCGCCGCGCAGGCCCTGCTCCAATCGTTAGGCGCGGAACTCGCCGCCGACGGTCAGCGGGTCAGAGCACGTTTCACGCTGGGGTAGACCAGGGCACGGTCGGGGCGACGGGCCACCCGTGTCTCCCCCACCGGCGGGCATGCCCAACTCCCGGCACAGCGAATGAGCATGGTGGCACTATGTCCAACGTCCGGACCCAGGAATGGACATGGCCGTCCGCGGCCGTTGCAGCCGCCGAGCATGCCCTCTGCCTACGCCAAGGGATGGACATGCCCAACTCCCAGCGTGTGGAGTGAGCATGATGGCATTATGTCCAACGTCCGGATCCAGGAATGCACATGCCCGGTCGCACCCCGTCGAACCTTCGCACGTGAGGACCGGCACGGCACTGTCGCCGGGGCCTTCTGGGTGCTTGGATAAGGGGAGGCCGCACGACCGGTCCCCGGCCAAATAGCAGCGGGATACGTGTGATCGGCCGGATGAGGAGCTGACGTGGACGACCCCTTCGACCTCGCGCGTTTCGAGCAAGCCCAGGATGCGGCGGGCACCTATCAGCGTGCGCTCTCGGAGCTGCGTGCCGGGGACAAGCGAAGCCATTGGATGTGGTTCGTCTTCCCGCAGCTCGCCTGCCTCGGAATGAGCCCAACCTCGCGGAAGTATGCACTTACTTCCCTGGACGAAGCGCGCGCCTACCTGAGCCACCCGCTGCTGGGCGCCCGTCTCCGTGAGTGTTTCCTGGCCGTCCTCGCCGTCGAGAATCGCAGCGCGGAGCAGATCTTCGGCGGCATCGACGCACGCAAGCTGCGTTCGTCGTCGACCCTGTTCCTTCGGGCGGCGCCCGAGGACCCGGTGTTTCGGCAGATCCTCGACAAGTATTTCGACGGGATCCCCGACGAGGCCACGGACCGCCTCCTCGGCGCGGCCACCTAACAGCGCCGCACTCGGTCCGGGGCGACGCCCCTGCCGCGACTCCCGGGCCCGTACCGGACACAGCTGTGCTTATGGACATGTCCAACGCACGCCGCGTGCAGTGGACATATAGGGGCTATGTCCACTGCACGTGCCCGGGAATGGGCATGTCCGTCGGGGAACCTCGGCACATCGCGCACAGTCGCCCGCACCCCGCCGCCCCTTAAACCCAAAGCGGGCCCCTGCACGTGGCAGGGACCCGCTGTGGGTTGGCCCGGAGCAACCCGGGCCGGCGGCAACTAGTTGCCGGTCAGCTTCTCGCGCAGAGCGGCAAGAGCCTCGTCCGAAGCAAGGGTACCGGCCCCTGCGTTCGACTCGGCAGCCGGCTCGGAGGAGTAGCTGGTGGTGCCGGAGTCGCTCTCGCCGGACGTTGCAGCTGCAGCGTCGTCGGCAGCGTGCTGGGCAACCTGCTTCTTGTGGGCTTCCCAGCGGGTCTGGGCGTCAGCGTACTGCTGCTCCCAGGCGGCGCGCTGCGTCTCGTAGCCTTCAAGCCACTCGTTGGACTCCGGATCGAAGCCCTCCGGGTACTTGTAGTTGCCCTCTTCGTCGTACTCAGCGGCCATGCCGTAGAGAGCCGGATCGAATTCGGTGGAGTCGGCGTCGACACCCTCGTTGGCCTGCTTGAGGGACAGCGAGATGCGGCGGCGCTCGAGGTCGATGTCGATGACCTTGACGAACAGCTCGTCACCAACGGAGACAACCTGCTCGGCCAGCTCAACGTGGCGCACGGCGAGCTCGGAGATGTGGACCAGGCCTTCGATGCCGTCTTCAACGCGAACGAACGCGCCGAACGGAACCAGCTTGGTGACCTTACCCGGAACAACCTGGCCGAGGGCGTGGGTGCGGGCGAAGGTCTGCCACGGATCTTCCTGCGTAGCCTTGAGCGACAGGGAAACACGCTCGCGGTCCAGGTCGACCTCGAGAACCTCGACGGTGACTTCCTGGCCAACTTCGACAACCTCGGACGGGTGGTCGATGTGCTTCCAGGACAGCTCGGAAACGTGAACCAGGCCGTCTACGCCGCCCAGGTCCACGAAGGCACCGAAGTTGACGATGGAGGAAACGACGCCGGGACGGACCTGGCCCTTTTCCAGCTTGTTGAGGAACGTGGAGCGGACCTCGGACTGGGTCTGCTCGAGCCAGGCACGGCGGGACAGCACAACGTTGTTGCGGTTCTTGTCCAGCTCGATGATCTTGGCTTCGATCTGCTGACCGATGTACGGAGCAAGGTCGCGCACACGGCGCATCTCGACGAGGGATGCGGGCAGGAAGCCGCGCAGGCCGATGTCGAGGATAAGACCACCCTTGACAACCTCGATGACGGTGCCGGTGACAACGCCGTCTTCTTCCTTGACCTTCTCGATGTCGCCCCACGCACGCTCGTACTGAGCACGCTTCTTGGAGAGGATCAGACGGCCTTCTTTGTCTTCCTTGGTGAGCACCAGGGCCTCGACGAGATCGCCAACGGAGACGACGTCTCCGGGATCAACGTCGTGCTTGATGGACAGCTCGCGGGAGGGAATGACACCTTCGGTTTTGTAACCGATGTCGAGCAGAACTTCGTCGCGGTCGACCTTGACGACGGTACCTTCGACGAGGTCCCCGTCGTTGAAGTACTTGATGGTGGCGTCGACTGCTGCGAGGAAGTCCTCAGCGGTACCGATGTCGTTAATCGCGACGACGGGGGTACCGGGCTTCTCGGTGGAGGTGATGGTCATGTAGTAGGGGCTCCGTTGTGGATAGTTAGTCGGTCAGGCAAACAGTCCCGTCCGTGTCGGCGACACGGGTGGGGAGCACGGCGGATCAAAGGCGAACCGCCGGGTCATCCTGATTTTGTTGATTGAATGCGCGCACGTAGTACACGCCCGTTCAGTCTAGTCGGATTCGCCAACGCCGGTCAAAGCGCGACGGCGCCCGCAGGCAGCACCCGGCCGAGCTGCGCGAACGCCGCTCCGCGCGCCAGCATCCGGGGCAGCGCCTGCTCAAACCCGGCCGCGGTACCGCTGCCGGGCTTGTTGAAATGCGCGATCACAATGTCACCCGCGGACGCCTTGGCCAGCGCGGCGGCGACGGCCGGGGCCGGCAGGGTGGCGCCGGCGTCGGCATTGATGCTGAAGTTCACCGGCAGCAGGCCGGCGCGCCGGGTGATCGCGACGGCGACGTCGTCGTAGAAAGCGGTTCCCGGCCGGAAGAACCGCGCCGGGCGCCCCGTCAGGCCCTGCAGCACCGCCTGGTTGTCCATGATTTCGTGGTAGGCCTGCCCGACGCCGGACGTGCCGGGGATGCCGTAGGCGCGCCTTCCGGTGACGGAGAGCGGGCAGTGCCTGGAGCCGTGGTTGGCGAGTTCGAACAGCGGATCTGCGGCGAGTTCGCGGGCCACCCCCGGGTTCGCCTCGACCCAGCGCTGGTTGACGAAGAGGGTGGCAGGGATGCCGAGGCGCCGCAGCGTCTCCAGCAGCCTGTGGTCGCAGCCGGCGCCGCCGGGGCCGCCGCAGGCGTCAAAGGTCAGGGCCAGCTGGGGAGCGGGGGTCGAGGTGATCACCCCGGCGACGGCCAGTCCCCAGTCGGTGGGGCGCCGGCCGGAGAATTCCGCCACCAGCTCCGCCTCGGTGGGGGCGGCCCGCGCCACGGGCGGCGCAGGCGCCGCGGCGGGCGCGGGTTCGACGGCGGGCGCGTTATCGGGCGCGGCGACGGGCGCGTTGTCGGGCGCGGCGTCGGAGGCGCCGTCGGGAACAGCGTTCCGCGTGCCGGTGGAGCCGACGCCCGGTCCGGCGGTCCGGGCCCCCAAGGACATCCTGGCCCCCTGGGCATGGATCGGAACGACGGCGTCGACCACAACGCCGGCCGCCAGTGCAGCCAAACCGAACAGAACGGAGCGGCGCCCGCGCAGGGCCGGGCTAGACAGATCCGCCAAGAGCATTCCTTTGTGGTGATGACAGCGGCCGGTGATGGCGGCTTAGAAGTGGGTCAGGCAGTGCGGCGCGCGCTCGACGGCGAACATCCGGGCGGCGAGGAACCCCGCGCCCGGGGTATGCTCGCGGATCCGCCCCGAGTCGGCCAGCGTGACGGGGTGCACGCCGCCGAGGTAGAGCGAGGACAGGGCCGCGACGTCCAGTTCAAGGTCCGCGGCGTCCGAGGTTTCCGAGACGACGGCGGCGCCCCCGCTCACGTCCACGGCGAAGGTTCCGGCGGTCAGACCGAGCGGATCGGCCACGTCCAGCACGAGCCTGCCGTCCGCCGGATAATGGCGTGCCGCCAGGGCCTTCCGCACGTCCAGGATCCGGAGCCAGAGCATGTCCCTGGCTTCGGAGGCGTCGATGCAGCGCGGATCACGGAGGGCCCACTTGAGCGGGTCGTCAACCGGCGCCTCCTCCCAGGTGACGCGCTCGACGAGGTCGATGGCGCCGAGGTACTGCCACAGTTCCAGGTAGGCGGCCCGGGTGGCGGCCACCAGGTCGAGGACCTCCATCGTGTACGGGGTACTGGACCAGCCGCCGAACTTGTAGGAGACGTAGCCGTCCACGTCGCCGTCGGGGCCGTAGTGCAGCGCGACCTTGACCTTGGGGTCCTCGCCGTCGTCCCGGCTGACGGAACCTGAGACGAACTGCCGGTAGAACTCGTGCCGGTCAATGGAGCCCGGGACCAGGCGGTGCAGGCGGTCGAAGATGACCGGGGCCAGCTCGAGCAGGACCTTGGGATCTGCCACCTCGACGCTGCCGACCGGCGTGTGGTTCACAGCGAAGCGGGCGCTCGTGTCGACCTTGATCGACTGTTCCGACGTCGCGACGCCATAGCCGAAGCGGCCGTAGATGGAGGCCTCCGAGGCGGTGAGGGCCGCCATCGCCAGGCCCTCCTGCCGGGCCTGCGCCAGGTCCTCGGCCATCATGCGGCGCAGCAGACCGCGGCGCCGGTGCGAGGTCCGCACGGTGACGGCGGTGACCAGCCGGGTGTCCAGGAGCCGCCCGAAGCCGATGTTCAGTGTTTTGTTCATCGTGCCGAACGTCGCGACCGGAATGTCGGCGCCGAGGGAACGCTCGGCGACCGGGCCCCGCTGGTAGGCGCCGATCATCACCCGCCCGTCGGCCCGCTGCATCTCGATGCCGCGGTCCACCCGCTCGTCGCTGCGGCGGGCGTCATGGAAGCCGAACGCGACGGCCCGCATCCAGGCGACGGACTCCGGGTACGCCGGATCGTACTTGGCGGCCGGTGTGAACCGCCGGATTTCGTACTGCTCTGCCACGTGCTTCCCCCCGGGAAATTCCTGCAACTTTGAAAGAATCCATGAAGGCCGTCCGGCCGGAACCGGGACGGGCTTCGCGCCTAGTGCCCGGCCTCGTACCAGCTGGTGCCGACGCCGATCTGCACTTCGAGCGGAACCGACAACTGCGCCGCGGCGCCCATCTGTTCCGTGACCAGCTTCTCGACGGCCTCCCGTTCGCCCTCGGCGACTTCGAGGACCAGTTCATCATGGACCTGCAGCAGCATACGGGATTTCAGGCCCTGCTCGGCCAGCGCGCCGGAGACACCGAGCATGGCCCGTTTGATGATGTCCGCCGCCGAGCCCTGGATCGGCGAGTTCAGCGCAATCCGCTCCGCGTTCTCGCGCAGCTGGCGGTCGGTGCTGGTCAGGTCCGGCAGGTAACGGCGCCGGCCCTCGATGGTGGCGGTGTAGCCGTCGATCCGGGCCTGGTCCACAACGCCGCGGAGGTAGTCGCGGACGGCGCCGAAGCGGTCGAAGTAGTCCTTCATCAGGGTCCGCGCCTCGTCCACGGAAATTTCCAGCTGCTTGGACAGCCCGAAGGAGGTCAGGCCGTACGCGAGGCCGTAGGACATCGCCTTGACCTTGGAGCGCATGGCACTGGTCACCTGGTCGGTGGGCACGTGGAAGATGTTGGAGCCCACGAAGCGGTGCAGGTCCTCGCCGTCCTTGTAGGCCTGGATCAGGCCGGCGTCGCCGGAGAGGTGCGCCATGATGCGCATTTCGATCTGCGAGTAGTCCGCGGAGAGGAGGCATTCGTAGCCCTCGCTGACCACAAAGATGCCCCGGACGCGGCGGCCTTCCTCGCTGCGGATGGGGATGTTCTGCAGGTTCGGGTTGTTGGAGGAGATCCGGCCCGTCGCCGCGACGTTCTGGGCGTAGGTGGTGTGGATGCGCCCGTCCTCGGTGACGGATTTCTTCAGCGACTCCAGCATCTGGCGCAGCTTCGAGGACTCGCGGTGCGCCATCAGCTGGACCAGGAACTCGTGCCCGGTCTTCTCCAGCAGGTTCTTGAGCGAGGCCGCGTCGGTGGTGTAACCGGACTTGATCTTCTTCGTCTTGGGCAGGCCGAGCTCGTCGAACAGCACGGTCTGGAGCTGCTTCGGCGAGCCAAGGTTGACCTCGTGCCCGATGGCCGCGAACGCCAGCTCCTGGGCGTTCTCGATCACCTTCGCGAGGTCCGAGAGCTGCTCATCCATGCGGGTCATGTCGATGGCGATGCCCGCGAGTTCCATGTTGGCCAGGACGCGGCTGACCGGCAGCTCCAGGGTGGTCAGCAGGTCCTGGGCCTTCCGCTCCGTGAGTTCCGACTCGAAGTAGTGGCTCAGGGCCCGGACGACGGCGGCCTCGTGGACCAGCGCACCTGCGGCGGCGTCGTCGTCGCCGTCGAACGCCAGCTCCAGCTGGCCGGCCTTGGCGGCCTCGCTGGACACGGAGATGTTGAGGTGGTGCTGGGCCAGCTCCGCGAGCTCGTAGCTGCGGCGGTCGGGCTGGATCAGGTAGCCGGAGATGGAGGTGTCGTCCACGACGCCTTCCAGCTCCAGGCCGCGGGCGGTCAGTGCCTTCAGGGCGGCCTTGAACCCGTGCATCACTTTGGCTGCTCCGGCGTCGGCCAGCCAGGCGGCGAGCACGTTCTCGGCGGCGGCGTCCTGGCCGGCCAGGTCGATGTAGGCCGCGGCGTCGTCGCGGACGATCGCCAGGGCGGCGGCGTCCTCGCCGATCCGGCCGGGCACCAGGTCGACGGCGAGGGCGGACCGCTTGCCGGCGCCGGCCGCGAGGAAGGCGGCCAGCTCCCCGGCGTCCGCGGGGGTGACGAAGTCCGGGGTGTCGAGGCTTTCGCGCTCCGCTTCGGTGATTTCACTGCCGTACAGGGCAAAGAGCCGGGTCCGGATGGTCTTGAACTCGAGGGTGTCGAACAGGTCCTCGAGGGCGGCCTGGTCGGGCCGGGGATCCGCGAGGTCCTCCAGCGTGACGGGCAGTTCGAGGTCGGTGTGCAGCCGGTTGAGCTTGCGGTTGCGCTTGACGGCGTCGACGTTCTCGCGGAGGGCGTCGCCGACCTTGCCGCCGATCGCGTCGATGTTCTCGAGGACTCCTTCGAGGCCTCCGTAGAGGTTAATCCACTTGGCCGCGGTTTTGGGGCCGACGCCGGGGACGCCAGGGAGGTTGTCCGCCGTTTCGCCCACCAGGGCGGCGAGGTCCGAGTACTGGGCGGGGCTGACGAAGTACTTCTCCTGGATGGCCTCCGCGTCCATCCGGGGAATGTCGCTGACGCCCTTGCGCGGGTACAGGACGAACACGTTGTCGGTGATGAGCTGGAAGGCGTCGCGGTCACCGGAGACCAGGAGCACCTCGTAGCCGGCCTTTTCCCCCATGGCGGCCAGGGTGGCGAGAATGTCGTCGGCTTCAAAACCGGGCATCTTGATGGTCTTGATGCCCCACGCGCCCATGACCTTGTCGATCAGGTCGATCTGGCCGCTCATTTCCCGGGGGGTCTCGTTGCGGCCGCCTTTGTAGCCGTCGTACTCGGCCTTGCGGTGCGTGGTGTCGTCGGAGACGTCGAAGGCCACGGCCACGTGGGTGGGCTTCTGTTCCTTGATCAGGTTGATCAGCATGGAGGTGAAGCCGTGCACGGCGTTGGTGTGCTGGCCGGTGGCGGTGGAGAACTTGTCCGCGGGCAGCGCGAAGAACGCCCGGAACGCCATGGAGTGGCCGTCGAGCACCAGGAGCCGGGGCTGGTCCGTGATCGGGATGACGGGGGCTTCGGTGGCCGAGGGGTGGTCGGCGAGGCTGTGGCCGGCCGCCTTGGCCGGGGCCTTCCTGGCGGGCGTCTCCGCCGCCGGTGCGGCTGGCTGAAGGGTGTCCACTGCGGACGCGGAAAGGGCCGGTTTGGTAGTTTCGCTCACAGGTGCCAGCCTAGTTCCCATGATCGACAATTTCACGCCCGCCCCGTTCGCCGCCGAACTGGAGGCCGCCGGGGTTCCCGCGGAACTGCACGACTGGCTGGGCCGGATGGGCGTCGGTGCCCTTGTGGTGAAGATGGGCATCCACTTTGTGGAGCTGAGCCCGGAGCGCACGGTGGCCACCATGCCGGTGGAGGGCAACACGCAGGTGGCCGGGATCCTGCACGGCGGCGCGCACGTGGTGCTCGCCGAAACGCTGGGGTCCTTCGCCGCAGGTATGCACGCCGGCCCGGGCCGGCAGGCGCTGGGGATCGACGTCAGCGCCACGCACCACCGCGCCGTCTCCGCCGGGACCGTGACGGGCACCTGCACCGCCATCCACCTGGGCCGCACCCTGGCCACGCACGAAATTGTCATGACCGACGAACAGGGCCGCCGGCTTTCCACCGCGCGGATCACAAACCTGCTCCGCGACATCGACGGGTAACCCGCGGCCAAGCCGGCCCGGAGCGCCGGCCGCCCCGGGGTTCAGGCGCCGCCGGGGACGCGGTAGCGGAGTTCGACGATGCCGCGGCCCATGGTCCGCGAGGCACGCAGCTCCAGCGGCGCCGTCGGGCGGGCCAGCGGCAGCAGCGGCTTCCCGCTGCCCAGCACCACCGGAATGATCGAGACGATCAGCTCCTCCAGCAGGCCCGCGTCGGCGAACTGGGCGGCAAGGACTCCCCCGCCCACCACCCAGACGTTCCGGCCCTTGGCCGCCGCCTTCAGGTCTTCCGCGAATTCGCTCACCGGTCCGCGGACAAAGGTGACATCGGCGCCCTGCGGGGCCCACAGTTCGTGGTGCGTGAACACCCAGCACGGGGTTCCGGGGTACGGCCAGGTGCCGGCCTCGTGCCTGCGGAGCCACGCGTAGGTTTCGCCGCCCATCGCGATCGCGCCGACGTCGGCCATAAAGGCCTCGTAGCTCTCCATGCCGCCGGCAAACCCGTCGAACTCCAGGAGCCAGTCAAGGTTGTCGTCAGCGGTGGCGATGAAGCCGTCCAGCGAGGCCGCTACGAAGTACTGGAAGGTCGGCATGGACCCAGCGTAGCCACTCGCGGAGCCCTTTCCCAGAGCGCCCGCGGCCGCCTCCGCGGCCGGGGGCCTACTTGCTGAAGTACGGGATGATCAGGTACAGCCCGAAGAGCACCGCTACGCCGCAGAGGCCGAAGCAGACGTAGGAGAGCGGCCGGACCCAGCCGGGCTGGTTGGTCCGCACGTCACCGGCAATGGCGGTGAGCCGGACGCCCAGGGCGTAGAGGACGACGACGGTCACCGCGGCGACGAGGGTTGCCCCCGCGACGAGGAAGAGTTCGAGCCATTTCATTTCTGGCCATCCTTGGCGTTGTTGGCGCGGCTGACCGCCGCGGCCTTCTTCTTGGCGAACCGGATGGCCTGGCCGGCCTCTTCAACCTCGACGGCGTTGTGGTGGCCGACGTGGGATTTCCGGGAGGCCACAAACATGTACAGCACGGCGGCCGTGCCCGCGACGGCGGCGATGACAAAGCCGACGGTCCCGGTGTGCACCAGCATCGCGGTCAGGGCGCCGACGATGCCCGCGGCCGGGAGGGTAAAGAGCCAGCCGACGACGATCTTCCGGGCCGTGGCCCAGCGCACGGAGGTGCCGCGCCGGCCCATCCCCGAACCGATGACCGATCCCGAGGCGACGTGGGTGGTGGACAGGGCGAAGCCCAGGTGGGAAGAGGCCAGGATGGCGGCGGCGGTGCTGGTCTCGGCGGCGAAGCCCTGGGCCGGCTTCACGTCGGTCAGCCCCGAGCCCATAGTCCGGATGATCCGCCAGCCGCCGGAGTAGGTGCCGACCGCGATGGCGAGGGCACATGCGGCGATGACCCAGAACTGCGGGCCGGTGCCGGGGGCCTGGCTGCCGGCCGAAATCAGGACCAGGGTGATGATGCCCATGGTCTTCTGCGCGTCGTTGGTGCCGTGCGCGAGGGCCACCAGGCTTGAGGTGAAGATCTGCCCGGTGCGAAACCCTCCGCGTTTCTGCGTGAGCTTGCTGCCCGTTTCGGGGTCGTGCCGGGAGGTGAGCGCATAGGCGAGCCGGGTGCAGACGTAGGCCACGGCCGCGGCGATCACGGGGGCGAAGACGGCCGGCAGGAGGACCTTTTGGAGCACCGAGTTGAAGTTCACCGAGTGCAGGCCGATGCCGGCGATGGCTGCGCCGATCAGGCCGCCGAACAGCGCGTGTGAGGAGCTGGAGGGCAGGCCCTTCAGCCAGGTGATCATGTTCCAGAGGATCGCGCCCGTCAGGCCCGCGAAGATGATGTCCGGGGTGATCTGGATGCCGTCGGAGCCTTCCCGGATGATGCCGCCGGACACGGTCTTCGCCACTTCGGTAGAGAGGAACGCGCCCACGAGGTTCAGCACGGCCGCGAGGGCGACGGCGGTCCTGGGCTTGATCGCACCGGTCGCGATGGGCGTGGCCATCGCGTTCGCCGTGTCGTGAAACCCGTTTGTGAAGTCAAAGAACAGCGCCAGCGTTATGACTAGCGCCACCATTACGGTGATTTCCACCTGTTGCCCAATCTGCAGAGTCGACGGTCAGCAGTTCCATTCCCCGTGGCGGCCCAGATGGTCACTGTTCATCTGCTCTTAAGCCGGAATCCCTTGCGCGGTTCACCAAAGCTGTCCTGAAACCCAATAGATCGTACGTGCCAATGGGGGCTGGGCAAAACATCATGTGCCGCCGCCGGCCCCGGCGGCGGGTCAGGCGGGCGGCCGCGTGCCGGACCGGGCCGGGCAGCGGTCAGACCCCCTCCGCGAAAGGGGCCGTCGTGTCGCTCCAGTGGCCGGCTCAGCCCTCGTGCTTGACCTTGTGCACCCGGGTCACGACGGTGGGGCTCGTCACGTTTAGCAGCACGGCGTGGGCGGTGGAACCGAGCACCAACCGGGAGAACCCGCCGCGGCCGCGGCTGCCGACCACCAGCAGCCGTGCGTCCCGCGCCAGGTCGGTGAGCGCTTTCGCCGGTTCGGTGTCGGTTTCGAGGCGCTGGTGGACCACCAGGTCGGGGTACTTTTCGCCGAGGCCGGCCACTGATTCGGCGAGGACGATCCGGTCCTCTTCGACGATCGTCTCGGCGAGCCCGCTCTCGGGCAGCTGGTGTTCGACCCAGCGGGCCGGGCTGCGGAAGGCCAGTACCACGGTCAGTTCGTCTCCCCCGCGGTCGGCCTCGGCGGCGGCGAACGCGACCGCCTGGAGCGACTCCTCCGATCCGTCCACGCCGACCACCACGCCGTGGCTGCCGGTGCCGGGGGTGCTGGGGATAACGGCCACCGGACTGTCCGAGGCGGTCACGATCTGGAGGGCGCGGTCCGTCAGCGGTCCGCCGTCCATCCAGTGTTTGTCGTGCGCGCCAACGACCACCATAGTGGCCTCTTTTGACGCTTCCCGCAGGCCCGAGCCGGGGCTCCCGTGCCGGAGCTGGACATCCACGTCGACGTCCGGGGCCTGGCTTTTTGCACTGGCTTTGGCTTTCTCCAGGAGCTCCATCCCGGATTCGCGGATGAGCTCGTGGTACTGGAAGTCCGGTGACATCCAGCGGTCGTCCACGGCGTGGACGCACAGGACCGGGAGCTTTTGCGCGGCAGCACGCTTCAGCGCCCACGACAGCGCTGCCTCACTGCCCGCTGAGCCGTTGACGCCGACGACGATTGGTTTGCTCATGCTGAATCCTGCTCTTTTCCATGGCGCGAACACGTGTGGGGGCCCGGCAGTGGTCGCGGCAGCGCACCATTCTGTGACCACTGCTGAGACCGCGGCGGGACCGCTGCAGGCGGCCGCTACTGTTTGGCATGACTCGCCGGCCGCGCCGAGGCGCTGCCGACACTTCAGTGTGCCCCGGCCCCCGGGACCCGGTTAGGGCCTTAAGCCCCGCACAGGCAGCGGCAGCGCACGGGGGTGACCCGAGGGAACCGGAACCGGCCCGGCGGTGCTAGAAGGCGGTGCTAGAAACCGGTAGGTTCGGTCTCGAATTCCGGCTCGAGGGCCGGCCCTTCGTGGTGCACCGGGCGCAGCGCCGCCGTCTGTTCCAGCCAGATCAGTGCGTCGTAACGCTCGCCCATCCGGGTCGGGACGTAGTTCCCCTGTTCCCGCTCAGGGTGGTAGACGACGCCGATGGCCCGGTGTCCCAGCCAGCTCGAGAGCCAGGGCCCGGTCCGGTCGTCGCCGAATTCCAGCACGGCGGGCACGCCGAGGGCCTCGTGCAGGAAGTCCTCATGGCTGCCGGGCCTGGCGGCGGGGACAGGCAGGATCCGCTCCGGCGTCCCCCAGGCATCCGCGGCGATCACGGTGCCGCGGTGGGAGGCGAAGCCCACCAGCAGGACCCCTTCGGAGGCGTGCCGTTCCCGCAGCAGCTGGCCGACGTTGACCAGCCCGTCCTGCGCCATGTCGGTGCCGCGGGCGTCCCCGATGTGGGTGTTGTGCTCCCAGATGATGCCCTTGGACCCCGTGCCTAGGTGGTGTCCCAGCCGGTCGATGGTGTCGGCCATGTGGTGGTCCCGGATGTTCCAGGACTGCCGGTCGCCGCGGACCATGATCCGGTAGTAGTGCTCGGCGTTGGCCGCCACTTCGGCGTTCTGGACGGCGTCGAAGGCCTCCTCGTCGTGATCTCCCGGGCTGAACACCCGGCTCCGGACCTCGCTGAGCAGGGCCACGACGTCGGCTTCGCAGGAGTTTGGAACCAGCCGGGTGCTCCAGGCGTACTGGTGCGGGTCCTCATGGTGCGGCAGGAAGCACTGCCAGGCGCGCATGGCGGCGGGGACGGCGTCGGGCAGGTGCTCCTGGAGCCAGCCGATGATCTCGCGCAGCGAGTCCCAGAGCGAGTAGACGTCAAGGCCGTAGAAGCCGACCCGTTCCGCCGCGGGCCGGCGGGAATTCCAGCCGCGCAGCCAGTCCAGGAACCCGGCCACTTCCTCATTGGCCCACATCCAGGTGGGCCAGCGCTGGAATCCGGCGAGGAGCGCATGGACCCCTTGGTCCTGGCCGCTGAGCCCGCGGACCCACTGGTTGATCCGCCAGCAGTCGGGCCAGTCCCCTTCCACGCCGATCCAGGTGTAGCCCTGTTCCTCGATCAGCCGGCGGCTGAGGGTGGCCCGCCAGGTGTAGAACTCGTGGGTGCCGTGCGAGGCTTCCCCGATCGCCGTGAAGCGGCAGTCCGCGGCGCGCCGGAGGAGCCCGTCCAGGTCGCGGTCGCTGCGGAGCTGCCGTGCGAGGGAGTGGATTTCACCGAGCACGGCGGTCTTGGTGACGGGGCCCGGGTTCACCGCGGGTCCCCGACGTCGATCCGTTCCAGGTGTTCCGGGACCCGGGCCCGCCAGCCCAGCTCGCGTTTGATCCGCACCCGGAGCGCGTCGGCCGCTTCCGGCTCGCCGTGGGTGATGTAGGTCATCCGCGGCGCTTGGGGCGCCGCCTTCATCCAGCCGATCAATCCATCCGCGTCGGCGTGGGCGGAGAGGTTGTCCATCTGGATGACTTCGGCCCTGATCCTCACGTCCTCCCCGTAAATCCGCAGCTCCCGCTCCCCCGCGGCCAGCGTGGCGCCGCGGGTGCCGCCGGCCTGGTAGCCGCTGAGGATGATGGCGTTCTTGGGGTCAGGCCCGTACGCGGCGATGTGGTGCAGGATCCTGCCGCCGGTGAGCATGCCGCTGGCGGAGATGATGACCATCGGCCCCCCGCGCAAGTTCAGCAGCTTGGATTCGTCCATGCTACGGGTGAGCTTGGCGATGCTGTACATGTGCTCGTATTCGTCCTTCTTGAGCCGGTGCTCCTCGGGGTGCCGCTGGTACATGCCGGACGCGTCGATCGCCATCGGGCTGTTCAGATACACCGGGATGTCCGGGATCGCGTTCTTGCGGCGGAGCCGGGAGAGGTACAGCATGAGCGTTTCGGCCCGTCCGACGGCGAACGCGGCGAACATCACCACGCCCCCGCGGTTGGCGACCCGCGTGATGATCTCCCCGAGCTGCTGCTCGGGATCCCGGCTGGAATGCTGCCGGTCCCCGTAGGTGGACTCGGTGACGAGGACGTCGACGGCGCCGAGGGGCCGGGGCGGGAACATCAACGGGTCGTCCGCGCGGCCGAGGTCGCCGGTGAAGTGCACCGTCTGGGAGCCGATCCGGACATGGACCTGCGCCGCGCCCAGGATGTGTCCGGCCGGGACGAAGGTCAGCTCCATCCCTCCGCCAAGGTCCAGCGGGTCGTCGAAGTCGCGGACCTGGAAGCTGTTGAGCGATTTCACGGCGTCCGCGGCGGTGTACAGCGGCAGCGCGGGGCTGTGCCGGGAGGACCCGCGGTGGGTCGCGTAGCGGGCCTCCTCCTCTTGCAGGTAGCCGCTGTCCGGCAGGATCAGCTTGCACAGGTCCGTGGTGCCGTCGGTGGCGATCACCGGACCGGTGAAGCCGTCCCGCACCAGCGCCGGGACGTAGCCGGTGTGGTCCAGGTGGGCATGGGTGAGGACGACGGCGTCGATCGAACGCGGCGGAACGGGGAAGGGCATGCGGTTGCGCTCGCGGCTGCGTTTATAGCCCTGGAACAGCCCGCAGTCGACCAGTACCCGGCGTCCGCCGGCTTCGAGCATGTAGCGGGAACCGGTCACAGTGTCGGTGGCACCGAAGAACCGGAGGGTCGGCTGCTCGTGTTTCATGGTGCTTCCGTTCCCGAGTCCGTCAAACCCACCTTCCGCGCAAACCGGTCCCTCCCGTAGGGCCGAAAGTCACGGTCGCGGCCGGGGCCGGGCACCCGGGCATGCAGGCCGGCGGCGCCCGCACCGGTAGGCTTTTTGGGCAGGCTGTTTGGGCCGGCGTGAGGGCGGGGCGCGAGCCGGACACCGCCAATCCCAATGGCAAGGACTGAGCATGGACAAGAAACCCACCCGCGGCGCCCCGCTACCCGGCCTCCCCTGGGCGGACCGGCCGTGGACCAAGCACTACAGCCCGGGAGTTCCGGCCAACCTCAAGCTGCCCAAGGGTTCGCTCGTTGACCTGATGGATTCCTCCGTCCGGCGCTTTGGCGCCAAGACTGCCTTGGAGTTCTTCGGCGCCACCACCAGCTACCGGGAACTGGGCACGCAAATCAACCGGGCGGCCGCCGGGCTGAAGAAGCTCGGCGTGAAAGCCGGCGACCGGGTCGCCCTGGTCCTGCCGAACTGCCCGCAGCACGTGGTCGCCTTCCACGCCGCGCTGCGCCTCGGCGCCGTGGTGGTCGAGCACAACCCGCTCTTCACGGACCGTGAACTGCGGCACCAGTTCGAGGACCACGGCGCCGCCGTCGCGATCGTCTGGGACAAAGCGGTGGACCGGGTGCTGCAGCTGCCCGCCGACGTCGGGCTGCGGAGCGTCGTCTCGGTCGAACTGATCCCGGCGATGCCGCTGGCCAAACGGCTCGCGCTGCGGCTGCCGCTGCCGGCAGCGCGCAGGGCGCGGGCCGCCCTGTCTGCCGGCAAACAGTCTGCCGGCAAACCAGCCGCCGGCACCTCCGCCCGCGGCCTGGCCGGCGGCGTCCGGCGCCAGGTCCTGCCGTGGCGCGACCTCCTTGACGCGGGCGAACTGAAGAAGCGGCACCCGCGGCCCGCACCGGAGGACCTGGCCGTGCTGCAGTACACGTCCGGCACCACCGGAACGCCCAAGGGCGCCATGCTCACACACGCGAATTTGCAGGCCAACGCCGCCCAGGGCCGGGCTTGGGTGCCGGGTCTCAAGGACGGGCGCGAGACCGTGTACGCGGTGCTGCCCATGTTCCACGCATATGGGCTGACCCTGTGCATGACCTTTGCCTTGAGCACCGGCGCGCGGCTGGTGCTGTTCCCCAAGTTCGACGTCGACCTGGTCCTGAAGGCGCACCGGAAGTCCCCGGCGACCTTCCTGCCGGCGGTGCCGCCGATCTACGACCGGCTCGCGGCCGCGGCGGCCCGGCAGGGCGTCAGCCTCAAGGGCATCCGCTACTCCATTTCCGGGGCCATGAACCTGCCGGCTGCGACGGTGGACACCTGGGAGAAGGCGACCGGCGGCTACCTGATTGAGGGCTACGGGCTGACCGAGACCTCCCCCATCTCGGTGGGCAACCCGTTCGGGCCGAGCCGCAAGCCCGGCACGGTGGGGGTGCCGTTCCCGCTGACCGACATCCGTGTAGTGGACCCGCAGAACGTCCTGATCGATAGGGGCCCGGGCGAACCCGGCGAGCTGCTGATCCGCGGCCCGCAGGTGTTCGCCGGCTACTGGAACCGGCCGCAGGAGACCGAGGAGGCGCTGCTGGAGGGCGGCTGGTTCCGCACCGGCGACATCGTTTCGGTGGACAACGACTTCTTCGTCACGATCCGGGACCGGATCAAGGAACTCATCATCAGCGGCGGCTTCAACATCTCCCCGACCGAGGTGGAGGACGTGCTCGCCGAATTCCCGGGTGTCGCGGAGGTCTCGGTGGTCGGACTCCCCCGGCCCGGCGGCGGCGAGGACGTGGTGGCCGCGGTCGTTCCGGCCGCGGGGGCCACCGTCGACGTCGGCGCCCTGCAGGCATTCGCGCGCGGACAGCTGGCGGCCTACAAGGTGCCGAGGCGCGTGGTGGTTCTGGATGAGCTGCCCCGCTCGCTGATCGGGAAGGTCCTGCGCCGGAAGATTCAGGACATGCTGGCGGCCGGCCGGTAGGTGCCCCTTCCGGCCGGCCGCGCCGCGCTAGTGACCGGAGTCGTCGGACCCGGGCGTGCCGTGGCCCGAGTCATCGGACCCGGGCGTGCCGCGGCCCGAGTCATCGGCCCCGGGCGTGCCGTGGCCCGAGTCATCGGGCGCGGGCGTGCCGTGGCCCGAGTCATCGGGCGCGGTGGCAGCCGGCGCGGGCTCGTTCGACAAGTCCACGCCCTCCCCGGCGGTGGAGCGGGGAGCCAGTTCGACGTCGGCCGGCTGTCCGCCGGCGCCGCGCGCCATGCCGTTGCGGACGGACTCAACGAGCTCGTCGCTGAGCAGCGGCCCGGTGTAGCCGATCGAGAGGGTACCGGCGTCGAGCGCTTCCTCATAGCTGCCCAGGGCGTCCGACAGGATCCCTTCGGCCTCAATCGCGGCCGCGAGCGCCGCGGGGTCGGCCGACGCGACGGTGAACCGGAGGTCGTGGACCAGCACCGACGCCACGTGCACGTGTTCCACCCCGGCAGCGGCGCTGTCCCTGCCGAACGCGCGTTCGGCCAATTGCTCGCCCTCCTCGCGAGTGCGGCCCGGCGGGAGCGCCGCGATCAGCTCCGGGACCAGGTGGTCCAGCACCGGAGCCTCCAACACCATCGGCGAGATCTCGGACAGCTCGATCCCGGCCGCCTCCGCGGCCCGGCCCAGCCGGTCCCGCAGGGCCGCCACGTCGGTCCCGGCGGCGGGATGGACGGCGAGGACGGTCCGGCGTCGCACCATCAGCCCGTCGTGGCTGCTGTGGGGCCGGCCGTTGCCGGCATCCGTTCCCGTTTCGAGGTCCGCGGGCTGGCCGGACGGCGTCGTCAGCGTCGGTTCGGCGGCGGCAGCGGCCTGCGTCCCGGCGGGCGCCGCCGCCGGCGGGGCTTCCGGCGGCCCCCCGGTGCACCCGGTCAGGGCGAGGAGCAGCAGGGAGGCCACGGCTGCCGTCCCCGGGCGGCCCATCTCAGGTCCCCGGGGGGAAGCCGGGCCGGTAGACCGGCGGGAACGAGTCGGCCGGACTGGTGTCCCGGACCGGCGGGTCCGTGCTGACGGGGTCGTTGGTGCGCCAGTCCCCCACGGAGAACTGCACCATCATGTCGTGGTCCTCGTGCACCAGGTTGTGGCAGTGGATCATGTACCGCCCACCCTGTGCGGCCCCGACGTCGAACTGCATCAGGGCAGTGATGGACTCGTTCTCGCCCGCGTAGAAGACATCCTTCGGCCCGGTCTCCCACAGGAAGGGCTTGCCGCCGTTGGTGTTCCGGGCGATGACCTTGGCGTCGACCAGGTGGATGTGCAGCGGGTGGAACCAGCCGCCGGAGGCGTTGGTGATGGTCCATTGCTCGACGTCGAAGGGTTGCGGGTTGCCGAATAGTTTGGAGAAGCCCGACTTTTCGACGTCGGTCCAGGTCACCCCGTTGATGGTCCACTCGCCGTTGGCCCGGAGCAGTTGGAGGTTGCGTTTCGCCACGGCCATCTCCGGGGTCAGCGTCATCGTGGCGATGCCGCCCCGGGACGCGTTGGGCGCCCCGCCGTCTTGGAGTGTCGTGGGGATCGCGGAAATGGACCCCGTCCCGGACCCGGAATCGGCCACCACCTTGAAGCGCATGATCTTGCCGGTGTTGGCGAAGTTGACGTTGTTCTTGTTACCCAGATTTAGCAGCTCGATCGTCTGCCCGGTCCGGTAGCGGCGGAAGTCGATCAGGATTTCATAGCGCTCGGCCGTGCCCTGCCGCCACGACTTCAGCGCCTGCACCTTGGGCACCATTCCGGCGTCGGTGCCGACCAGGTAGACCGGTTCGCCAGTGGAGAGCGCCGGGCGGTAGGAGCGCGAAATCGAGGCGATCAGGACCCGGAACCGGTAGATCTTCGGCTTCACTTCCATGGTGGGCCACGGGACGCCGTTGACCATGATGATGTCCCCCCAGAGCCCCTTGTGGGCGTTGTCGTTGTACGCAAGCGAGCCGTCGGCGTTGAACATCGCGTCGGAGATCATCAGCGGGACGTCGAATTCGCCCTGCGGCAGCTGCGCGCGCTCGTACTGGTCGGACAGCGGGTAGAACCCGGCGAGGCCCGAATAGACGTTTTGGGCCGTGATGTGGTGCTTGTGGTCGTGGTACCAGAGGGTGCGTGCGGTCTGCCAGTTGGGGTACTTGTAGTTTTTGACGTTGCCGGGGACGGTGAAGTCGTTGGCGTAGCCGTCGTACTGCGGCAGCGACGCGGATCCATGCAGGTGGGTGACGGTGTTGAAGCCGTCGGGCGTCAGCAGGCCGGTCGCGGGAAGGGCGTTGCGCATCCGCACCTCAACCCGGGTGCCCTGGGTGGCGCGGATCGTGGGGCCCGGAAAGATGCCGTTGTAACCCGCCACGGTGGTGGACAAGCCGGGTACAAACTGGGCCTGGCCAAGCTTCTGCGTCAGGGCGTAACGGGCGTAGGGGCGGGCCGGGTCCCCGTCGTCGAAGCCCGTCTCGAAGGGCAGCAGCTCCGGCGGCCTGCGGAACACGCCTGCGTACGGGACGGGCATGTTCTGCGGTGCCAGCAGGCTGGAGGTCGGCGGCGGGGGCAGCGTGGAGGTCGGCGGCGTATTGTCGTCGCTGCCGCCTTTCATGCCGGCCAGTCCGAACGCGCCGACGGCGCCGAACTTGAGGATTTCTCGTCGTGTGGTCATGGCCCCTCCAAGGTGGGGAATCAGGCTGGAACTGTGATGGAGGCAGGAGTGCCGGGAACGGGGAGAAGCCGGCTGGCGGGTCGCTGGGAACCCGCCAGCCGGCGGTCTCATCCTCCGGGTGCTACTACAGCCCGGTGCCGGTCGTGAACGTCCACGACCGGGTGACCAGGGGGTTGCCGGCGAGATCCCGGACCCCTGTGGTGCTGCCGGTGATGGTGACCCGGTACTGCGTGTTGGACGCGAGGGTGACGGACGGGTTGAGTGTCAACACATTGTTAAGGGTGTTGAAACCGACCGTCGCGGTGACCTGCGCCCCGGTGGAGACCCGGGTGATCCGGACCGTGGTGGTCGAGAACCCGGTGATGGCCTCGCTGAAGGTGGCCGTCACGTTGCTGTTCCGGCCCACCGCCGTCGCTCCCGAGGCGGGAGACGTAGCGGTGATCACCGGCGCCGGACCCGTGGTGAACGACCAGGACGTGGCTGCCATGGTGTTGCCCGCCAAGTCCCGTACCCCGGCAACGGTGACCGTGTACACCTGGTCGGTGCGCAGCGTGACGCTCGGGTTCAAGGTAGCGACCCGGGTTGCGGCGTTGTAGCTCACGACGGCGGTGACGACCGTCGCCCCGCGCCGCAGCACGAAGTTGCTGCCGGTGACCCCGGTGACCGGTTCGCTGAACGTCGCCGACAGATTCGCCGTCGTGCTCACCGAACGGCCGTCCACGGCCGGTGTGCGGGCCGTGAGGGTCGGGGCCACGGTGTCGCCGGCTGTCGGTGTGACCGCCGCCGACCGTGCCGAGGCCGCACCGGTGCCCGCCGTGTTGATTGCGGCCACGTCGAACGTGTACGCAGTCCCGTTGGTGAGTCCGGTGATGACCGCGGAGCCGATGTTGCCGGTCACGGCCTGGGTGCGGGCCAGAACCGTTCCGGCGAAGACCCGCACGGAGTACCCGGTGATCGCCGAGCCGCCGTCGGAGGCGGGAGCGGTCCAGGTCAGCGTGGCCGAGCCGTTGCCGGCGGTTGCGGTGCCGATCGTCGGGGCTCCCGGCGCGGTCGCCACCGGTGCGGCCGTCGGCGTCACCGCGTTGGAGGACGCCGAGAACGGGCTGTCGCCGAGGGCGTTGGAGGCCTGCACCTGGAACCGGTAGGTGGATCCGTTGGTCAGGCCGGTCACCACAAGGCTCCGGTCCCCGGCGGGCGCGTTACGCAGCGCTCCCACTTGGACACCTGCGGGGTCCGTCGTGACGTCCAGCACCTTCACCGAAAAGCGGTCCGCCAGGCCGGCCGTGGGGGCCGTCCAGTTGACGGTGGCCCGGGCATCGCCTGCAGTGGCGGTGCCGATCCCCGGTGCGTTCACCGCAACGGTGTCGGAGAACTGCAGGAACTCGATGTTGCGGAGCGTGTCCGTGCCATCGATGCCCGCACCGTTGTGGACAACCGTGGTGACGGACCCGGGCGAGCCCAGGGTGCCGTCGCCGCCGGTCGTGGTGACCGTGTAGTTGGCCCGTACGTCGGAGAACACCGCCACGTCCCGGTTGCCCGCGGTCTCGAGGGCCGTCGGGGTGATGATCTCCCGGACCGCCACCAGGTTGCCCGGCTTGACGACACCGGAGGCAACGGCGGCCGCCAGCGTCAGCGGGTTGCCGGTCTGGTACTGGCGTTCCATCAGGTCGGTGGTGCCGATCTCCTCGCCGGCGTCGTTGCGGACGCTGATCCGGATCTTGAGGTACCGGTCGCCGTCGATCACGTCGTTGCCGCCGCGGCCCTCGAGCTTGTCGCTGCCGAGGCCGCCGATGAGGATGTTGCCGTCGCCCCAGACCGGGCCGGTCAGCGGGCAGACGCCCATCGGGGACAGTGCCGCCACCGGGCCGAGCGGGGTGCTCGGAGCGGGGAGGATGGCGCCGAGTCCGGCGATCCGGTCGATGCCTGTCTGGTCGAGTACGTCGCAGCCGCTAAAGCCGGCACCGCCTACGGTGCTGGGCACTGCGTCGTCGCCCCGGATCACGTCGTCGAACTTCGAACCGGAGTTGGCTTCGACTTCCTGCCAGCGGTCGCGGTTGACCACGACGGGCAGCGGCAGGCCGGCCAGGTTGTTGTTGATCTTCATGTCGTCGTCCGCGGCCACCGTGTCGTACTGGTGGGTGGCCCAGTCGAATCCGGCGGCCCCCGCGTAGCGGTCCACTGCCGAGTTGCTCGTCATGATGTCGTCGCCGCCCTCGGCGTCGTAATCGTTCTCACCGACCTGGCCGACGAAGATGTCGTTGCCGGGCTTCGTCTGGGCCGGATCGTCGAAGAACGGGGCACCGTGATCACCGATCAGCAGGTCCTGGCCGGACCCGCCCTGGATCCAGTCGTCGCCGCCGTCGCCGAAGGTCGTGTCCGCGCCGTCACCGGACTGCACGAAGTCACTGCCTTCGCCGGCGAACGTTTCGTTGTCGTTGGCGCCGCCGTTGGTGAAGTCGTTGCCGTCGCCGCCCATGATGATGTCGTCGCCGATTCCGCTGTTGATGTAATCGTTGCCCGGGCCGCCCTTGAGGACGTCGGCGCCGGCCAGATCGGTAATCCTGTCGTCGCCGGTGCCGCCGAGGGCGATGTCGTCGCCGCCGTTGCCTTCAATGACGTCGTTGCCCTCGTTGCCGAGGAACGTGTCGTTGTCGTTGCCGCCGGCAACGCGGTCATCGCCGGACGTGCCGTTGTACACCGACTGGCCGTTGATGCCGCTCGGGTCGACTGCGTTCTTTTCCTTGTACTGGATAGTGCCGTCGGGCTTCCGCAGGAGCAGCAGGTCCTCGGGGCATTCGGACGCGGTGTCGTTGGCGACAGTCGGTCCGAACTGGGTGTAGCCGTCCGCGGTGCCGGCCAGGTTGCCCAGCTGGAACTTGCAGTCGGCGGTGCCGAAGGCGTCGGCCTTGAGCGTGTGCGCGTTGGTGTTGCGCATCATCAGCTCCGCGAACGAGTTGCCTTCCAGCTGGGCGCGGAGGTTCATGCCCGGGGTCCGCGCCAGGTAATAGAACCGGTCGCCGTTCTGGAGATCGGTCATCTGGTTCTCGAACACGTAGTTAAAGGTGCTGCCGAGGAGCCCGCCGAAGAGGTTCGTCTTCTCGGCCAGGCCGCCGACCCAGAGATCAACATTGTTCAGGCCGGTCTCCTGCGTCGCCCACGGGCCGGCACTGTTCATGAAGTTCGTCATGTCAGCCGTGGGAGGCGTCGCGAGCGTGCCCGGATCAACGATGGCCTTGGCGGCTGCCCGCTTGCCGGCCAGCGTGGTTTCGTTGGTGATGGTCGGGTACGTTCCGTAGGCCGCGACGAAGTTGATCAACGATTCCGGGTGCTTGAGGTTCTGCCCGAAGTCCGCCCAGCTGGTGTAGGGGGTCAACTGGCCGTCGCCGGTGGCGTTGTGGATCTCGGCACGGAGCACGTTCAGCGGGGGAACACCCTCGGACCTGGCCCGGGCCATATTGATCGCGGCCAGGTCGAGCGGGAGCCCCAGCAGGTTGCTGCGGAGGGTCTTCGTCACAAACTCGTCCAGTTCGTTGCCAACCTGGTCGCTCATGCCCATGATGACGCTTCCGGCGGCCTCTTCCGAGGTCAATGAGCCAGCGGATCCGCCGTTGATGTACTCCGGCGGGTTGAGGAAGCCCTTGAGCAGCGGGATGGAATTGTCGCTGCCGTCCGCGTTCGTCCGCGAGATGGTGTCGGTCAGCATGGAGTGTCCGAAGCGGTAGACCGCGTGGGCAAACTCCGCCCTGACAGCCGGGTCGAGGTCCGTGTGGTAGACGTGGAACGGCTGGATGGCGGGCTGGACCTTGCGTCCGAAGTCCTCGAACACGATGTGCTGGTATTCCATCTCCGTAACGAAGCGTGCGGCCTGGAACAGCCGCTCGCCGTTCCAGCCGTCAGCGCCCGCAGCGAGCTTCCACTCGGCCAGGGCGGCAACTCCGGTGGCGGACGTGTCGTTGCTCAGCGTGTCCTTGAATTCGGCCACCAGGCGGTCGTGCTCTGAGTGGAACACCTGGTGGACGGCGGTCAGGCCGATGTTCTCGTTGACGCGCCCGTCACCGGCGCAGAAGTGCTCGTTGAGCATCTCGTCGTCGTAGGTGCCGGCGGGCTGGTGGGCGAAGTCGGCCGACGGGACGGTGTCGGCGTCGGGGCTCAGGCAGCCGGCCGGCACGCGCGGGGTGACACCGATTGCGGTGGTGCAGGGACCCACCGTTCCCGGGTCTGCGTTGTGCGCAATGTCGGTCAGGAATGGCGTGTCGAAGTGCAGCACGTCAGCCGTCACCGGCTTGGGGTCGGCGGTGTCGCCTTCGACCAGGCCTGTGGTGGTGATGTACTGCGGCAGCCCGCGGGCCGGCCCCGGGATGAACTTGCCGTAAGGGTCCGCCAGGATCATCGGGATGTTCGTGACGTCCTTGTCCTCGAGCTTGAGGCCCAGGAAGATCGCGGCCTGCGACTTGACGGTCTCCCATGTGGCCATGCCGCCGGCTGTGGGGCCGGCTTTGCCGCCCAGCAGCTTTCCGGTGGAAACCGGCTTGCCGTCGGCGTTGTTGATGTACTCCCGAAGGAACACCTGGTGGGAAGGGTGCGAGGTGTAGGTCTGGGACTGGTCAACGTAGGGCGAGTCCGTGTTCGCGGCGTCCTGTACGTCGTCATCCGTCCCCAGAATGCCGTCCTTGCCGGGCTGGTTCTGCGCCCGGGTCAGCACCATAAAGGCCTGACTGGCCGGCACTTCGTCGCCGGTATTGGCCTTGCCGTCGGGGCCGACGGTCCGCAGCGGATCGTCCGCGTTGAGCGGCACGAACACCGTGCCGCCGCCCTTGACGGTCTGGTCCACGCCGTGGTCGAAGAACTGGCCGAACAGGGTGAACATCGAGTTGTACGGCGGGGAAAGGCCGACGTCGGTGGTCACGTTGGGGATAAACAGGGTGTCGCCCGACGGGACGCATCCGGGCGGCGCAGCCTCGACCGGAGGAGTCGCTTGCGGTTGCGGGTCGGTGGTGCAGGGGAAGAGCCCCGGGTTGCCCTGGGTCCTGACCGGTGCCCCCGCAGCCGCCAGCGCCGCGGGGTTGGTGGAGGTCTGGTCAACGATCAGGTTGCTGATCTCGCGCGGTTCCGAGTCGAAGACGTTGCCCGACTTTTGCTTGTAGGACGACGATCCGGGAGCGCCGAAGCCGGCGGGGACGTTCTCCGCGTTGCGGAACACCGGCGTCGTCAGGCGCGGAAAAACCTCATCGGCGGCGCCGTAGGTTTCCCGGCCCTTGATGAGGTTGTTGCAGGAGCCGTCGACCGTACGCAGTCCGTACGAGGTGAGGGCGTTGGGGACCTGGTTGGGCCCGTTGCCCACCAGCGCCCCGCAGGGGCCGGTCGCCGACGTCGTGTTGGCCACGTGGTACTCGGCGATCTTGATTTGTTTGAGGATAAATGCCAGGTCGGCGGTGGTGACGGTGAACCCCGCTCCGACGGGGGTCGGCGCGGCGTTGGCGCCGACCGCCGTGGTGGTGAGTCCGAGGAAGCTGAGCAGCGCCATCGCTGTCCCTGCCGCCACGACCCGGGTCGGCTTGCCAAAGACGCGTCTTTGGGCACCGACCTTCGTGCATGCGAACACATTCATTGTGCACCTGCCTCTAGGAGTGAGTGATGGTGCAAGAGTGCAAGCCGGTTCTTATGAAAATCTTGAGGGCCACGGGGCCCCCGCGACGCCGGTGTACCTAGTGAATACTGGGGTTATGGAAGAGTGCTTCGTGCCCGCTTCTCGCCGGGAAATGTGAGGCTACTGGGGCGGGCGCTGTCCGTGCCGTCGCGCCGGGGCTGGCGGCCGTGCACCCGCAGCCGGGGGCCGCCGGCAGCGCGGCGGCCGGGTACTCAGTCAGCGCGGCAGGATCGGCCCGATTGCTTGCGGCGCTCCGGGCAAGCTGATAGGCCTGTGAGAAGCGTGAAGGTAGGGTGCGTAGTGTTGTTGTGCCGGCCGTCGGATACCCGGCGGCGTCTGCAGAAGGGAAGTTATCGTGACTCGTAAGACTCCGCGCGTCGAAGAGACCAGCGAAAAGGACCTGGAGGTCGGCAAGGGGCCGAAGCACTGGGCGGCCGGCGTTCCGGGCGTCTACCATTCGATGGTCCCTGCCGTGGAGCAGATGGGCCTGAACCGGACCCGCAAGACGGTCATGAAGATGAATCAGAAGGACGGTTTCGACTGCCCGAGCTGTGCCTGGCCGGACCCGCATCACCGGAAGGCGTTCGAATTCTGCGAAAACGGCGCCAAGGCCGTGACCTGGGAGGCAACCCCGGTCCTCATCCCGGCGTCGTTCTGGGCGGAGCACTCGGTGAGTGAACTGCGGGACCGCTCCGATTACTGGCTGGGCATGCAGGGCCGGCTCACCGAGCCGGTCTACAAGCCGGCCGGCGAGGACCACTACAAGCCGGTCGGCTGGGACGAGGCGATCCGGATCATCACGGAGAAGCTCAAGGGCCTGGACTCCCCGGACGAGGCAGCGTTCTACACCAGCGGCCGGACCTCCAACGAGGCTGCTTTCCTCTACCAGCTGGTGGTGCGCGGCTACGGCACGAACAACCTGCCGGACTGCTCCAACATGTGCCACGAGTCATCGGGCTGGGCCATGGGGCAGACGATCGGGATCGGCAAGGCCACGGTCAACTTCGACGACTACGCCAACGCGGACCTGATCATCATCATGGGCCAGAACCCCGGCACGAACCACCCGCGCATGCTCACCGAGCTGGAGAACTGCAAACACAACGGCGGCGAAATTGTCGCCGTCAACCCGCTGCCCGAGGCCGGCCTGCACCGGTACAAGAACCCGCAGAAGGTCAAGGGCATCATCGGCCGCGGCACCTCCATCGCGGACCAGTTCCTGCACATCCGCATCGGCGGGGACATGGCCCTGCTCCAGGCGGTCTCCAAGCGCGTGCTCGACGCCGAGGCGAAGAACCCCGGCACCGTCCTGGACCACGCCTTCCTCGCCGAGCACTGCGAGGGTCTCGAGGAACTGAAAGAGCATCTGGCCCAGCTGGATGAGCAGGCCGTGCTGGAAGCGACCGGACTGCGGTCCGAGGAAATCGATGAGCTGGCGGCCCGGTACCTAAAGGCCGAAAAGGTCATCATCACCTGGGCCATGGGGATCACGCAGCAGAAGAAGGGCGTGGCAACCATCAAGGAGATCATCAACCTGCTCCTGCTGCGCGGCAACATGGGCAAGCCGGGCGCCGGCGCCTCGCCGATCCGCGGGCACAGCAACGTCCAGGGCGACCGGACCATGGGGATCTGGGAGCAGATGCCGCAGTCCTTTATGGATGCCCTCGGCGAGGAGTTCGGCTTCGAACCGCCCCGCGAGCACGGTGTGGACGCGGTGGAGACCATCAACAAGATGCAAGAGGGCGAGATCAAGGTGTTCATGGCGATGGGCGGCAACTTCGTCGGCGCCATCTCGGACACCAACGCCGCCGAGGCCGCGGTGGCCGGGACCGAAATGTCGATCCAGGTCTCCACCAAGCTCAACCGCTCCCATGTGGTGACCGGAGCCGAAGCACTGATCCTGCCCACGATGGGCCGGAGCGAGATCGACATCCAGGAATCCGGGGAGCAGTTCGTCTCGGTGGAGGACACCGTCTGCGCAGTGCACCCCTCCTGGGGCAGCGTGGAGCCCGTGTCGCACCACCTGCTCTCCGAACCGGCCATCCTCAGCCGCCTCGGCAAGGCCCTCGTCGGGGACAAGATCAAGGCCGACTGGGACGGCTATGAGAAGAACTACGACCTGATCCGGGACCACATTTCACGGGTGGTGGGCGGCTGCGAGGACTACAACACGAGGATCCGCCAGGAAGGCGGCTTCATCCTCGCCAACGGCCCCCGCGACTCGCGCACGTTCCCGACGCCGACCGGCAAGGCCGTCCTCACGGTCAACGAGCTCGAACACGTGGAGCGGCCCGCGGGCACCCTGATCCTGCAGAGCATGCGTTCGCATGACCAGTTCAACACCACCATCTACGGCCACAACGACCGCTACCGCGGCATCAAGAAGGGCCGCCACGTGGTGTTCGTGAACCCGGACGACATCAGGGAACTGGGCCTCTCGGACGGCCTCTACGTGGACATTCACGGCCAGTACCAGGACGGCGTCGAGCGGGTGCTGCGCAAGTTCCGTGTCGTCTCGTACCCGACGGCGCCGGGCTGCGCCGCCGCATACTACCCGGAGGCCAACGTGCTGGTGCCGCTCAACCACACCGCCGAAGGCAGCAACACGCCGATCTCGAAGGCCGTCATCGTCCGGCTCGAACCGAGCGTGGACCAGACGCCGGACAGCCCGGCCCGGCTGCATGCCGCCCCCGGAGCGGAAGCGGCAGCACCGGCATAGGCCGCTGCACCGCCGAACAGAACACTGCAGGCCGCGTCCCCGCCGGGGGACGCGGCCTGCCTGCTGTGCGGGTGTTCCGTCCGGCTACTGGGCGCGCTTGGCCCAGCCCTTCTCGTCGGGCCCGCCGGATTCCCCGTGTTCGCACAGCTCGATGACCTTGTTGGAGGCGGCGTGCACGGCTTCCTGGGTGCTCTTGCGCCCGTTGGTGGACGCCGTGCCCGCGGCATACCCCACGATGAACGCGCTGATGGCATCCGCGTGCGGCCCCACGGCCTTCCGTGACTCGTCCGCGACCTGAACGATCTTCTCGTGGTCGACTTCCAGGTCCAGGATCTGCAGGGCCTGGATCAGGCGGGCGCTCCAGTGCCGCAGCGAGCTGTCTTCATCTCGGGGCAAAGTCATGTGCTACTCCTCTTCGTCGGTACAAACGTCGATCGGCTGTCCCTCAAGGGGTAGCACCGATTCCGGCCAATGTGCAACGCGACACAGGCAACGCCGGCCCCGGCGGCCCGGCCGAGTGCCGTTAGCTCCACAGCGCGACGTGGAACTTCGAACCGCGCCGCTCCAGCCCGCGCGAACCGCCGCGGGCGACCATGGCCGCCGTCGCGTCGGCGGTGCGGACGAAGCGCTGCAGGGCTTTCGCCATAGTGGTGGTGCGGTGCTGGTCCAGCGTGCTGGCCCACCAGAGGCCCGGCACGGGGGTGCCGGCGACGGGCAGGCGGAGCAAGGCACCGCTGCGCACCTCGGCCTGGACGATGTGCCCGACGGCGAGCATGGTCCCCTCCCCTGCCCGCACGGCGGCCAGCGCATCGGTCTCGCTGCTGAGCCTGATGATCTCCGGCACGACGCCGAGGCCGGCGAGCCACCGCCCCTCCTCCGAACTGGCCAGGATGCCCGCGGGGCCGGCGAACCACGGCCTGCCGAGCAGCCGCTCCACACCCAGCGGGCCGCGCACCCGGCCCAGCGGGTCGGAGGCGGCCGCGACGAAGACCCGCTGGTAGCGCAGGAACGGGACGGACTCGAGGCCCGGGTCCGCGGCCGGGGTGCCGGCGGGGGCCAGCGGCCGGGCACCGAGGGCGATGTCATAGGCACGTTCCAGCAGCAGAGCGGCGAGGTCCTCCGCAGCCACGGCGACCACGTCCACGGAAGCGCCGGGGACGCGTTTGGTGAACAGGTCCAGCAGCCGGCCCGCCGCATGCTCGGCGAACGGTGCGGTGGCGGCGATTTTCAGCCGCCCGGCGTCGTTCTTGGCGTTGGCGACCTCCCAGCGGGCCTGGTCCGCGAGCCCGACGATGTCCTGCGCGTAGTCCGCCAGCGCCCTTCCGCCCGGGGTCAGCGAGATCCCGCCCGCGGCCCGCACAAACAAGGGATCGCCGAGATCCTGCCGGAGCGCCGCCAGGGCCGCGGAAACCGCGGGTTCACTGACGCCCAGGGCCGCGGCCGCGGCGTGCAGGGAGCCCAGCCGCGCCACCAGCGCGAACGTCCGCAGCTGGCTCAACGTCATCGACACGGCTTCATAACCTTTCGCTTATGTCGATCTTGACACCCCTCTCGGGGCGGGGCAACACTTGCCTTAAACCGGCGCCGTGCGACGTTGCCTGCGCCCCGGAGTGAGGTGGGACTATGCAGATTCCGGCTCCATTCGACTATGTTCGCGCCACCACCGTGGAGAACGCGCTCGAACTCCTAGCACGCCACGGCCCCGAGTCGCGGATCATCGCCGGCGGCCACAGCCTGCTTCCGATGATGAAGCTCCGGCTCGCCCGCCCGGAGTGGCTGATCGACATCAACGACCTCTTTGAACTCGACTTCGTTCTGCAGGGCGGCGGGGAGCTGCGCGTCGGCGCCCTCACCCGGCACAGCACGCTGCTGGAGTCGGAGGAAATCGCCCGGCTGTTCCCGATTGTCCGGGACGCCGAGTCCGTGATCGCCGACCCGGTGGTTCGCAACCGCGGCACGATCGGCGGCTCGCTCTGCCAGGCCGACCCGGCCGAGGACCTGTCCACGGTCTGCGACGTCCTCGACGCCGTGGCGGTGGTCCGCGGCCCCGGTGGCGAGCGCATCCTGTCGATGCGGGACTTCCACCGCGGCCCGTACCAGACCGCCGTTGGGGCGGACGAGCTGCTGTCCGAAGTCCGGTTCCCGGTCCGGCCCCGTTCCTCCAGTGCCTACGAGAAGGTGGAGCGGCGGGTGGGCGACTGGGCGGTCGGCGCGGCCGGCGCGGCCGTGACCCTCGCGGAGGACGGCAGCATCGCCGAGGCCGCCGTCGGGCTGACGGCGCTGGGCCTGGACCACACCGTCGCGGACGCCGCCGAACTGCTGCGCGGCAAACACCCGTCCGAGGAGCTGTACGCCGAGGCCGGCGCTCTGGCGGCCGAAGCCTGCGACCCGGTGGCGGACCAGCGCGGGCCGGTCGACTACAAGCGGCACCTGGCCGACGAACTCACCCGGCGGGTCCTGCGGCGGGCCTGCGCCCGCGCCGCCGGGACGGCCGCACAGACCCAGGAAGGCTGAAGCACATGCAGATCAGCATGACCGTTAACGGCAACGAAGTGACGTCCGAGATTGAACCGCGGGTGCTCCTGGTGCACTACATCCGCGAGGTGCTGGGCCTGACCGGCACCCACTGGGGCTGCGACACCAGCAACTGCGGGACCTGCGTGGTCCTGATGGACGGCCAGCCGGTGAAGTCCTGCACCGTCCTCGCGGCCATGGCCGCCGGGCACGACATCCGCACCGTCGAGGGGCTCGCCACCGGCGCCACGCTGGACCCGGTCCAGCAGGGCTTTATGGAAGAGCACGGGCTGCAGTGCGGCTTCTGCACCCCGGGCATGATGCTCACCGCCCGCGCCTTGCTGGACAAGAACCCGCACCCGGACGAGGGCGAGATCAGGCAGGCCATCTCCGGGCAGATCTGCCGGTGCACCGGCTACTCCACGATCATCCGCTCCGTGCAGTGGGCCGCCGCCCACCCGGCCGCCGCTGCCGACGGCGGCGGCGAGGCCGCCGACGAGGTCCTCGACGGCACCGACACCGTGGTGGAGGACGTCGCGACGGAAATCGACAACGCAGAGGTGAAGGCATGACTGTCATCCACGAGCGGGGCAGCAACCCCGCAGCCGGCGACGCGGACCGCCCGATCGGCTACGGCCGCATCCAGCGCAAGGAAGACCCCCGCTTCGTCCGCGGCAAGGGCCACTACGTCGACGACCTTGTGCTGCCCGGCATGCTGCACGGCGCGATCCTGCGCGCCCCGGTGGCGCATGCCCGGCTCGTCTCGATCGACACCACCAACGCCCTGGCCCACCCCAAGGTGCTCGCCGTCATCACCGGCAAGGACCTGGAAGGCCTCAAGCTCGCCTGGGCGCCGACCCTGTCCGCCGACGTTCAGGCGGTGCTGGTCACGGACAAGGTCCGGTTCCAGGGCCAGGAGGTCGCGTTCGTCGTCGCCGAGGACCGGTACGCCGCCCGCGACGCGCTGGAACTGATCGACGTCGAATACGACATGCTGCCGCCGCTGGTCGACGCACGCCGGGCCCTCGACGCCGACGCGCCCGTCATTCGGGACGAAATCGAGGGCCGGACGGACAACAAGATCTTCGACTGGGAGATCGGCAGCGCGGCGGAGACCGACGCGCTGTTCGCGAGCGCCGACGTCGTCGTCAGCCAGGAGATGGTCTACCCGCGGGTGCACCCGGCGCCGATGGAAACCTGCGGCGCCGTCGCCGACTTCGATGCCGTTAACGGCAAACTGACCCTCTACGAGACCACCCAGGCCCCCCACGCCCACCGCACGCTGTTCGCCATCGTCGCAGGCATCCCGGAACACAAGATCCGGATCGTGTCCCCGGACATCGGCGGCGGCTTCGGCAACAAGGTCGGCATCTACCCCGGCTACATCCTCGCCGTCGTCGGCTCGATTGTCACCGGCCGGCCGGTGAAATGGGTCGAGGACCGCTCGGAGAACCTGATGTCCACCTCCTTCGCCCGCGACTACATCATGCAGGGCGAGATCGCCGCGACCCGGGACGGGAAAATCCTTGCGCTGCGCACGAATGTGCTGGCCGACCACGGCGCCTTCAACGCCACCGCCCAGCCCACGAAAACCCCGGCCGGCTTCTTCTCCATCTTCACCGGCAGCTACGACCTGCAGGCCGCCTACTGCAAGGTCACCGGCGTCTACACCAACAAGGCTCCCGGCGGCGTGGCCTACGCCTGCTCCTTCCGCGTCACCGAGGCCGTGTACCTCGTGGAGCGGATGGTGGACATCCTCGCCCGGAAACTGGAGATGGACCCGGCGGAGCTGCGGCTGAAGAACTTCATCAAACCGGAACAGTTCCCCTACGCCAACAAGACCGGCTGGGTCTACGACTCGGGCAACTACGAGGCAGCAATGCGGAAGTCCATGGAGCTGGCCGGCTACGAGGACCTCCGCCGCGAACAGGAGCAGAAGCGGGCCAAGGGCGAGCTGATGGGCATCGGCATCTCCTTCTTCACGGAGGTCGTCGGCGCCGGGCCGCGCAAGCACTTCGACATCGTCGGCCTGGGCATGGCCGACGGCGCCGAACTCCGGGTCCACCCCACCGGCAAGGCCGTGGTTCGGATCTCGGTGCAAAGCCAGGGCCAGGGCCACGAAACCACGTTCGCCCAGATCGTCGCGGAGGAACTCGGCATCCCGCCGGAGAACATCGACGTCGTCCACGGCGACACCGACCAGACGCCGTTCGGCCTCGGCACCTACGGCAGCCGTTCGACGCCGGTCAGCGGCGGCGCCGTGGCGCTCGTGGCCCGCAAGGTGCGGGAGAAGGCGAAGCTGATCGCCGCGGCGATGCTGGAGACCCGCCCGGAGGACCTGGAATGGGAGAAGGGCCGCTGGTTCGTCAAGGGCGACCCCACCGCGGGGAAGACCATCGAGGACATCGCGATGGCCGCCCACGGGACGCTGACGCTGCCCGAGGGCGTCGACGGCAACCTCGACGCCGAGGTCACCTACGACCCGCCCAACCTCACGTTCCCGTTCGGCGCGTACATCTGCGTCGTCGACGTCGACCCGGGAACCGGGCACGTGAAGGTGCGGCGCTTCGTGGCGGTGGACGACTGCGGGACCCGGATCAACCCGATGATCATCGAGGGCCAGGTCCATGGCGGCCTGACCGACGGCGTCGGGATGGCCCTGATGGAGATCATCGAGTTCGACGCGGACGGCAACAACCTCGGCGGGTCGTTTATGGACTACCTCATCCCCACGGCCATGGAGGTCCCGGACTGGGAGACCGGCTTTACGGTCACCCCGTCCCCGCACCACCCCATCGGCGCCAAGGGCATCGGCGAGTCCGCCACGGTCGGGTCGCCGCCCGCGATCGTAAACGCCGTTGTGGACGCACTGGCCCCCTTCGGGGTCACGCACATGGACATGCCCTGCACCCCGGCCCGGGTCTGGGCCGCCATGCAGGGCCGGGCGAGGCCGCCGATCTGATGACCACCACCGCTGAATCCATCGCCGCCCGGGCCGGCGAGCTCACCGCCCGCCGCGAGCCGTTTGTGCATGCCACGGTGGTCCGCGCGCAGCATCCGACCAGCGCCCGCGCCGGAGACACCGCCCTGCTGCTGCCCGGCGGCGAGCTGCAGGGCTTCGTCGGCGGCAACTGCGTCGAGTCCTCGGTCCGGGAGTACGGGCTGCAGGTGCTGGCGTCCGGGGAACCCCTGCTGCTGCGCGTCCTGCCCGGCGAACCGTCGCACCGCACCGAGGAGGGCGCCGTCGAGGTGTCCAACCCGTGCCTGAGCGGCGGCGCGATCGAGATCTTCCTGCAGCCCCGGATCCCTGCGCCCCGGGTGGTGGTGGTCGGGGCCGCGCCGGTGGCGCAGGCGCTCGCCGCGCTGGGGCCCGGCGTCGGGTTCGACGTCGAACTCGCCGACGGCGACGCGGCGCAGCCCCGCCCCGGGGACGCCGCCCTGATCGTCGCCTCGCACGGCAAGGCCGAGGAAGGCGCCCTCGAAGCGGCGTTGCGCGCGGGCGTGCCCTACGTGGCCCTCGTGGCGAGCGAGGTGCGCGGAGCCGCCGTGCTGGACTCCCTCGACGTCGACGATGTGCTGCGCTCGCGGGTCTACACCCCGGCGGGGCTGCAACTGGGCGCCCGCACCCCCGGGGAAATCGCCCTGTCCATCCTCGCCCAGCTGGTCCAGGAGCGGGCCACGGCGCGGGCGCACGCGCACACCGGCGGGGTTCCGGCCCCCTCGACCCCGCAGCCGAAGACCGCGGTGGACCCGGTATGCGGCATGTCCGTACCGGCAGTGGAATCGTCCCTGCACCTGGAGCACAACGGCGTCACCGTCTACTTCTGCTCCCCCGGCTGCCGCGCGGCCTTCCGCAAGGACCCGGAGCGCTATGCCCTCAGCACCTGACTCCCCCGCGCCCGAGTCCCCGGTCGCTGAGTCCCCGGTCCCCGCCGGCACGGCGGCCGTCATCCTGGCAGCCGGGGGCTCGCGGCGCCTGGGCCGACCCAAGCAGCTGCTGCCCTATGGCGGCGGCGTGCTGCTGGACGCCGTCCTCGCGACGGCCCGGCGCTGCAGCTTCGCCCAGACCGTGCTGGCCCTGGGCGGCTCCGCCGAGGAGGTCCTGCGCGCCGTGGACACCTCGGGCTGCGAGGTGGCGCTCAACCCCGACTACGGCGAGGGCTGCTCATCCTCGATTGCCGCCGCGATGGCCCTGCTGCGGCCGGACACCGGTGCGGTGGTGCTGCTCCTCGGTGACCAGCCCGGCGTCCGCGCCGGGAACGTGGCACCGCTGGTCCGCGCGCTGGCCGGGCCGGGTGGCCCCGGGGCCGCCATGTGCCGGTACGACGACGGCATCGGCCACCCCCTGGCGTTCAGCCGGCGGCTGCTGCCGGACTTGGCCTCCCTGCACGGGGACAAAGCCGTCTGGAAGCTGCTGGACCAGCGGTCGGACGACGTCGTCGAGGTTTGGACGCCGGGGCCCGTCCCGCTGGACGTCGACACCGAGGAGGACTACCGGCGGGTGCTGGCCGAGCTGCAGGGGGCCGGGTGACCACGGCAGCCCGGACGGGGGCAGAGGAAGAGGTACAGCGGCGGATCCCGGACGTGGCCTCGCTGATGGCGGCCCTGGACCGGCACGACTACCTGGCCGACACCGGGCTGGCCACCGCCCTGTTCCTCGCGGTGCGGCTGCCGCAGCCCATCCTGCTCGAGGGCGAGGCGGGGGTGGGCAAAACGGAGGCCGCCAAGACCCTCGCGGAGCTGCTGGACACACCCCTGTTCCGGCTGCAATGCTACGAGGGCATCGACGCGGGCGAGGCGCTGTATGAATGGAACCACCAGCGCCAGCTGCTGGGCATCCGGCTGGCCGAGGCCCGCGACGCCGAGGTCAGCGAAACCGAGCTATTCGGCCCGCAATACCTGCTGCGCCGGCCGCTGCTGCAGGCCATCGAGCACCCCGGGCCGCGGCCGGCGGTACTGCTGCTGGACGAAATCGACCGCGCCGACGCCGAGTTCGAGGCGTTCACCTTCGAGCTGCTCGCGGAAGCCTCGGTCACCATCCCCGAGCTCGGCACCATCCGCGCCACGCATCCGCCCATCGTGGTCCTGACCTCCAACCGCACCCGGGACCTGCACGACGCACTGACCCGCCGGTGCCTCTACCACTGGATCGACTACCCGGGGCCGGCCCGGATCGCCGAGATCGTCCGCCGCCGCGTGCCGGCCAGCAGCGGGCCGCTGGCACTGCAGGCCGCCGCGGTGATCACGCGGCTGCGGACCCTGGACCTGGCCAAACCCCCGGGGATCTCGGAGGCGATCGATTGGGTTTCGGCGCTCGCGGTGCTGGGCATCGAGCGGATTGACGCCGCCACGGCCGAACAAACCTGGGGCTCGATCGTCAAGAACCGCGACGACCTGGAACTCGTGGACTCCCGCGGTGCGGCCTGGCTGGTAGGAGGCACAGGTGACTGAGACAAGGCCCGTGCCAGTTGCCCCGCCGTCGTTTGTGGAGGCTGCCGCCCTGGCCGCCGCCGTCATCACGGCCCTGCGCCGCGCCGGCCTTTCCTGCTCCCCGGACCGCGCCGCCCGGCTGGCGGAGTCCCTCCGGCTGGTCCCCCCGACATCGCTGGACCGGCTGTACTGGACCCTGCGCGTGGTCCTGGTGGCCAGCCTCGAGCAGCTTCCGGTGTTCGACGCCGTGTTCAACACCGTCTTCCGCGGCGGGTTCGATCCCGCGGCAGCGCTGGACCGCAGCACCGGCACCCCCGTCCCGGCCGCGCCTGCCCCGCCGCCGGAGGAGGGATCCAGCCCCCGGCCCGCCGCGGACAGCGGCCGCCCCACCGAGCCCGGCCGCACCACCGGCCCCCGGCACCCTGCCGTGGCGACGGGCCGCGACGACGACGGCGCCCGCTCTGGCCCCGACCGTGAGGCCGTCCTCGCGATGGCCTCCGCCGAGGAGCACCTGCACGGGACAAACTTTGCCGAGCTCTCCGCGGCGGAGGCCGCCGAGGTGCGGCGGCTCGCGGCCCGGATCCAGCTGGCCACACCCGTGCGCCGCAGCCAGCGGACCCGCAAATCGCCGCACAGCAGCGCCCAGCTGGACGTCCGGGCCACCGTGCGGGCCGCCCGCCGCTCCGGCCACGACTCCCCCCGGCTGTTCTACGCCCGGCGCCGGGCGCAGCGCCGCAAGCTGGTGCTGCTGTGCGATGTCTCCGCCTCGATGGAGTCCTACTCCCGGGTCTTCCTGTCCCTGCTGCAGGGCGCCGTCGCCAATGCCGGGGCGGAGGCCTTCGTATTTTCCACCCGGCTGACGCGCCTGACCCGGCAGCTCGCCCACCGCGATCCCGACCTGGCCCTGGCCCAGGCCGCCGCCACCGCACCGGACTGGGCCGGCGGCACCCGGATCGCCGGGAGCCTGCGGCTCTTCCTGGACGAACACGGCCGCCGCGGGCTGGCCCGGGGAGCGGTGGTGGTGGTGTTCTCCGACGGCTGGGCGCAGGAGGATACGGCGCAGGTCGCCGCCCAGATGGCCCGACTGCGCCGGCTCGCGCACCGGGTGGTCTGGGTGAACCCGCGCAAGGCCGCACCGGGCTACCAGCCGCTGGCCGGCGGCATCGCCGCCGCGCTGCCCTACTGCGACGCGTTCGTCAGCGGACACAGCTACGCGGCCCTGGCGGAGCTCGCCGCAGCCATCCGCGGCGATGGCCCGCCCGGACCCGGCCGGCACACGCCGGGACACCCAAGGACCGGAAGTCAACCCAAAGACAAGGGAGCAGCTCATGCAGATTGACAGCAGTTTTGCGGTGGTCGCACCGATCGGCAAGGTCTGGGACACCCTGATGGACTTTGAACGGGTGGCCGGCTGCCTGCCGGGCGCCCAGATCCTGAACAAACTCTCCGACGACGCCTACCAGGTGGGCATGACGGTCAAGCTGGGCCCGGTGAACATGCAGTACAAGGGTCTGCTCAACGTGCTGGAGCGCAACGCCGCCGAGCACCGGGCTGTGCTCGGCGGCAAGGCCCAGGAAACCCGAGGCCAGGGCACCGCTGAAGCCCGGGTCACGCTGGCGCTCACGGAGGAAGGGAGCACCACGCGCGGAACCGTCAGCGCCGACCTGGCACTGTCCGGCAAGGCCGCGGCGATGGGCAAAAGCGTGATCGGCAGCGTCACCGAACAAATGATGGGGCTCTTCGCCAGCAACCTGCAGGCCATGCTCGCCGAACCGGGCGCGGCGGCCGGGGACGGCGCGGCGGCTGCCCCCGAAGCGGAACCGGCGGCCGCCCCGGCGGCTGCAGCCCCGGTGGCGGCCACCGGGGCTGGCGGCATGGCAACGCCGCCGCAACCGTCTGCGCCGTCGTCCCCGCCGGCGCCGTCCTCCAGCCTCGACGCGTTCAGCCTCGCCAGGGGCATCGCCGCCGACCAGCTTTCCAGCCCCGGCAAGGTCCTCGGCCTGGTCGCCGTGGTGGCCTGCGTCGCCTACTGGGCCGGCCGGCGCTCCGCGTTCCGGATGCTCCGGCTCTGCGGACGGCTCTAGGCGGCACCGTGCGGGACGTGCTGGAGGCCATCATGCCGGACTGGCGGCAGGGCACCACCGCCGGCCTGGCCACCGTGGTGAACACGTTCAAGTCCGCCCCGCGGCTGCCGGGCGCGTCCATGGCCGTCACCGCCGGCGGCGAGGCCGTCGGGTCGGTGTCCGGCGGCTGCGTGGAAGGCGCCGTGTACGAACTCGCCACCCAGGTCAAGGACGACGGCCTCCCGGTCCTGGTGCGGTACGGGATCAGCGACGACGACGCGTTCGCCGTCGGCCTGACCTGCGGCGGGATCATCGACATCTTCGTCGAGCCGGTCTCACGGGAGCGTTTCGCCGAGCTCGACGGCGTCCGGCAGGACATCGCCGACGGAAAGCGGGTGGGGGTGGCCACGGTCATCGAGCACCCGGACAGCACCTGGCTGGGCCGGCACCTGGTGGTCCGTCCGGACGGCTTCGAGGGCAACCTGGGCTCGGAGCGCGCCAACCTGGCCGTCGGCGACGACACCCAGGGCTATCTGGCGGCGGGCCGGACCGGCATTCTGAGCTACGGCCCGGACGGCGAACGGCTGGACAGCGGGATGCGGATCTTCTTCAGCAGCTACGCCCCCGCGCCGCGGATGCTCGTCTTCGGCGCGATCGACTTCGCCTCGGCGCTCGCGAGGCTCGGCACCTTTCTCGGCTACCGGGTGACCGTCTGCGACGCCCGCACCATTTTCGCCACACCGGCAAGGTTTCCCGACGCCGCCGAGGTGGTCAACGAGTGGCCGCACCGCTACCTCGCCGCACAGCAGAAGGCGGGGCTGGTGGATGAACGGACGGTCATTTGCGTCCTCACGCACGACCCGAAATTCGATATCCCGCTGCTGGAGGTGGCCCTGCGCGGCGGCCCGGTGGCGTTTGTCGGCGCGATGGGTTCGCGGCGCACCCACCAGGACCGGCTGAGGCGGCTGCGCGAGACCGGACTCGGCGATGCCGAACTGGCCCGGCTACACAGCCCCGTCGGCCTGGACCTCGGCGCCCGGACCCCGGAGGAGACGGCGGTGTCCATCGCCGCGGAGATCATCGCCAAGCAGTGGAGCGGCAGCGGCGAGCCCCTGCGGCAGCTGGACGAACGGATCCACCACGACGAACAGACCACCGGACAGCCGCCGGCCTAGCGGCAGTTCGACGTCGGCCCCTGCTGCTGGGTGGGGGCCCGGGGAAGCCTAGCGCCCCGCAGCGGCGGGGACGGCTGAGAGCAGTTCCCGGTAGCGTGCGGCGTGGGCCGCCAGTTCCTCCGGTGTGGCCCGCGGCGCCGAATGCAGGATCAACGGCTCTGCCATGTCCATCCCGCACAGGTGGGCGGTGGCGTCCAGGGGGCGCAGCAGCTCGGCCATGGTGAAGCGGTTGTGCCCGGTCGGGGTGTAGGACGATTCGGGGCCGCCAGTGGAGATGACCAGCTGCAGCCGCTTGCCGTGCAGCGCGTCCCCGCCGGCACCGTAGGCGAACCCGTACCTGAGGACCTGGTCCATCCACTCTTTCAGCACTCCGGGCATGGAGTACCAGTGCCAGGGGAACTGCAGCACGATGGTGTCGTGCTCCCGCAGGAGCTCCTGCTCCCGGGCGGCGTCGACGCGCCGGTCCGGGTAGGCGGAGGCGAGCTCCCGGACGGTGACGCCGTCGAGGTCCGTGACGGCGTCGGCGAGCGCCGCCGTGATCCGGGACGCCGCCAGATCCGGGTGGGCAACGACGACGAGGGTGCGGTGGGAGGTCATGGAAGGTTTGTGCTTCTTTCGGAGTCGGATTCGAGGCCGACCAGGGCCGTGCTGAGCCGCCAGAGGCGGTCAGCATCGGCCTGGCTGTAACTGCGTTCGGATGATTTTTTGGCCGTGCTGTTGGCAAAGTACTGGCCTGTGACATTTTCGAGTTCGGGCGCCGAGGCGAGATGGATGGACGTCTGCGCTCCCTGCTCCGGAGTCTTCATCCAGCGCTGCACCAGCGGCGCCAGGTACCCCTGCAGCGGTCCGGGATCCTCGGCCCCGAAGGCTGTCCGCACCACACCGGGGTGCAGCGCGTTCGCCGTGACCCGGGTGCCGGCGAGCCGGGCGGCGAGACCGTAGGTGAACAGGACGTTCGCCAGCTTCGACTGGTTGTAGGCCCGCTGCCCCGAGTAGGAGCGCTCGGCCTGCAGGTCCGCGAAATCCATCCGGCCCATGGCCTGGGCTCCGGAGGAAACCGTCACCACCCGCGCGGGCGCGCTCCCCTTCAGCCGGTCCAGGAGCAGATTCGTGAGCAGGAACGGCGCCAGGTGGTTGAGGGCGAAGGTGTACTCCAGGCCGTCAACGGTGAGCCGGCGGCTGTTCCAAAACCCGCCGACGTTGTTGACCAGCACGTCGAGGCGGTCCAAGGTCTGCAGCACCTCGCCGGCCAGGCGGCGGACCTCTCCCTGGGAGGAAAGGTCTGCGATGAACACCTCAACGGGGGCCGAGGCCACCGCACGGATCTCTTCTGCCGCCTGTGTGGCCCGGTCCGCGTCGCGCCCGGTGATGGCGACCCGGGCGCCCCGGGCGGCCAGGCCCAGTGCTGTGGCCTTGCCGATCCCGCCGGTTCCGCCGGTGATCAGGACAGTTTTTCCCGCCATGGATTGCATACGAGCCTCACTCCCGGTGCCGCGTTCGCCGGACGGCACTCCCGTCGGCCGACCTAGGCAGGATTGTCCAGGTCGGGAACGAAGCTATCAGACAGAATTGTCTGTGCACAAGCCGCGCCCGTGGCCCGGCCGGCATTGCCGCCCCCGGCTCCGGGCGTAAGCTCATGCCATGGCGAGATTCTTCGATGTGCACCCCGATAACCCCCAGCCCCGCTCCATCACGCAGGTGGTGGAACTGCTGAAGTCCGGCGGCCTGATCGCCTACCCGACCGACTCCTGCTACGCCCTGGGCGCCCAGCTGGGGAACAGGGACGCCCTGGAGCGGATCCGCGCGATCCGGCACCTGGACGACAAGCACCACTTCACGCTGGTCTGCAAGGACTTTGCCCAGCTCGGCCAGTTCGTGCAGATCGACAATGACGTGTTCCGCAGCATCAAGGCCGTGACGCCGGGCAGCTACACCTTCATCCTGCCCGCCACCAAAGAGGTGCCGAAGCGGCTGCTGCACCCGAAGAAGAAGACCGTGGGCGTTCGGATCCCGGACCATACAGTGGTTCAGGCGCTGCTGGCGGAACTCGGCGAGCCGCTGCTCTCCAGCACCCTGCTGCTGCCGGACGAGGAGGAGCCGCTGACGCAGGGCTGGGAAATCAAGGAACGGCTGGACCACGTGGTGGACGCCGTGATCGATTCCGGCGACTGCGGGGCGGAGCCGACGACGGTGATCGACTTCTCCAGCGGCGTCGCCGAGGTTGTCCGCCACGGCATGGGCGACCCGTCCAGGTTCGAATAAGGGCCGAGAGCCGCGGAACCGCAGCATCGTCGACTAGGCTCTTGGGATGCCCCGCCTCATCGCTCCGGACGCCCGCTACCACTCCTCCTGGCTGGAGGGATCCGCCGAATTCGACGGAGCCCACCGCGACGGCGGAGGCGCGGAGGACTGGTCCCTGGACGAGCTCCGGGATCCGGAGTCGTTCCGCCGCTTTGTCGACACCCTGAACAAGGACGCCCTGCCCGAGAGCCCGCGGAAACCGGGCTATGTGCCCTGCACCTACCTGTGGATCGTCGAGGGCGAGAAGTTCCTTGGCTCCCTGGCCATCAGGCACGAACTGAACGATTTCCTCTTCAATGAGGGCGGCCACATCGGCTACAGCGTGCGGCCCTCGGCCCGGCGCCTCGGCCACGCAGCAGCGGCCCTGGCCGATGCCCTGCCGGTTGCCCGGGACCTCGGAATCCCCCGCGCTCTCCTTACCTGCGACGAGGACAATGCCGGCTCCCGGGCCACCATCGAAAAGAACGGCGGCGTCTACGAGGACAGCCGCAACGGCAAACGCCGCTATTGGATCGATACCGTCCCCGCCGCCTAGGAACCAATGAACCCCTTCGGCCCGGCCTCCCACAGCGCGCGCCGTTTCATGTGCGGGCTAGTTTGCCTCGAGGACGAAGAAGATGAAGGACAGGAACGCCGACTTCTCCCCGCTGAGGATGCGGGACGGAAGCAGTTCGCGCGGCGTGTCCGGCGAAGGCTCGGGTTCGCTCACGGTGGCCACGCGGTAGCCCGCCGATATGAAGGCGTTGATCATCGCGTGCAGCGGCCGGTGCCAGAAGGTCAGGACTGCCGGTTCGCCGTCGAACTCATAGTCCTCCGAGTATTGGCGGAGGGCGAAGTAGTCCTCGGCCGGCTGGGTGACCACAGTGACCGTGGGGTGGTTGACCGACAGGATCAGGCGGCCGCCCGGCCTGAGCACCCGTCGAAGTTCAGCCAGGGGTGCCGACCAGTCTTCCAGATAGTGCAACACCAGTGACGAGATGACGTCGTCGAAGGAGCCATCGGCGTAAGGGAGCGGCTTGCTGAGGTCGGCCACGTGCAGTTCCGCGGACGCGCCCAGCCGCTGTCTTGCCAGCCCCAGCATCGCGGGGCTGGAATCGAAGCCTGTCATGACCGCGCCCTTCGCACTCAATGCCGCGGTCAGGGGCCCCGAGCCGCACCCCGCGTCCAGGATCCGGCGCCCGTCGACGTCGCCGGCGAGCGCAATCATCGCCGGCCGCTCGTAGTAGGCGTTGAGGAGGCTGGACTCGTTCTCCGCCGCGTAACGTTCGGCGAAACTGTCGTAGTGGTCGGCTTTCACTTCTCTTCCCTTCAAGCGATTTCCCCGGGCGGGATAATTAGGGTCGACCCTAGCAAGCAGCATCCGCCTTTCAACAGCACCTGCGGGCTGGGTCTTCGCTGCCTTAGGCTCCCTTCGCTCCGAGCCCCGGGTCACGGGGCGCCAGATTCGCCACGGCGCCGAGGGTCGGTCCATTGTCGGCCCTCGGGACTACACTTGGATTCGAAGATATATTCGAATGAAGGTGTGTTGTGGGCGTATTCATCGGGCCCCGCGTGATAGATGCGGGCTCTTCCCTCCTGTCGGTGCTGATCTCGCCGGTGCCGGTCGCGGCCGGCTATCCGTCGCCAGCCCAGGACTACTTTGACGGCCGGATCGACCTCAACGAACATCTCATCAAGGACATCACCAGCACCTACGTGGTGCGGGTGTCCGGTGACTCGATGGAGGGCGCCGGCATCAGCGACGGCGACGAACTCATCGTGAACCGGGCCTTGGAGCCGCGCGACGGGTGCGTCGTCGTCGCCGTCCTCGACGGCGAACTCACCGTCAAGCGCCTCCGCCTCACAGCCGCCGGGGTGGTCCTGCAGGCCGACAACCCGCGCTACCCCGACATCCGGGTGCCCGCCCTCGCCGACCTCGTCATCTGGGGAGTCGCGACCCGCTGCCTCCACCACGTCTGAAAACCATGCCTGAGTCCCGCCCCGGCCGCGGCAGCATCGCCCTCGTGGACGTCAACTGCTTCTACGCCAGCGCCGAACGCGCCTTCGACCCCTCACTGGAGGGCAGGCCCGTGGTGGTGCTCTCCAACAACGACGGCTGCGCGGTCACCCGCTCGGCCGAAGCGAAGGCGCTCGGCATACCGCTCGGGGAACCCTGGTTCAAGATTGCCCCGCGGGCCAAAGAGTGGGGCCTGGTAGCCAGGTCCAGCAACTACGAGCTGTACGGGGACGTCAGCGCCCGCGTGATGGAACTCCTGGGCCGCTATTCGGCCTGGTTGGAGGTGTACAGCATTGACGAGGCCTTCCTTGGCGTCCGGGGCACCCCGGAGGAATTGCTGCGGCTGGGCCAGGCCATGAAGACCGCGGTGCGCCGGAATGTGGGCGTCCCGGTCTGCGTCGGCATCGCCGGCACTAAAACCCTGGCGAAGCTGGCCAACAAGTGGGCCAAACACAACCCTGACTTCGACGGCGTCTGCCATTGGGATTCTGTTCCCGCCGACAGCCGGGAGCACCTGATGGCCCGGCTGTCCGTGATCGAGCTCTGGGGTGTCGCCACGCGGCTGACCAAACGTCTCAACGGGATGGGGATCCATACCGTGCTGGACCTCGCCCGGGCGGACCCGATCAGAATCAGGGACCGCTTCTCGGTGGTGCTGATGCGCACCGTCCTGGAACTGCAGGGCACCCCCTGCATCCCGCTCGAAGAGGAACGCGTCGGCCGCGACCAACTGATCTTCAGCCGGTCCTTCGCCACGCCGATCAGCACCGCGGCCGGCATGCGCCAGGTCCTCGGCATCTACGCCCAGCAGGCCAGCGCCCGGCTCGCCAGGCACGAGCTGCAGGCCACGGTCCTCACCGCCTTCGCCGCCACGTCCTACTACAACCCCCGGGACAGCTCACACCCCTCGGTCTGTGTCCGGCTGCCCATGCCCACCGCGGATCCCGTGCTGCTGGCCCGGGCGTCTTACGCCCTGCTCCCCCGGATCGACGACGGCGTGAAGTACGCGCGGGCTGGCATCATGGTCACGGACCTGCGCCCGACCGCCCGCCAGGCTCCGCTGGCCGCCTTCGAGAATCCCCATGAAGAACGCGGCATCGGCCCGCTGCTGGAGGAGGTCAGCCGTAAATACGGGCGGGGCTCCATCGGCCTGGGGCACGCCGGAATCCGCGGCGGACCGGACTGGACGATGAAGCGTGACATGCTGTCCCCGCGCTACACCACCCACTGGGACGAGCTGCCCGTCGTCAAGGCGGGCTGACTCCCCCGACCCGCCCGACAGCCGGACACCGGTTCGACGGCGGCTCACTGGCGGGACAGCTGTGGGTCAGACGGCCGCGCGGACGCGCTGGAGGAAGGAGTCCAGGATCCTTCCGGCGTTCTCATGCAGCCGGTCATCGGCCGCGAGGCGCTGCGGTCCGGCGCCGTGCAGCCTCTCGCCCAGGAAAAGCAGGGCCGCAAGCACTTCGGAGAGTTCCGTGTTCGCCTCCGCGCGCTGGCGCAGGAGCCGCAGATGCGCCGCCTGGAGGGCCGGGCCGGGAGAGCAGGCCAGGTCGCGGTCAAAGAGCCGACGGCAACGGTCATAGGCGGAGAGGCCCTCGACCGGCAGCCCCGCAAGTTCGTACGCCGTCACCAGGACCGTCCAGGCCCTTTCGTTCAGCGGCTCCGTTCGGATCGCTGTCTGCGCCCAGCGGATCGCCTCGTCGTGACGCTCCAGGAAGCTCGCCGTCTCGGCGGCGAAGATCATCGCGCCGACCCGTTCGGCGGAATGGCGAGTGCGGGCCTCTTCTGCCCAGTCGGCCACGAGCTCAAAGCCGAGGAGCGGTTCCGTGGAAAGTTCCAGCGCCTCAAGCAGGAGCGGATACGCGTCGGCCGGGGCCGCAAGGCTGGCCGCGCGGAGCAGACCGCGGAAGCGCGAGAGGTCCAGGTCCACAAGCTGGGGATCCAGCACGTAGCCGCTGTTGGCCGTCCGGAGCGGGCCGGTCTTGGTCTGGCCCGGCTGAATGGCTCGGCGGATGCCGCTGACGTAGCTCTCCAGGGTGGCCACGGCGCCGTCACTGGCACTTGGACCCCAAAGGATCTCGATCAGGCGGGTTTTAGAGACCGGCGTACCCAGATTCAGCAGGAGAATCTCAAAAATGTGCCGCGGTTTGCACCCGCCCAGATCCGCGGCAGTGAGTGCCACGCCGTCGCGGCGGATTTCCAAGGATCCAAAAAGTTGAACGGATATCGATGGTGTTGCTCCCGGCAAATTGTTCACGATGTTCTCCGATTTCCCCAGGTAAAACGATTTAAATCGCGTCATTCAAAGGCCGAAGTAGAGACGGAACAGTGCGGACTGAAACCCCTGTTCTAGCCGACCCCTCACAGCCACCGTGACACGATGAACATTGGGCAACAAGCAGGGAAACTACCCGATTTCCGGGGGAATGAAAGACGGGTACGTCGACCAGTACTGCTGAGTAAGCGCGCGAGAACAGATGCAGGTAATCGCGGTCCGGGCCAAGTAGGCAGCACCGGGAAAGAGTGCCGCTTCAAGTAACCGCGGAACCTCACCTGCAACATTCGCGGACTCGCAAACCACGTAGCCGGACGGCGCCTGTGGGCCTGGAATTGGCAAGCGAAAGGCGGCCCTATTGACCTGCAGGGGTGCCGTGGCCTGATTTCCGCCGCCGGATCGCCCTGACAATAGACCAGGCCAGGAGCGCGGCGATAGCCACGTAAACGGCGTAATTGAGGTACCGGGAATAGTGCTCGATCAGCTCGTACTGGGCTCCGAGGACGGCGCCCAGGCCGATCAGGAGCCCGTTCCACAGTCCGCTCCCGGCGACCGTGAAGAGGCTGAAGGTGAGCATGTTCATTTTCTGGGCGCCGGCAGGAAGGCTGATCAGGCTCCGCACGCCCGGGATCAACCGGCCGAAGAAGATGGCCGGCCGGCCGTGGCGGTCGAACCAGCGGGCTGCCTTCTCAAAATCCTCCCGGTCCACCAGCGGAAGCCGGGACAGCCAGCGGATGGACCGCTCCAGCCCCAGGCGGGCGCCGAGCCAATACAGCAGCAGCGCCCCCGCGTACGCGCCCAGGGTGCTGGTGAGAAAGACGAGCGCCAGGCTCATGGACCCCTGGCGGGTCAGGAAACCGGCCAGCGGCAGGATGACCTCGCTGGGGATCGGCGGAAAGACCGTCTCCGCGAGGGTGAACAGCCCAACGCCCCATTCCCCGAACGCGCCAATGGCCTGGGCAGCGAAGCCGACGATTCCGGTCAGCTCGTGCGCTTGCGACGCTAAGGGCACCATAACGGGCTCGGACATCGTTCGGACTCCTCGGGCGCGGCAGGTCTCGGGTCATCCCCTAGCCTGCCACACCCTCCTCCGCAGCACCGCCGTCCCCCCGGACCCGTCACCGCTGCCCGGCCGCGGACCGGAGCCGCAGGGACGGCGTCATTTGACGGCGGCGGGAGGAAAATTGGATCAGGCAACACGTCCAGAACCACGGATCCGGGTCACCGAAATAGGGGTTGCACCATGAACACCGGAAATGCGCGCGTCACGTTGCTGCTGGCGGCGGTCCTGCTGGGAGCTGCCGGCTGCGCTCCGGGAGGCGGACCCGCGGCGTCACCGGCCGCCACATCCGGCCCGGCAACTGCACCTGCTAGTGCGGCTGGCACCATGGCCATCACCATCCGCGACTTCGGCTATGGCGCACCGCTGGTGGTCCCCGCCGGGGCCGTGATCTCCATAACGAACATGGACAGCGCCGGCCACACGGTCACCGCCGACGACGGCCCGGCGTTCGACGTGGACGTCAAGGGCAGCGGCGGCACGGCCACCCTCACCGCACCGTCCACACCCGGAACGTACACGTACCACTGCAGGTACCACCCCAATATGCACGGGACGCTGACGGTCCGGTGAGCGCACCAACCAGCCGCGCCGCACCGTCCCGGGGACGGGGCCGGGGACGGGACCTGGGCCTGCGGGCCCTCACGGCCGCGGCCCTGGTAGTCGACGCCGGGGTCCATCTGCATCTCGCTCCCGGCTACCAGGCCGGATCTCCGCCGGGCCTCGGGCAGGGCACACTGTTCCTGCTCGAATCTGCGGCGGCCGCGCTCGCCGCGCTGGCGGTGCTGCTGCGCGGCAGCCGGGCCGCCTACGCCTTTGCCCTGCTGGTGGCGCTGAGCGGATTCGCCGCCGTCGTGCTCTACCGCTACGTGGACCTGCCCGCCTTCGGTCCGTTTCCGGCCATGTACGAGCCGGTCTGGTATTTCGAGAAGGCGGCCAGCGCGGTCGCAGAAGGCGCCGGAGCAGTGCTCGCCGGCGTCGGCCTGGCACGGACGCGGCGTGCCCCGCGCCGCGCGCCGGCACGCTGACGGCCGCCGGCACCCTTACCGCGTCCGTCCTGAGCGTCGCGTTGTTAGCATGGGGGCGGGGTGCCCATGCCAATCAGAACACCCGGCCGCGGAGCGGCCGACGTCGCGGCCGCCGCGGCCGCCTACTTCGCCGCGGGCGGCTGGCTCGCGTGCGTTCACTCCCCGGACCCGCTCGCGGGGGTGGTGGCCGCGGGTGCGGGCGCCGGGGTGCTGGTCCGCACGGCAGGGTCCATCCTGCAGCGCAGGCCCAGGGTATGCACGCCGGCGGACCGCGTCACCCTGGTCCGGGCGGTGCTGGTGGCCTGCGTTGCGGTCTTGGCCGTCTCCGGCTTCCTGGGCCGGCAGCCGCCGGAGACGCTCCTGGTGTTCCTGGGTGCCACGGCGTGGGCGCTGGACGCGGTGGACGGCCCGGTGGCGCGGCGCACGCGTTCGGCGTCGGAGGCCGGCGCGCGCCTGGACATCGAGACGGATGCGGCCTTGACGCTGGTGCTCTCCTGCGCCGCCGCGGCCGCCCTCGGGCCGTGGACACCCCTGATCGGTCTGCTGTACTACGCCTTTAGCGCCGCCGGTCGATTCCGCCCCGCCCTGCGGAAGATCCTTCCGCCCTCGCGCGCCCGCAAGTCCATTGGCGCCCTCCAGCCGGGAGCCTTGCTGCTGGCCCTGGTTCCCGGGGTGCCGGCGGCTGTGGGAGCGGCGGGACTCCTCGCGGCCCTTGCCCTGCTGCTCTTCTCCTTCGGCCGTGACGTCGCCGCCCTGGAGCGGACGGCTGCCTCGGAGCCCGTCGCGGCCGGCACCGCGGGTACCCCCTGCGGCTGACCCGAGGAGGCCGCCGGACATGTGTCCGGCCGCGCACTGGTTGAGGAGAGTGCGCGGCCGGGATCTTTGGCGTTGGACTACAACGGGGCCTGTCTCTACTGTCGTCCATTGCACCTGAGAGGAGCCTGAGGACGCACGGGCGGGGCGAATGGTTGTCGCGGACCCCGAGTTGCACCATTCTTGGAGCATGGAACACGACGCGCCCGCGGATGGGGCGGCGGGCACCGGCCGCGGCCGGACCCGCCCGCCGCGCGGCAGCGCCACCTGGGGCCTGCGGAAGCGTTCGACGGCCGTCGCCGTCGCCGTCGTCGCCCTCGCGCTCCTGCTTGGCAGTGTGGTCCTCCTGGGACTGCTGCAGGCCTCGCTGAGTGCCTCCACGGAATCCGCCGCGCGCCGCAAGGCCCATGACGTCATCGCGCAGGTCGAGGATCAGGACATCGCCGATGCCGGGGACTATCTCTTCTCCACCGCCCATGCCGGGCAGGTGGTGCAGATCCTTGATACCGCGGGCGCCGTGGTCACAGCCTCCGACTCGGCCGTGGAAAAGGTGCCGCTGACCGCCCTGCGGCCTGCGCCCGGCCGGACCCTGACCGAGGAGGTCAGCAGCCTGCCCGGCGTCGACGGCGGGGACGACTTCCTGGTCGTGGCCACCGGCGCCCAGGTGGGCACCACGGCGTTCACGGTGGTCGTCGCCTCGACCATCCAGATCCAGGCGGACACGCTGGCCACGGTCGCGTGGTTCATGTTCGGGGCCACCCCGCTGCTGCTCGCGGTGGTGGGGGTCTCCGTTTGGCTGCTCGTGGGGCGGTCGCTGCGCCAGGTCGAACGGATCCGCGGCCAGGTCGCCCGGATCAATGCCCAGCGCCTCGACGGCCGGGTGGACGTGCCTCCCACGAACGACGAAATACAGGCCCTCGCCCTGACCATGAACATGATGCTGGACCGCCTGCAGGCCTCGGACCGGGAGCAGCGGCGCTTCGTGTCCGATGCCAGCCACGAACTGCGCAGCCCGCTCGCCACCCTGAGCGCCGGGGTGGAGATCGCCTCGGCCGATCCGACCGGCGCGACGTGGAACCAGATGAAGTCCGTCCTGGCCGGGGAAACCGCCCGGATGCGGTACCTCGTGGAGGACCTGCTGACCCTCGCCAAGGCCAACGACGGCGGGCTGCGGCTCGAGAGCGCCGACGTGGACCTCGACGACGTCGTGGACGAGGAAGTGCGCCGGCTGCGGTCCACCAGCACCCACAAGGTGACGGCGCAGCTCACCCCGGCGCGGATCACCGGGGACGCCCGCCGGATCGGCCAGGTGCTCCGCAACGTGCTGGACAACGCGGACCGGCACGCCATCTCCCGGATCACGGTGGCCCTCCGCACCGGGAAAGCCGGCGCCGTGCTGACGGTGGACAACGACGGCGATCCGATCCCGGCGGCCGACCGGGACCGCGTCTTCCAGCGGTTCGTCCGGCTCGACCAGAGCCGGTCCCGGGAGGGCGGCGGCAGCGGGCTCGGCCTGGCCATCGCGGCGGGCATCATGGCAGCCCACCATGGCTCCATCCGGGCCACGCAAAGCCCGTCCGGCGGGTGCCGCTTCGAGATGACCTTCCCGGCCCAGCAGGACTCGGTTGGCCGCCGTCACGCCCCGCGCTGCTGAGAAGCCCCGGCCGCAGCGCTCTGGTCGGCGCTGAGCAGATAGCCCATACCGCGGACCGTCGCGAGGGTCTGGACGCCGAACGGGGCATCGATCTTGCGCCGCAGGTAACCGATGTAGACCTCCACCACGTTGTCTCCGCCGTCGAAGGCCGGATCCCACACATTGTCGAGGATCTCGGCCTTGGAGACCACCTGGTCATGGCGGCGCATCAGGTATTGCAGCAGCCCGTACTCCCGCGCCGTGAGGCCGATCACGGAATCCCCGCGGCGCACGGTCCGGGTGACCGGGTCCAGGGTGAGGGTCCCCAGCGTCAGCACCACCGGCCGCTCGGGGGCGCCCCGGCGCACCAGCGCCCGGACCCGCGCCACCAGCACCAGAAAGCTGAACGGCTTGGTGAGGTAATCATCGGCACCCAGGTCGAAGGCGTCGGTCTCGTCATACTCTCCGTCCTTGGCGGTGAGCATCAGCACCGGAGTCCAGACGCTGCGGGCCCGCAGTTCCCGCAGCACGTCATAGCCGTTTTTGAGCGGCAGCATCAGATCCAGCAGGATCACGTCGTAGCTGTTTTCGGTTGCCGCGGAAAGCCCGCTCACGCCGTCGTGCGTGACGTCGACGACGAACCCCTCGTTGCTCAGCCCGCGGCGCACCGTTTCGGCGAGCGCCGCCTCGTCCTCCACCATCAGGATCCTCACGGTTGCCCGGGCTCCTTGTTCCGGGCCCGACTGGGCTGCACCCGCGGCGGTTCGCCCGGCATCTTCGGAAAGTCCGGCGGGAAGGGAAGCTCGCCGAGGCCCGCGGCCAGGTCCCGTTCCCACCACCCGAGCAGGGCCTCGAGGGAGCCTGGGCTGTTGTGCATGCCGGCCCACGGATCCCCGGTGGCCTGCAGCCGGCCGGGGACGGTCGCGACGGTGTACTGCAGGGGGTCCGCGTCGTCCAGCTCGTCCCACTCCAGCGGGCAGGAGACGGTCGCGGCGGGCAGCGCCCGCGGGCTGTAGGCGCCGGCGATGGTGCGGTCCCGGTTGGCCTGGTTGAAGTCCACAAAGACCCTGGCGCCGCGCTCTTCCTTCCACCAGGCCGTGGTGACCTGCTCCGGCATCCGGCGTTCGAGTTCGCGCGCGGCGGCAATGACGGCGTGCCGGACCTCGAGGAATTCATGGGCCGGCTCGATCGGTGCGAAAACGTGCAGCCCGCGGTTACCGGAGGTCTTGATGAAGCCCGTCAACCCCGCCTCGGCCAGCACCTGGCGCAGCTCCCGGGCGGCGGGGATCGCGTCCTTGAACCAGGTGCCAGGCTGCGGATCCAGGTCGATCCGCAGCTGGTCCGGATTGTCCGGATTCGCAGCCCTGGACGCCCAGGGGTGGAAGACCACGGTGTTCATCTGGACCGCCCAGACCGCGGCGGCAATCTCATCGATCACCAGCTGGGGGTGGGAGCGGCCGCTCGGATAGACCACATCCACTGCCCGCACGAAGTCCGGGGCCCCCTTGGGCGGGTTCTTCGAAAAGAACTGTTCGCCGTCGACGTTGCCGGAGAACCGTTGCAGCGTGATAGGCCGGTCACCGTTGGCGGCCAGAAAGGCAGCCCCGACGGCGATCATGTAATGCGCCAGATCCAGCTTGCTCACCCCCGCCTCGGGCCAGAGCAGCCTGCTGGGACTGGAGATCCTCAGCTCCCTGCTGCCATCCGGTCCTTCAACGGAAACCATCGTTTCTTCCCGCGCCATGAGGACAAGCTACCCCGGGCCGCTGCCCAGTGAAAGGGCGCCGGGGCCAGGATCAGGGGCGGCGGACGGTCTTGTAGATTTCGAACCACGCCACACCCGCGGCAGCTGCCGCCACCGCCAGCAGCCAGTCCCCCGGCGCCAGCGGCCCCAGATCGAAGGCGCCCCGCAACCCCGGGACGCTGAGCAGCACCACCAGCAGCAGCGCCGCGCCGCCGACCACCCATTTCAGCGTGCGGTTCCGGCGCTCGCGGAAGGTGCGCCAGACCGGCAGCCGCCAGGACCGGTTCACGAGGATCAGCGCGAGGTTGCCCAGGACAAGGGTGGCGAACGAGATCGAGCGGATCACGTCGTCGGGCTGCCCGGCGCCGAGGCTCCAGAGGTAGACGGCGACGACGGCGGCCAGCACGGAGAACCCCTGGCAGGCGGCGATGGCCAGCACCCGGGGCCCAAAGATCCCCTGGCCGGCCTGGCGCGGCGGCTGGTCCATGATCGCCGGGTCGATCTCCTCGGCTTCGAACACTACGGAGCAGGCCGGGTCGATGATGAGTTCCAGGAAGGCGATCTGCACCGGGAGCAGCACCAGCGGCCACTCGCTGACGAAGACCGGCAGGAGGGACATCCCGACAATCGGGACGTGTACGGCGATCGTGTAGGCGAGGGCTTTGCGCAGGTTGTCGAAGATGCCGCGGCCCTGCCGGATGCCGCCGGCGATCGAGCTGAAGTCGTCGTCGGTGATGACCAGGTCGGCGGACTCGCGGGCCACGTCGGTGCCGCGCGCGCCCATCGCAATGCCGATGTCCGCCGCGCGCAGGGCCGGGGCGTCGTTGACGCCGTCACCGGTCATTCCGACTACCTCGCCGTTGGCTTTGAGGGCGCGGATGAGCCGCAGTTTCTGCTCCGGCACCATCCGGGCGAAGACGCTGACGGTGCGGATGCGCCGGGCAAGCTCGTCGTCCGTCATGGCCTCCAGCCCGGGGCCGGTGATGACGCCGGCCCCGTGGTCCAGGCCGATCTCGCGGGCGATCGCCTGGGCGGTGCCGGGGTAGTCGCCGGTGATCATCACGGTCCGGACCCCGGCCCGGGCGCAGGCCGCGACGGCGTCGGCCGCGCCGGGCCGCAGCGGGTCGTGCAGGCCCACCAGGCCCAGGTATTCGAAGTCGAAATCGAGCTGCTGTGCCGGCAGCTGCCCGGCCCGGTCGAAAGCGGCGCGCGCCACGGCGAGGACCCGCTGGCCGCTGGCAGTGGCCTGTTCCACGTCTGCCATCAGGGCCGCGCGCCGCTCCGGGTCCAGGCGGCACAGCCGGGCAATCGCTTCCGGGGCGCCCTTGGCGGCCACCACGTAGCGGCTTCCGTCCGGGGCGCGCCAGACGTGCGAGAGGGCGAGCACCGCCTCGGAGAGCGGGTATTCCCGGACCAGTTCCCAGTCGGTGTGCAGGTGCCCGGAGCCGTCCAGGTACCGGGCTCCCACCGCTTTGAAGGCCTTGTCCATCGGGTCGAAGGGGTCCACCGGGGAGGCCAGCACGCCGAATTCGGCGATCGTGTGGAACGCCTCCGGCAGGGGTCCGTCATCGAGGGTGTGACTCTGTCCGCCGACCAGCAGTTCGCGGACGGTCATACTGTTCAGCGTCAAGGTGCCCGTCTTGTCCACGCAGATGACGGTCGCCGAGCCAAGGGCTTCAATGACCGGCGAGCGCCGGGTCAGGACGTGCTTCTGCGACATCCGCCACGCGCCGAGGGCCAGGAACACCGTCAGCACCACCGGGAACTCCTCGGGGAGCATCGCCATCGCGGTCGCGATCCCGGCCAGCAGGCCCTCCAGCCAGTTTCCTCGGGTCAGTCCGTACACTGTGACGACGACGGCGGCGGCCGCCAGCCCGAACACGGCCAGGTAGCGGACCAGCCGGTCAATTTCGCGCTGCAGCGGCGTGGGTTCCTCCTCGATCGAGCGCAGGGCCGAGCCGATCCGGCCCAGTTCCGTGCCCGCTCCGGTGGCCTTGACCAAGGCCACGCCGTGCCCTTTCACCACCAGGGTGCCGGAGAAGACCCAGGGCGTCGCGTCCCCGCCGGGACGTCCCATCGCTGTGTCCGTGCCGGGCTGCGCCGGGGCCTTACGCACCGGAACGGACTCCCCCGTCAAGGCGGACTCGTCCGCCGAGAAGTTCCGGGCCTCCAGCAGCACCGCATCGGCCGGGACCCGGTCCCCCTCGGCCAGCAGGGCGATGTCCCCGCGCACCACGTCCCGTCCGGCGATGCGCACCTGTTCCCCGTCACGGAGCACGAGGGCCCGCGGCGAGGACAGGTCCCGGAGCGCCGCGAGCGCGTGCTCCGTCTTGCGCTCCTGGTAGATGGAGATGCCGATCACCACCACGACGAAGGACATCAGCAGCGCACCGTCGAGCGGTTCAGCGAGGAGGAAGTTCACCGTGCCGGCGCCGAGCAGGAGCAGCAGCATGGGCTGGCGGATCACGGCCCAGGCCTGCTGCAGGAGATTCCGCGGTTTGGCGGTCGGAAGCTCGTTCGGCCCCTCGGCCGCCAGCCGCCGGGCAGCCTCCGCCGAGGTGAGGCCCTCCGCGAGGGCGGTGCCCGGATCCGGTGCCATCAGAGCCAGGCGGTTCGGCGCAGCGGGGGTTCGGCTCCGCCGGCACGCCGGACCAGGACCTGGTTGACGCCGGTGGTGCCCGCCTCGAACCCCAGCGCGCTGGCCGCCATGTAGAGCCGCCAGACCCGGGCCCGGCCCAGGCTGCTGGCCTGCACGGCCTCGTCCCAGTGGGTCTCCAGGTTCTGCACCCAGGCCCGCAGGGTCAGCGCGTAGTGCGGGCGCAGGGCCTCGACGTCGAGCACCTCCAGGCCGCCTCCCTCGAGGGCGCCGATCATCTCGGCCAGACTGAGCATCTCGCCGTCCGGGAAAACGTAGCGCGGAATGAAGGAGTCGGGATCCGGGGCGGTGGGTCCGGCGTTCCAGGAGATGGCGTGGTTCAACAGCTGGCCGCCGGGGCGCAGCAGCCCGTGCAGCAAGGAGGCGTAGCCGCTGATCTGTTCGCGGCCCACATGCTCAGACATGCCGATGGAACTGATCGCGTCGAAGGGGCCGTCGTCCACGTCGCGGTAGTCCTGGGTCCGGATCTCCACGCGGTCCGTCAGCCCGGCGTCCGCGACCCGCTTGCGCGCCAGTTCGGCTTGTTCGTGGGAGAGCGTGATGCCGACGACGTCGGCCCCGTAGTTCCGGGCGGCGTGCAGGGCGAAGCTGCCCCAGCCGCAGCCGACGTCCAGGACCCGCATCCCGGGCCGGAGTCCGAGCTTGCGGCAGACCAGGTCCAGTTTGGCCTCCTGCGCCGCGTCGAGCCCGGTGTCCGGGCTGTCCCAGACGGCGCAGGAGTAGACCAGGGACGGGCCGAGCACGAGGGAGTAGAAACGGTTGCCGACGTCGTAGTGGTGCGAGATGGCGGCGGCGTCGCGTTTCCGGGAGTGACGGCGGCCGGTGCGCGCGACGCGGGCCTCCTCCGGCGGGGGCGCCGGGTTGGGGCCGAGCGCGCCGAGGCGCACCGCGGTCGCGGCCAGGCGTCCGAGGTCCCGGAGCGCGGGCCGGCGGAACGGCCCCGGCTCGGCGAACTTTCCCGCCGAGCTGAGCGCGGCGAAGCTGGCGAAGATGTCGCCGGGGGCCTCGATGTCGCCGGCAACGTATGCCCGTGCCAGGCCCAGTTGCCCGGGCGAGAAGAGGATCCGCCTTAGCGCCCGGCGTGAGTGGAACACCACCAGCGGCGCTCCCTCGGGTCCGGCCTCCGAGCCATCCCAAGCGCGGAGGCGGAGCGGGATGTCCTTGGTCCCGAGCACAATGGCCAGCGCCCCGGCAAGCCGCGGCGCAGCCCCAACAGTAGTCGACATGCTTCTTTCCTCTCAGCCGGTGGCGTGTCCCTGCCCCAATCTATGGCCAACCGGCGCACCGGGACAGAGGCCGGACGTCCCGGAAGCCCGCGGTGGAGAACCGCCGGCGGGCGGCATCGCGGCCCGTTCTGGTGCTCGCCGCGGCCGGTGGTTAGGGTGGCTCACATGGCTGAGGCTTTTTCGTCCCTGGTGGACGCATTCAGGAATGTCGGGGTGTCCCGCGCATACGGCGAGCCCGTGCAGCTCGGCGGCGAGGAACTCATCCCAGTGGCGCTGGTGTCCTTCGGGTTTGGCGGCGGCAGCGCGCCCGCCTCGGACGACGCCCCGGCCGGGGCGGGCGGCGGAGGCGGCGGCTTCGTCCTGCCGCTGGGGGTGTACGCCCCCGGTAAAGGCGGCGGCACCGTGTTCCGGCCCAACCCCATCGCCGTGCTGATGGGCCTGGTGCCGGTGGTCTGCGCCGTCGGGTTATCCCTGCGCGGAATCCTGCATGGCCGCCGCTGAACTTCCGATCAAGATCGACGTCGGCGACACCGCAGTCTCGGCGGTATATGCCCGCCCCGCGGATGCCGCCGCCACCCTGGTGGTGGCCCACGGCGCCGGCGCCGGGATGGAGCACCCGTTGCTGCGCGGCTTCACCGGAGCCTTGAACGACGCCGGCATCGCCACACTGCGGTTCAACTTCCCGTACCGCGAGGCGGGCCGGAAGTTCCCGGACCGTCCGCCGGCCGCCATATCCGCTTGGCGCGCCGCCATGGACGCGGCCGCCGCGCGCGCCGAAGGTGAACCGCTCTGGGCCGCCGGGAAGTCCTTCGGCGGCCGGATGGCGTCGATGGCCGTGGCGGAGGGCATGCCGGCCGCGGGGCTGGTGTACTTGGGCTATCCGCTGCATCCGCCGGGCAAACCGGAGAAGCTGCGCGACGAGCATCTCTACGGGCTCACTGTGCCGATGCTGTTCCTACAGGGCAGCAGGGACACCTTCGCCACCCCAGGGCTGCTGGAATCCGTGGTGGCACGCATCGGAGGCGCTGCGACGCTTCAGTGGTGTGAAGGCGGGGACCACTCCTTCGCCGTGGCGGGGAGGAAGCGGGCGCCGGAGGAGATCGGGGCGGACCTCGCGGCGGCCGCGGCGGAGTTTATCCGGCAGCACAGCCCCTGATTCCGGGGCGGTGGTTCCCATCCCGGCGCCCACGCTGAATGATGGTGCCCATGAGCAAACCATATGAAGCCTCCCGCCGCGTCGAGTCCGACAACCCCGAGGCAGTCGAGTCAGCGGTCCGCGCGGCGACCCAGGAGCTCCGTGACGAGCTGCAGCGCGACGGGATCGAGGTCAGCTTCCAGGACCTGGCCCTGCTGGGCCATTCGGAGTCCTGGGACGGGGAAGGCCAGCGCTGGGTCCATGTGGCCTGGGATGGCGCTGAGGCCGGGTAGGACCGCCGGCTGTTCCGTGTGACACTCACCGGGCATATGATCCCGTCATGGGCGCCAAGCTGTTTGCCTACCTCAGCTACCCCGATGCCCCTGCCGCCCTGGAGTGGATGGAGCGGGTCGGGTTCGCCGTGGTCCGCCGCCAGGACGGCGACGACGGCCGGGTCATCCACGCGGAAGTCCGCCTGGGCGATGCCGTCGTGATGGTGGCCAGCAACGACGCCGACTACGAGCGGCCCGGGCTGCTCAGCCAGTCGACCGGCCAGGGCCTGTATCTGCTCCTCGACGACGTCGACGGCTTTTACCGCAACGCCCTCGCCGCCGGGGCGACGAGTGTGATCGAACCCGAAAGCGCCGCATGGGGTGCCCGGCGGGCGCGGGTCCTGGACCCGCAGGGACAGGAGTGGAGTGCCGGGACGTACGAACCCGGCCTCGCCTGGGACTGACCCGCAGGGACCCTCCCGGCAGTAACACTTACATCCGGCTCTTGACCTTGGCGGTTGCCGGCGCGCTCCAAGGGTCCTCCGGCCACGGGTGTTTCGGATAACGGCCGCGCATCTCCGCCCGGACCTGCGCGTAGGGTCCTGACCAGAAGGACGCCAGGTCATCGGTCACCGCGAGCGGCCGCCGGGCCGGCGAGAGCAGGTGGAAGAGCACCGGCACCCGGCCGTCCACCAGCCGCGGCGTCCGGTCCCAGCCGAAGACCTCCTGCAGCTTGACCGCCACAACAGGCCGGCCGCCGTCGTCCGCCTCCGGATAATCAATCCGGATCCGTGAGCCGCTCGGCACCGCCAGCGTCTCCGGCGCCAGCTCCCCCAGCCGGGACGCTTCCGGCCAGGGCAGCAGCCGTCGCAGCGGCTCAGCCAGGCCGATGCTGCCGGTGGGGGCGCCGCCGGCCAGGGCCTCGAGTTCCGGGGCCAGCCACTCGTCCAGCCGGGCCAGCAGGGCCGGCTCCGACACATCGGGCCAGGGGTCCCCCAATTCGCGGTGCAGCAGGGCCAGCCGCCGGCGGAGGGCGTCCGCCGCTGCTGACCAGCCGATTGTTTGGAGTCCCGACTGGCCGAGGGCGCGCGCCACGGCGGCCCGGCCTTCCGCCGCCGACGGCTTCACCGGCGTGGAGGAGAGCACGATGGCGCCCAGGCGGCGCTCGCGGCGGGCGGTGACCCGGCCCTGGCCAAACTTGGCCTCCACGGTGTCGCCGATCAGGTGCCGGGCGGTGGCCTCCGCAGCGCCGGCGGTCAGCGGGGCGGCGGAGCGGATGACGGCTCCGGTGCCGGCCGCGTCCTGCCCTTCGGCGCGCGAAACCTCGGCGACGGCCAGCCACTCGTGCCCGGCGAGGCGGCTGCCGGCGGGAAGTCCGGCCCGGGTGCCGGAGGAGAGCAGGTACCGTTCCGCCGGTCCCGGTACCCGGCGGGCCACCCGGTCCGGAAAGGCGAGGGCGACGACGAACCCGGTAGCTTCCGGTCCGCCGGCGGCCACTGCCTTCACCGGCGCCGCCGCGGTGCGGGACTCCGGGGCGCGCGCGATCGCCTCCATCCGCCGCACATCCTCGGCCCAGCGCCTGGATCCGGGATCCCGGCCGGACCGCAGGGCGTGCAGGAGTCCGGGCAGATCGGCGCCCGGGGCGCGCTGCCCGCCGGCGACGACGGCGACGGCCTCGGCGGCCGTGCGGTTCCCGACGGCGGCCGCACCGTCCAGCAGGGCGCGGGCGAGCCGGGGGTCTGCGGGGACCCTGGCCAACGTTTTGCCCAGGTCCGTGGCGAGGCCGTCGGGTCCGACGGCGCCGAGTTCCCGCAGGACGCCGATGGCCTCATCCATGGCCGCGGGGGGCGGCGCGTCCGGGAGGGCCAGTCCGGCGCCGCCGGGGGAACCCCAGCAGGCCAGGACCAGGGCCGCGGCCGTGAGGTCGGCGACGGCGATCTCCGGGGTCTGGTGCGCGGGGGCGGCGCCGTAGCTCCTCTGGTCGTAGCAACGCACCACCCGTCCGGGGCCCTGCCGGGCGGCGCGTCCGGCGCGCTGGTCCGCGGAGGCCCGGGAGCAGGAGACTGTCACGAGGCCGGTCATCCCGCGCCCGGCATCGCGCCGCGGTTCGCGGGACAGGCCGGAGTCAACCACCAGGCGGACGCCCGGAACAGTCAGCGAGGATTCGGCGAGCGCCGTGGAGACGATGATCCGCGCGGGGTCGCCGGGGCCACGGCCGGACACAGCCCGGTCCTGCGCGCGTGCATCCGCCTGGCCGTGCAACTCCAGCACCTCGGCGCCCACCCGGCCGCGCAGCCGGGACGCGACGTGGGAGACCTCCCGGGCGCCCGGAACGAAGACCAGGGCGTCGATGTCCTCCCCGGCGGCGAGCGCCGCGGCATGGGCGCCCGCGGCCGTGTCCGCCACATGGTCCAGGAAGGATCGGGTCACGCCGCGGGCGTCCAGCCGCGGACCCGGGGCCGGCGCCCACTCGACCTCCAGCGGGTACAGCGCGGACGGGCAGCCGACCACGGGGGCCGGGGCGCCGGCGTCGGGCGGGACGTCGGCGTCGGGCGGGGTGTCGGCGTCGGGCGGGGTCTCCCCCAGCAGGGCGGCAAAACGGGGCGCGTCCAGGGTGGCCGACATCGCGACGAGGCTGAGGTCCCCGCGCAGCTGCCGCACCTCGGCCAGCATGCCGAGCAGCAGGTCGGTCTCCAGGCCGCGTTCGTGGACCTCATCGAGGACCACCGCGCCGGTGCCTTCCAGGCCCGGGTCGGCCAGCAGCCGGCGCAGCAGGATGCCGGGCGTCACGAACTCGATCCAGGTTCCGGGGCCGGCCTGGCTCTCGCCGCGGACCGTGTAGCCGACGCGCCCGCCCAGCTTGCTGCCGTCCAGGCCGGCGAGGCGCCGGGCGGCCGAACGCGCGGCGACGCGGCGTGGCTGGGTCACCACGATGCGCTGCGGACGGCTGCCGCACCCGTGCAGGACGAGGTTGGCCAGCAGCGGAGGCACGAGCGTGGTCTTGCCGGTGCCGGGCGGGGCCTCCACCACGGCAGCGCCGGACGGGGCTCCGGCGCGCAGCACGTCCGCCAGCGTCCCCAGCGAGCCGGCGTACACCAGGCCGGCTCCGATGGCCTCGAGATCGAACGGCCGGTGCGCTGGTTCGGGGGCGGCGGGCGTTGAAGTCACCCCTTCATTGTCACCGCAAAGTGGTCACGGCCCGATTCGCCCCGGAAATGCGGGAGACTGGAACCCTACCGATGACGAAGGCGGAACCATTGATCAAGCTCCAGCAGGACGCCGAAGACTTTATCCGCATGAAGCGGCACTTCCCCGCCAGCACCCCCATCACCATCACCTTTGCTGACGGATCCAGCGAAGAGTTCACCGGCCGGCAGCTGAATGCAGCTTACGACGCCGCCCTGGCCGAGTACCGCGCGCAAAACCACCTCGACGCGAAGGGATTCTCCCGGGCGCCGAAGAAAAAGGCCGGCTCGGGCAACATGATCGAGTTCGTGCGCGTCCACCCCGGCATGGGCGGCTAGCCGGCGGAACTGCTTGCCGCCGCATTCCGCGTCGGTGACGAGATCCGGTCCGCTGCGGAACAAACCGGCCGGGCCGGGTGTTGGCCCCTACTGTGCCCTGAAACCTAACCCTCTCCCCCACGACCGCTACCGCCTAACTGACACTTACTGGAGAAGAATGCTTACCGTAAACGCTTACGCCGCGCCGTCCGCCACAGGGGACCTTGTCCCCACCACCATCGAGCGCCGGGATGTCGGGGCGCACGACGTCCTGATCGAGATCAAGTTCGCCGGCATCTGCCATTCGGACATCCACACCGTCCGCGGCGACTGGGGCCCGCAGTCCTACCCGCTCGCCCCGGGCCACGAGATCGCCGGCATCGTCACCGAGGTCGGCTCCGCCGTCACCAAGCATGGCGTCGGCGACCGCGTCGGCGTCGGCTGCATGGTGAACTCCTGTGGCGAGTGCGCCAACTGCCAGGCCGGCGAGGAACAGTACTGCCTTAAGGGCAACACCGGGACCTACGGCGCCGTGGACCGCGACGGCACCATCACCCAGGGCGGCTACTCCACCCACGTCGTCGTGACCGAAGACTTCGTCGTGCGGATCCCCGAGGGCATCGAGCTCGACGTCGCAGCTCCCCTGCTGTGCGCCGGCATCACCACCTACTCGCCGCTGCGCCACTGGAACGCCGGACCGGGCAAGAAGGTGGCCGTCGTCGGTCTCGGCGGCCTGGGACACATGGCCGTCAAGCTCGCCCACGCGATGGGCGCCGAGGTCACGGTGCTCTCGCAGTCGCTGAAGAAGCAGGAGGACGGGCTGCGCCTGGGCGCGGACCACTACTACGCCACGAGCGACGAGACCACCTTCAGCGACCTCGCCGGCAGCTTCGACCTGATCATCAACACGGTCAGCGCCTCGATCGACATCAGCTCCTACCTGCAGCTGCTCAAGCTCGACGGAACGCTGGTGAACGTCGGCGCGCCCGCCGAGCCGCTGCCGGTGAACGCGTTCGCCCTGATTGGCGGCCGGCGCTCCTTCGCCGGTTCCATGATCGGCGGCATCCGCCAGACGCAGGAAATGCTCGACTTCTGCGCCGAGCACCACCTCGGGGCCGAAATCGAGGTCATCCCGGCCGAGAAGATCAACGAGGCCTACGAGCGTGTGCTGGCCTCCGACGTCCGCTACCGGTTCGTGATCGACACCGCCACCCTGGCCTAGACCGCGCGCGGCGGTTCCCCGCCGCGGTTACGGATTAACGCCACACAAACGGTCCGGCGCTAGGGATTTCCGCAGCGCCGGACCGTTTCCGCGTCCCGGCCGCGTCGCGGGCCCTCCGGCCCTTGCCGGGCGGAGGGCCGCAGAGGAGGATGGCCTGAAACCCCAGGAGGTCCGCCATGACGCAGCCCGGCAGGCCGAACCCCGCCGCGGCGGCATCCTTCCGCCTGATCCAGCTGGCGCTGCTCCCGCTGGGGGCCGTGGGCTACCTGTGGTCCCTGCCCAAACTGCTCGTGTACAGCCACCGGACCGCCGTGTCCGCCACCCTGCTCGCCTCGCTCTACACGCGGTACATGCAGCACCGGCTGGGGACGCGGTTGGACGCGCCCGCCGAGGACCTGATGCGGGTCATGGCGAACGTCTCCCGGATCGGATTCGGCCTCGTGGCCGCCCCGACAACCGTAGCCCGCCGGCTCACCGGCTACGTGCCGAGGATCTACCGTTACCCCTACGACGGCGAGCCGCCGTTGAGCCACCAGGAGACGGCGCGGACCAGCTTCTACGACGCCGCCCTCGAACGTCACCTGCCCGGCATCGACCAGCTCGTCATCCTGGGTGCCGGCTTCGACACCCGCGCCTTCCGGGTGGGTGCCGCCGGCCGGCCGCGCTGCTTCGAACTGGACAAGCCGCGCACCCAGGCCTTCAAGCTCAGCATGCTCTCACGGGCGGGACTGCCTGCCGGCCGGGTGCGCTACGTGGCCGCCGACCTCCGGCAGGACGACTGGTATGCCCGGCTCGAGGCCGCTGGATTCGACCCGGCGCTGCCGGCGTTTTTCCTTTGGGAGGCGGTCACCATGTACCTGGACCGTGCGGCGGTCGAGGCGACGCTGCGCCGGATCGCGTCAACGGCTCCGGGCAGCGCCGTAGCCTTCGACTATTTCTCGGCGCAGATGCTGGCGTCCCGCTCCCCTTACATGCGCTTCGCCCGCGCCGCCACCGCGTTCGCGGGCGAACCGCTCGATTTCGGCATCGACACCACGCCGCCGGCCCGGGACCGCGTCGCGGAATTTCTCCGGCCCTTCGGTCTGACCGTGGAGGAGCACCGGAACTTCGGCCGGGAATCCCGACGGCGCGGCGCCCCGGCCGGGTTCGTCGTCGCCGTCGTCCGCCGGAGCGCGGAACCCCCGCCGGCAAGCCGGCGTTAACCTTTCGACGGCCTTCCCGTCGCTTGGATATCACTGTCCGGAAATGCGGCTGCAATAATGCGGGTGCAAGCTGGAAGGGGCTCCGCAGGGTGTCCCGCTGGTTGCAAGAGAGAGCAGAGCTGCCGTGAATCCCTTGATTATCCTGACCGCAGCGACCGGTCCACGCGAGGGCGTCCGGCCGGCCGCAGCGATCCGGCCCATCCGGGCCGACGACATTCCCCGGCTCGATGCGATGTACCGGGACGCCTACGCCCACGCCCTGCCCCAGCCCCCGGAACGCGCGGTCGGATGGATCGACGCGCTGCTCGACGGGGCCGAGGGCCGGCACGTTCCGGAGGCCTCCGCGGTCCTGGCCGGGCCCGATGGCCAACTCGCCGCGGCCATCATCGTCACCGAGCCCGCGTCCGGCACCGCCGAAGCCTGGGATTCCGTGATCGCTGAACTGTTCACCCACCCGGACCACCGCCGGCAGGGCCTGGCGGAGGAGCTGCTGGGCCACTGCCTGCACGTGCTGCACACCCTGGGCCGCACGAGGGTGGCGGTCGCCGTGGACAGCGGCAATTCGGCCGCGCTGGCGCTGTATCTCTCGCGGGACTTCCGCCGGCTGGCCGACGACGACGGCGACTGAACTGCCGACATCGCCCCGGAACGCCGGTACCCACGGCGGCCCCCTTCCACGGACGCGGGAGCCGGTGCTAGCTTGTTGCGGATGAACGTCCTCGACTGGCTGCTCGACTCCGACCCCGCCATCCGCTGGCAGGCGCTGCGGGACCTGACGGATGCACCGCCGGAGGAAGCCTCCGCACAGCGTTCCCGTGTTGCGGCCGAAGGCTGGGGTGCCCGCCTGCTGGCCCTGCAGGGCGACGACGGCCAGTGGGACGGCGGCACGCATTTTCCCGTCCCTTTTGACGGCGCCGAGCCGGGCCAACCGTGGACCGCTACAACGTTCAGCCTCCTGCTCCTCCGGGAGTTCGGCCTGGACCCCCACAGCAACGAAGCCCGGCACGCCGTCGGCCGGGTCCGGGCCAACAGCCGCTGGGAAGAAGGCGGCCAGCCCTACTTCGACGGCGAGGTGGAACCCTGCATCAACGGAATGGCCGTCGCCCTGGGCGCCTACTTCGGCGAGGACGTCGACGGCATCGTTGCCCGGCTGCTCGACGAACAGCTCGACGACGGCGGCTGGAACTGCGAAGCGGAAAGAGGGTCCACACGATCCTCGGTTGACACCACCATCAACGTCCTCGAGGGACTGCTCGAGTTCGGCCGCGCCACCGGCGGCACACCCGACGTCGCCGCGGCGAGGCAGCGAGGCGAGGAGTACCTGCTGGAGCGCGGCCTGCTCCGCCGGAAAAGCACCGGGGAGCTGGTCAATCCGGCCTGGCTGCAGTTCTCCTACCCCACCCGCTGGCACTACGACGTGCTCCGCGGCCTGGACTATTTCCGGGACGCCGGGGCTCCCCCGGACCCGCGGATGGCCGAGGCCCTGGACCTGGTGCGTTCCAAGCGCCAGGCCGACGGGACGTGGCTGCTGGAGAACAGCCATCCCGGCCGGATCCACTTCCCACTGGAGGAAGGCGACGGGCTGCCCAGCCGCTGGAACACCCTCCGGGCGCTGAGGGTCCTGGCGTGGGCGGAACACGCCTAAAACATATTTGTCACTTCGATGGAAATATGGCTACATTTGCCTTTAGTCATCGAGGTTTCTGGGGGAAATATGAACAAGGCGCAGCGCCGCGCTCACACGGAGCCGCCCTGCCCGGCGTGCGGATCGCGGGTCGTCCCGACCTGGAAGGACGAGCGATCGCAGGCCGAACGCCAACCGGACTGGCGTGTCAGCGCACGTCAGTGCAGCAGCCAGAACTGCACCATGAACGATCCGCAGAACTGGTAGCAGCATCGCCGGCGCAACACTAGTTGCCGACGATTTCCTCGGCGTTTTCCTGCACCCAGCCAAAGAGCGGCAGCAGGTGGCCGGCGAGTTCACGGCCCCGCAGCGTCAGGCTGTAGTCCACCCGCGGCGGAATGGTCGGCCGCGCCTCCCGGTGCACCAGGCCGTCGCGTTCGAGCGTCTTCAACGTCTGCGCCAGCATCTTTTCGCTAATGCCTTCTGCCCGTCGGCGCAATTCGCTCCAGCGCTGCTGACCGTCAGCAAGCGCTATCAGAATCAGCACCCCCCACTTGCTCGTCACGTGGTCCAACAGGGTTCGGCCGGCGCAGCCGGCAGGAAATACGGGGGCCTCTGTATGCCGCGAGGCCCGGGATGATTCAAAACTAACCGTCACTTTCGTACCTTACCTGAAAGTGCATACTCTCTTGCGGGAAGTATCGGGGAAGTTGGCCGGTTGTCGCCTCCGGAAGAACAAATCCCGCGAAAGGACATTTCCATGAGCATCGTTGTTACCGGCGCCACCGGACAACTTGGCCGCCTTGTCATCGAGTCCCTCCTGCAGCGCGGCGTCCCCGCGGGGCAGATCGCCGCCACCGGACGCGCCGTCGAACGGCTGGCCGACTTCGCCGGCCGGGGCGTCCAGGTCAGGGCCATGGACTACGACGACGCCGCCACGGTCACCAACGCCCTTAGCGGCGCCACGAAGGTGCTGCTGATTTCCGGGAGCGAAGTCGGCCGGCGGGTGCAACAGCACCGCGCCGTGATCGACGCCGCCGTCGCCGAGGGCGTCGAACTGATCGCCTACACCAGCATCGCCAATGCGGAGAGCACGGGCATGAAGCTGGCCGCTGAGCACCAGGCCACGGAGGTCCTGCTGGAACAATCAGGACTCCCCTACGTGCTCCTGCGCAACGGCTGGTACCTGGAGAACTACACCGAGCAACTGCAGGGCACCCTCTCGCAGGGCGCATTTGCCGGCAGCGCAGGCGAAGGCAGGGTCAGCGCCGCGGCCCGCGCCGACTACGCCGAGGCAGCCGCTGCCGCGCTGCTGGCCGAGGCCCAAGCCGGGAAAGTTTACGAACTTGGCGGCGACGAGGCCTTCTCCATGGCCGAACTCGCCGGCGAGATCACAGCCGCCAGCCGGCAGCCGATCTCCTATCAGGACCTGCCCGCCAGCGACTACGCGGCCATGCTGGCAGGCTTCGGCGTGCCCTCCGACTTCGCCGACATCCTTGCTGACTCGGACCTGGGGATCGCCCGAGGCGACCTCCACGTCACCACCAAGCACCTGCGCACGCTGATCGGCCGGCCCACCACCCCCATGTCCGAGGCAGTCCGCTCGGCAGTATCCGCCCTGTAACCGGCCTGGTCAGCCCGCCCGCTGCTGTTATGCCGCGGGCGGTTCCGGGCCCAGCCGCGGTTCCGGGCCCAGCCGCGGTTCCGGGCCCAGCCATGCTTGTTTTCCCCAGGCTCGCGTCCGAAGATGGCCCGAAGCCGGCCCATGGATTGGAGGTCCCCTTGACGGTTCGGAGCGCAGGGCTGCTGCTGTACCGGCGCGGAGCGGAATCCCCGCTGGAGGTCTGGATCGCGCACATGGGCGGACCGTTCTGGGCCCGCAAGGACGCCGCCGCCTGGTCCATCCCCAAAGGCGAATACTCCGAGGACGAGGACGCCCTGGCGGCCGCCGTGCGGGAGTTCACCGAGGAGATGGGAACGCCTCCGCCGCCCGCGGACTACTTTCCCCTGGGCAGCTTCCGGCAGGCCTCCGGCAAGATCATCACGGTGTTCGCGGCCGAAGCCGATTTCCGGCCGGAGCGCATTGCCAGCAACACCTTTTCGCTGGAATGGCCGAAAGGGTCCGGTGTCATCCGGGACTTCCCGGAGATCGACGACGCCGCGTGGTTCAGCGAGCCCGCGGCGCGTGTCAAACTGGTGCGCGGTCAGCTGCCGGTCCTGGACGCGCTGCTGGATCATCTGCGCCGGACCGCCTAGGGTCCCCGCGAACCGCCCCGTTCCGGCCCCCGATCGGCGAATGTGACAGGGCTGTATTGAAATGTCACAAAGGAGCCAACTAGTGTGACAAGCGTTGTCAGTTCACATGAGCCCGGGAGCGAGCATGCACCAAGTAGGACGTCGACTGTCCGCCGTTACGGCGACGCTGGCCCTGAGCGTGGCAGGCGGCGCCGTCGCCAGCCCCGCATCCGCCGACCCGCGTGAGACTGAGAAGACCGCGACCGCAACCGGCTACGGCGGCGCCGTGAGCACGGTGGACCCGGAGGCCTCGGCCGCGGCGATTGAAGTGCTCCGCAAGGGCGGCAACGCGGCGGACGCCGCCGTCGCCGCGGCCGCCACCCTGGGGGTGACCGAACCGTACAGCGCCGGAATCGGCGGCGGCGGCTACTTTGTGTACTACGACGCGAAAGCCGGCACGGTCGGCACGGTCGACGGGCGCGAAACGGCGCCCGCCGCGATGCCGCACGATGCCTTCATCAACCGGGACACCGGACAGCCCTACCGCTTTACTCCGGAGTTGGTCACCAGCGGCGTCGCCGTCGGTGTCCCCGGCACGCCGGCCACCTGGGACCGTGTCCTCCGCCGCTGGGGAAGCCTCGACCTCGGCGACGCCCTCGAGCCGGCCATCAAGGTGGCAAACCGCGGCTTCACCGTCGATGCGACGTTCCGCCAGCAGACGCTGGACAACAAAGCCCGTTTTGCGGCCTTCCCCGCGACCAGCGCCCTCTTCCTGCCCGGCGGTGACGCCCCCGCCGTCGGCAGTGTCTTTCAAAACCACGATCTGGCCGCCACCTACCGGCTCCTCGCAAAGCAGGGCACGGACGCCTTCTACCGCGGCCCGCTCGCGGCGGACATCGCGGCCGCCGTGCAGGCTCCGCCGAAGGCGGCCGACACCCCGCTGCCTGTTCCGGCCGGGTACATGACCACGGCGGACCTGGCCGCCTACGGCACCCGGGACCAGGACTCGACCCACGTGAACTACCGCGGCCTGGACGTCTTCGGCATGGCCCCCTCCAGCAGCGGCGGCACCACCGTCGGCGAGGCGCTGAACATCCTGGACCCCGCCAACCTCGCAGCCATGTCAAAGGGAAGCGCCCTCCACCGCTACCTCGAGGCCAGCGCGTTGGCGTTCGCCGACCGCGGCAAGTACGTAGGGGATCCGGCCCAGGTGGACGTCCCCACCGCCGTCCTCACCGATCCGCTTTTCGGCAAGGAACGCGCATGCCTGATCGACCCGCTGCGCGCCGCGGCCAAGCCGGTGGCACCGGGGAATGTGTCCGCTTACGACGGCGCGTGCCCGGCGTCGTCCGCGGCCCCCGCCGAGGACAAGGACACCGAGAACATCTCGACCACCAATCTGACGGTCGCGGACAAGTGGGGCAACGTGGCCGAGTACACCCTCACGATCGAGCAGACCGGCGGCTCCGGCATGGTGGTGCCCGGCCGGGGTTTCCTGCTCAACAACGAACTGACCGACTTCTCCACCGTGTATGACCCGAAAGACCCCAACCGGATTGAACCCGGCAAGCGGCCGCGGTCCTCGATGTCGCCGACCATCATCCTCAAGGACGGGGCGCCGTTCCTGGCCCTCGGGTCCCCGGGCGGCTCGACCATCATCACCACGGTCCTGCAGACCATCCTGAACCGGGTGGACCTGGGCATGACCATTTCCGAGGCCATTGCGGCGCCGCGCGCCTCGCAGCGGAACACGGCCAAGGTCACCGCCGAGCCGGAGTTCATCGCCGCGTACGGCGGCGCGCTGGCACCGTTCGGGCACCGGTTCACCCCGTCCGGGGATGCGTTCACGTCGGCGGCGGAGATTGGCGCGGCCACGGCGATCGAGTTCGGGCCGGGCGGGCGCCTGATCGCGGCCGCCGAGCCGGTCCGGCGCGGCGGCGGTTCCGCAATGGTGCTGAAGCAGGCGCGGTAGGCGCGGGCCGCTCCGCGTGAGCCGGTCGCCCGGTCCGTCAGTGCGCGGGGTTCAGGCCCTTTACATAGGCAGCCTGCCCGGCGTGCTGGAGGCAGTCGGCGAGGGTGCTGACCAGCCGCACCCCGAGGGTGACCGGCGGGTCCCAGCGGGTGTCAATGACGCGGTCGAGGTCCCCGGCGGCAAGGACCGCAAGGAACCCGGCGGTCTGCCGGTGCACGGCGTCGTAGTAGGCGAGCAGCAGGTCCGGGGGCACCTGCACCGCATCGACCTGGCCGGAGCTGTGACCGTAGCCGGTGTCCTTCGGGGACAGCGGAAGGCCGAACCTGTCGGCGAATCCCTGCGACGTCCAGACCTGGTCCAGTCCGGCGGCGTGGGCAAGCTGCGCGTCCTCCACCCGGGCCAGGTGCCAGAGCAGCCACGCGATCGAGTTCCCGTTCCCCGCGGGGCGCCGGGAGAGCGTGTCAGCGTCGACGCCGTCGATGACGGCCGCAACCGTCTCGCGGATCCGGCCGAAGGCGTCCAGCAGCAGTTGCGTCGCGTCCATGTCAGTCCCTTCGTGTGCAAAGTGGCGGCGCCCCATGCTTGCACGGACAAAGCCCGTTGCGCTATCACTTTTGGGCGTTCCCAGGGGCAAAGTCGAATGCTGGGAGTGACCATACGTGACAGCACAACGGGCCGGGCCGGAGCAGGTTAGGCGGAAACGCGCTCCGCGTGGGCGGCACGGGCCTCGCGGACTGCCGGCACGCCGTCGCCGTCCTGGCCGTAAAGCCAGTCGTTGTAGCGGAAGTCGTTGTCCTTGCGGCTCTTGAACAGCAGGTTCCTCAGCGTCCGGGCCAGCCCGGAGACGTGCCAGGATTCACCCCAGACGCGGGCGGTGCGCTGGACCCGTGCGGTACGGGCGGCACGGATGCTGTTGAACTCCCGGATCGCGCCGTCCCACGCGTCCGGGTTCACGCCGTCGTCGGTGAAGACCGTCCCCACCGTGGCGTCCTGCAGCACGGCGGCGTCCTCAAGCGCCTGGCAGGCGCCCTGGGCCAGGTACTGGAGCATCGGGTGGGCGGCGTCGCCCATCAGGACCATCCGCCCGGCCACCCAGTTTTCGATCGGATCGCGGTCGTACATGGGCCAGCGGATGCCGGTGGCGAGGTTCTTCAGCGCTTCCTGGACCGCGGGGACACAGTCCTTGTAGGCGGCCTCCAGTTCGTCCACCCCGCCGTACTGCTCCTCGCCGCGTTCGAAGGATGCGGACTTGAAGACCGCCACGGTGTTCAGCAGCTCGCCCTTGCGCAGCGGGTACTGCACCAGGTGGCAGTCCGGGCCCAGGTAGACGATGACGTCCTCGAGGTCGGCCTTGGGCGTGTTTTCGGTGATCGGCACGGTGCCGCGGTAGGCGACGTAAGCCGAGGGGACCGGCTCATCGTCGGCGACGAGCGGGCGGAGCGTGGACTTGAGCCCGTCGGCGCCGATCACGACGTCGGCCTCGTAATCCACTCCGGCGGCAGTGTGGGCCACACCGCGGCCGTTGACGGTTTCAACGCTCTCGACCATCACGTCGTTGACCAGCGTGACGCCGGCGGCCTCGCAGCCCTCGAGCAGGACCCGGTGCAGGTCGCTGCGGTGGATCACGACGTACGGGGCGCCGTAGCGTTCGGCGAATTCCCCGCCGAGGCTCTGGCGGGTGAGTTCCTCCCCCGTGACGGCGTCGCGGAAGACCAGGTGCTTGGGCTGGACGCCGATTTCCAGTGCCTTCTCCAGCAGGCCCCAGCGCTGCAGGACGCGGGACGCGTTCGGGGCCATCTGCAGCCCGGCGCCGACCTCGCCGAATTCGGGCGCGCGCTCCACGAGGGTGACGTTGGCGCCGTTCTCACGCAGCGCGAGGGCGCCGGCCAGTCCGGCCATGCCCCCTCCGATGACGAGGACGTCGGTGGACTGGCCGCCGGAGGGCAGTCCGTCGGTAGACAGGGAACCGGCGGACGGGACGTGCTTAGACATTGCTTGCTCCTGATGGTGACGAGGGGATCGAGAGGTTGGATTTGAGTTTCAGGCCGACGGCGACCAGCAGGGCCGCCGCGATGGCGGCCGCGCCGGCGAAGGCGACGAAGTTGGAATTGACGCCCAGTCCGGCCGCCAGCAGGAGGCCGCCCACCTGGGGTGCGGCGACGGCGCCGATCCGGCCGGTTCCCAGCGCCCAGCCCAGCGCGGTCCCGCGCAGGTGTCCGGGATAGTGGCTCGCGACGGCGGCGATGATCAGGCACTGGGTGCCGTGGGTTCCGACGCCGGCGAGGACCAGCATGAGGTAGACGACCGTGACCGGCGGGCCGGTCACGAGGACCACGAGGGCGACGGCGGCGACGGCGGCCGCGGCGATCGCCGTCGGGATCGGGCCGAACCGGGTCCCGGCCCAGGCCGTGATGACCGAGCCGGCCACCGCGCCAAGGTTCAGGGCCAGGGCAAAGGTCAGGGCGGAGCCCAGGTTGTAGCCAGCCAGCTGCATGAGGTTGGGCAGCCAGGTGCCGAGGCCGTACCAGGCGAACAGGGTGGCGATCGTGGCCACGGCAAACAGCATGCTGATCCCCAGGTAGGGGGCCCGGAGCAGGGACGAGAAGCCGGCCGGCTCCTTGATGCCGTGGGCGCCCGCGGCGGCCCGTCGGCCCGCCCTGCCGGCCGCCCTTGGTGCGGCGCCGGCCGGCGCGAGCGTCTCCGGCAGGTACTTGACGCCGAGCGGCACCACGATCACCAGGGCCAGCACGGCCACCAGGAACATGGATTCCCAGCCGAACGCGGGGATGAGCTGGATGCCGACGAGGGCGGCGATGGAGCCGCCGATCGGGACCCCGGACATCATCAGGGTGGCGATGGTGGACCGCCATTTGGTGGGCACCAGTTCCGCGACCAGGGCATTGGCCGAGGGCACCAGCCCGCCGAGTCCGATGCCCGCCAGCAGGCGCAGTGCGCCGAACACGGGGGCGTTAGGCGCGAACGCGCAGAGAACGGTGAAGAGCGAGAAGACGATGGCGCAGCCGAGGATGGTCCGGCGGCGGCCCCAGGAGTCGGCCATCCGGCCGGCGAAAATGGCGCCGATCATCATGCCGACGAAGGCCATGGATCCGATGGTCCCGGCGGTGGCCTTGCTCAGGCCCCAGCCCGTCTCGGAGATCAGCGAGGACTGGACGGTGCCGTAAACGATCAGGTCATACCCGTCGAAGACCACCAGGAGCCAGCAGACGAGGACCGCGGCCGCCGAGCCTTTGGAAAAACGGGAAGCGGGCCCGTCCGCGCCGGCGGAGGCGGCAGTCCCCGGCGCGGACCGTTGCGGCGCTGCAACAGATGGTGTGTGATTCATGCCACTCACTGTCCTAGCCCCTGCAGGTGAACCACAATACAATTCTGATGTGCAGAATGAGCCAGCGCCCAGGTCAGCCCGGAAGCCCGTGCAGAAGCGGCCCACCTATTCGATCGAGGCGGTCGACAACGCCCTGCAGCTCCTGCAGCTGCTCCGCGACGGCGGAGCGCTGCGGCTCAAGGACGCCGCCGAGGAGCTGGGAGTGGCTCCGTCCACCGCCCACCGCCTGCTCGCCATGCTCGTATACCGGGGCTTCGCCGTGCAGGACGAGACCCGCCGGTACGTCCCCGGCCCGGCCATGGGCGTCGGCCCGGCCGGGCTCGCCTGGACGCGGCTGCTGCGCACCCTCGCCCAGCCGCACATGGAATTGCTCTCCGCCCGGCTCAACGAGACCGTGAACCTGATGGTGCGCGTTGGCACAAAAGTGCGGTTCCTGGCCACGGTGGAGGGAAACAACGTGTTGCGGGTGGGTGACCGGCAGGGAACCGTGATGCCGGCCAACAGGACCTCCGGCGGCAAGGCCATGCTCGCGGAACTGGATCCGCCGATGATCGAGCAGCTCTTCCGCAGCAACAACGCCGAGATCGGCGGGGACACCATCCCGGACGCCGAGTACCCGGCCTTCCTGCGCGAGCTGGAGTCGACCCGCAGCAACGGCTTCGCAGCCAATTTCGAGGGCACCGAGGAAGGGGTGAGCGCGCTCGGCATGGCCCTGCACAACCGCCGCGGCCTCGTTGTGGGGGCGCTCAGCGTCGCCACTCCGGCCACCCGGTTCCGCCGGGTGTTCGACGCCGGGCTCGTCCCCGCGCTGCGGGAGACCTGCCGGCAGCTCGAGATCGACATCGCCGCGAACCCGGCCGAGCCGGACTGAGCCGGACTGAGCCGCGGGCGGCGAGCCCGGTAGCCCCCGCGAGCAATTCTGACCAGCAGAATATGTTGGAGGTCACACCCGGGGCTCCGTATGGTCGAACTACGCCTAAAACCTGTTCTGACCTACCGAGGAGGCCCACGTGTCCATCAGCGCCGAGAACACGACCCATGAATCAGTGGCTGCGGGCCACACAGCCCCCGAACCCACGCCCGAAGAGGCCGCGCAGCTTCAGGAGCTGTACCGCGACTTTGACCGCGAGAACCTGATCCCGCTCTGGACCGAGATCGCGGACCTCATGCCGATGGTCCCGAGCCCGAAGGCCGTCCCCCACGTCTGGCGGTGGAGCGACCTGTACCCGCTGGCGGCCCGCGCCGGCGATCTGGTCCCGGTGGGCCGCGGCGGCGAACGCCGCGCCATTGCCCTCGCCAACCCGGGCCTGGGCAACACCCCCTACGCCACCCCCACCCTGTGGGCAGCCATCCAGTACCTCGGGGCCCGCGAGACCGCCCCGGAACACCGCCACTCGCAGAACGCCTTCCGCTTCGTCGTCGAAGGCGAAGGCGTCTGGACCGTGGTGAACGGTGACCCGGTGCGGATGTCCCGCGGCGACTTCCTGCTCACCCCGGGCTGGAACTTCCACGGCCACCACAACGACACCGATGAGCCGATGGCCTGGATCGACGGCCTGGACATCCCGTTTGTGCACTACGCCGACGCCGGCTTCTTCGAGTTCGGCACGGAGAGGGTCACCGACGAAGCCACCCCGGACATCTCACGTTCCGAACGGCTCTGGGCCCACCCGGGCCTGCGCCCGCTCTCCGGACTGGACGACACCACCAGCTCCCCGATCGCCGCCTACCGCTGGGAATACACGGACCGCGCCCTGCGCGAGCAGCTGCTGTTGGAGGACGAGGGCCACCCGGCCACCGTGTCCCAGGGCCACGCCGCCGTCCGCTTCACCAACCCCACCACCGGCGGCGACGTGATGCCGACCATCCGGGCCGAAGTCCACCGCCTCCGCGCCGGCGCCGGCACCGAGACGGTGCGCGAGGTCGGTTCCAGCGTCTGGCAGGTCTTCGAGGGCCGCGGCTCCGTGGTCCTGGACGGCGAGACCCGGACCCTGGAAAAGGGCGACCTGTTCGTGGTCCCGTCTTGGGCGGCCTGGTCGCTCCAGGCCGAGAGCGAGTTCGATCTCTTCCGCTTCAGCGACGCCCCCATTTTCGAACGGCTGAACTTCAACCGCACCTACATCGAAGGACGCAAGAACGCATGAAACTCCTTACCCTCCGCACCGGAAACGGCTCGACCAAGGCCGTGCGCCAGGACGGCGACACCTTGACCGAGATCGACGGTTTCGCCGACGTCGGAGCCCTGCTCCGCACCGAAGGCTGGGAAGCGACCGCTCGGAACGCCGACGGCGCCACCCACCCGCTCGAAGGCGCGGACCTCGACGCCGTGGTCCCCTCCCCCGGCAAGATCATCTGCGTGGGCCACAACTACCGCAACCACATCAAGGAAATGGGCCGGGAAGTCCCGGAGTTCCCCACCCTGTTCGCCAAGTACGCCGAATCCCTGATCGGCCCGAACGACGACCTGGCCCTCCCGCAGGAATCCGACACGGTGGATTGGGAGTCCGAACTCGCCGTCGTCATCGGCAAGAAGGGCCGCCGGATTTCCGAAGCCGACGCCGCGGACCACATCGCCGGGTACGCCGTCCTCAACGACGTGTCCATGCGCGACTACCAGTTCCGCACCGTCCAGTGGCTGCAGGGCAAGACCTGGGAGAAGTCCACCCCGTTCGGCCCGGCCCTGGTCACCAAGGACGAGTTCAGCGGCGGCCTGATGACCACCGCCGTGGACGGCGAGATCCAGCAGAGCACCCCCACCGGCGACGTCGTCTTCACGCCGGAATTCCTGGTCTCCTACATCTCCACCATCATCACGCTGAACCCGGGGGACGTCATCGCCACCGGCACCCCGGGAGGCGTGGGCCACGCCCAGGACCCGAAGCGCTACCTGCAGGAGGGCCAGCTCCTGATCACAAGCATCGAGGGCCTGGGCGAGCTGAAGAACCGCGTGGTCAAGGAAGCCTGATGGTTGCCCGCCACGACCAGACGACGGACCCGGAGCTGCTGGCGGCCCTGCTGCAGGCGCGCCGGGGCACGGCGTTTTTCGCCCGCAAGCTCAACGAGCTCTCCGACGCGGACCTCGACGGCGACTCGCTGCTGCCGGGCTGGACCCGGCGCCACATCACTGCGCACATCGGCTACAACGCCCGGGCGATCGCCCGGCTCATCGAGTGGGCGGCCACCGGCGTGGAGACTCCGATGTACGCTTCCACCGACGTCCGGGACCACGAGATCGACTTCGGGGCCACGCTGAGTCCGATCGCGCTGCGGCACCTGTTCGACCACTCCGCCGTGCACCTGAACGTGGAATGGCGGGACCTGCCCGAGGACGCATGGCACCACAAAGTGCGCACCATCCAGGGCCGGGAGGTTCCCGCCACCGAGACGGTCTGGATGCGCAGCCGGGAAGTCTGGATGCACGCCGTCGACCTGGCCAACGGCGCTGCCTTCCGTGACATTCCGGTCCCGGTCCTGGAGCGCCTGCTCAAGGACATCACCGGGGCGTGGAAGACCCGCGGCACCGACGCGGGACTCGTGGTCAAAGTCACCGACCACGATCTGACGTTCGGGGACACGGCGTCGGCGTCCCCGACCGTGGTCTCCGGGCCGCTGGCGGGCGTCGTCGAATGGGCCGCGGGCCGCGGCAACGGCGGCGTCACCGCCGTCGTACCCGGCAGTGAGTCAACCAACGCTCCGGTTCCGGCCGCGCCGAAGTGGATCTGAGCAGCACCAAACGACCGATAAAGCGCGAGGCCTCCCCGCCTGAACATTTCAGGTAAGGAGGCCTCCCGCTTGTGCTTAATTTCCGCGGTCAGGGGGCACTTTCAGGGCCAACGTTCGACGCCGGCGCCCTGGCTCACGGCGAGTCCGCGCCAAAGTGCCCCCGGAGTGCAACCGAGGCCGGCGGACGCGAAGATCTTTGGCCCGGATCAGCCCTCGTCGCACAGCAGGTGGAACCAGTTGTCGGCCAGGATCTCGAGGGCGTGTTCGCGGTTGGGTTCGAACTTCCGCCGCGTCCAGAGGGTGGCCACGTAGTCGAGCGAGGTGAAGGCCAGGGTCCCGCGGATGTGGCGGGTCTCCTCCGTGAAGCGGCCCGCCAGCTCCATGCCGCGGACCAGGTCGGAAATGACCTCCTCGTGCCAGCCCTCCACCATCTCGCGCACCTCGCGGTCGACGGCGGCGGCCTCGTCGAGGACGTCGAGGTAGGGCCGGAAGACCGGCCAGAGCGCCGCCCGGGACTCCAGCCAGGCCAGGATCCCCGGGAGCTCCCCGGCGTGCACCACGTCCACCAGGTCCGGCGCGGTCGATCCGCTCTCCGGGCCGTCAGCACGGTCCAGCACGGCGTTGACGCGTGCCATAAAGTCCCGCATCAGATCGCTGCGCGACGGGTAGTAGGCGTAGAACGTCACCCGGGTGGTGCCGGCCGCGGCGGCGATCTCGTCGATGGTGGTCGCGGCGTAGCCCTTCTCGGTAAAGAGTTCCAGCGCCCGTTCCACGATCATGTCGCGGGTGAGTTTCTTCTGGGCTTCTCGCAGCGACGACATGGATCAATCCTAACGGTGCCGTGTGCTGTCAGACCCGGGCAGGCGCCGCCGGGCGCGGCGCGGCCGGGGCGGCACCGGCCGGAGCGGCGTCGGCGAGCCGGCGCAGTTTGGGGATCGGGATCCGGTAGTTGACCGCCGCAGCGGTCCCGGATCCGTCCGGGTTGCTCCAGCGCAGCAGCACCGAGCCGTCCCCGCTGCCCGGCTCGCAGTAACCGGGGGCACCCTCCACCGGGGTGGGGCCGACCGCTTTGAGCGTGAGCCCGAAGCCCTCGGTCCAGAAATAGGGCCGGAAGTTGAGCTCCGGCGCCGCATCGCCGTGCAGCAGGCCGACGGCCGCGACCTTCGCTTGGTCGATGGCGCTCGTCCACAGCGGAACCCGTTGCACGCCGCGGCCGGTGGGGAAGAACGCCACGTCCCCGGCGGCCACGATGTCCGGCCGCACCCTGCCGCGGGAGTCGACGCGCAGCGCCCCGCCGGTGAGCAGGTCCGTGCCGGCCAGCCAGCCGATGTTGGGCTCATCGCCGACGGCGGTGACCACCAGGTCCGCTTCCAGGACGGTGCCGTCGGCCAGGGCAACCCTGGCCCGGTCACCGTCGCCTGCCAGGCGGGCCTTCCCGCCGTGCACCACCCGGAGTCCGTGGCGCAGCGCGGCGGTTGCGAAGATGTCCGCCAGGTGGCCGCCAAGCTGGCGCGCCAGCGGTACGCCGTCCGACACCAGTGTGACCTCGCAGCCCATGTGCAGGCACCCGGACGCGACCTCCATGCCGAGGGGTCCGCCGCCGATCACGATGACCGAGGGCCGGGCTGCGACGCGTTCCCTGAGCAGGACCGCGTCCTCGATGGTGCGCAGGGTCAGTTCCCGGGGGCCGGAGGCTGGCCCGGGCGTCTCGGCTCCCGGCGCGGTGTCCAGGCGCTTCGCCCGGGAGCCGGAGGCGATGACCAGGCCGTCGTAGGGCAGTTCACCGCCTCCCTCCAGGTGGACCAGCCCGGCGTCGGCGTCCAGGCCCGCGGCGCTCACGCCGAGCAGCTCGGTTGCTTCGTGGCCCGGTGCCGGGAGTTCGTGCGCCTGGAGGCCGCCGGCATCGTTCCCGCCGTCGCCGTGCAGGAGCGCTTTGGACAGGGCAGACCGGCTGTAGGGCTGGTGGCGTTCGGCGCCCACCACCGTGAGCTCGCCGTCGAAGCCGGCCGAGCGCAACGAGTCACAGGCGGTGAGGCCGGCGATGCCGTTGCCGACCACCACTATCCTGCGCATCATCAGGCGGCGGCCAGCCGCAGCGCGGCCACCGGGCAGACCCGCACCGCGGCCTTGGCGGCGTCGAGCCCGTCGCCGTCGACCTCGTGCACATCGATCACCAGTTCGCCGTCGTCGTCGAGGTGCATCAGCTTCGGTGCGGCTTCCTCGCACAGGCCGTGGCCCTCGCAGCGCGGCCGGTCCAGTTCGATCCTCACGCCGCCACCACCTTTTCGACCTGCAGCGACTCGTGGCTCCGGGTGATGTTGCTCGGCTCCCGGACCTCCGTCGAGATCTCCAGCGACTTCACCCGGCGGGCGAGGGCCTCGATGATCGCGTGCGCCTCGAGTTTCGCCAGGCCCTGGCCGGCGCAGCCGTGCGGGCCGTAGCCGAAGGAGAGGTGGTCCACCGGGTTGCGCAGGATGTCAAAGGTGTCCGGATTCTCGTAGTGCCTCGGGTCGCGGTTGCCGGCGCCAAAGAGGATGCCCACCTGGGCGCCGGCCGGAATGGTGACCCCGTCAATCTCGACGTCGCGGGTGGCCTTGCGGCCCCAGATGTGGACCGGCGCCCAGTAGCGCAGCACCTCGGCGAAGGCGGCCGGAACGAGGTCGGGGTTGTTCCGGACCAGTTCGAACTGCTCGGGGTGGTGGCCGAGGAGCGCAACGATGTTGCCGATCGAGGCGATGGTCGTGTCCACGCCCGCCCCGAGGTACTGGTGGATGATGTGCCCCGCGGAGCCCTGGGGAATATCGCCGCGAGCCTCGGCGTCGAAAATGCCGCGGCCGATGGAACCGGGGGCAAGGTCCCCGGCGGTAACGGACGAGCACCAACCGTAGAGCTCGCCGGCGATCGGGAAGCTCTCCTGGGTGCGCTGGTTCATTGGGCCAAGGACCTGCATCGCGGCCTGGCCCCAGCGCAGCATGTTGTCCTTGACGTGCCCCTGGAAACCGATCAGGTCGGCAACGATTTCGATCGGGAAGGCCCGGGCCAGCGAATCGATGGCCTCGAAGCTGCCGCTGTTGGCCAGTTCGGCGACGAGCTTGTCAGCCTTTTCGTCGATGACGACCTTCAGGCCGCGCAGCGCGCGGGGGGTGAGGTTCTGCGACAGCGTGGCGCGCAGCTGCGTGTGGACGGGCGGGTCGGAGGCCAGCGAGGTGCCCTGCAGCGCCTCGTTCACCATGGGGTTGAAGCCGATGCTGGTGGACGAGAACGTTTCCGGATCCGCCAGGGCGTTGCGGATGACGTCGTAGCGGGTCAGGACGTACAGCTCGTTCTTGGGCAGGTGGACCACTGCGGCCTGCTCGCGGAGCGCGGGGTAGGTGGGGTACGGGTCGACCAGGATGGCGTCATCCCAGATGTCGATGTCGGATTCGAGGGGGGCAGTCATGGTGTTCTCCTAGGGAAGATTCGGTGGTGTGAAAGAGCAGTAGTGGGTCGGGGCCGTCAGTCTCAGACGGCGGCCGCGGCGCTGGCCTCGGCATTGGCTTCGGTGGTTTCCGCGACGGCGTCGGGCGTCGGCGCCGTCGACCGTCCCGAGATGAAGAGGGTCAGGACGGCGGAGAGGGCTGCGGCGATGCCCGCAACAAGGTAGACGGCCTGGAAGCCCTGGCCGAGGGAGGTGCCGGCGGCGCCCTGGATCTGCTGCTGCGCGGAGCCGAGGGCCTGGACCATGCCGTCGACGGCCTGGGCCGGGGCTCCGGACGCCGCTGCCTGGCCGGAGAACTGCGCGATGACGCCGTCCCAGCCGGAGAGGTAGCCCAGCGGCGGCACGTTCGAGAGCCCCGCGACGGCGTCGGCGGGCAGCCCGGCCGCGCCGAGGATCCCGGCGAGGGGCCCGGCAAAGACGGTGGCCCCGATTCCGAATGCGATGGCCGACCCGATGACCGGGCCCAGGGCGAAGCCGAGGTCGCGCAGCAGGTTGGTCGTCGCGGAGGCCATGCCGATGTGCTGCGGCGGGACGGTGTTGATGGCGACGGCGGTGATGGAGCCGACCGTCAGGGCGAACCCGATGCCCAGCATCAGGAGCGGCGGAATGAACGCGGTCCAGGGCGTTCCGCCGAACGCCTCCGGTGTGCCGAGGGCGTAGGTCGAGAGCCAGAAGGCGGAGACGGCCACAAAGGCGAAGCCGGCCGTGAGGACCCAGCGCGGGGCCACGTGGTGGATGAGCCAGCCCACCACCGGGATGAAGGCAAAAGCGGGCCCCTGGATGAAGACGAACAGCACGCCCACCTTCCAGGCTTCGGCGAGGGCGAGGCCGCCGACGGCGACGCTGGTGCTGTAGCAGACCGCGAGGAAGGCGAACATGCCGGTGACGGCAACAATGCCGGTGATCGAGTAGGCGCTGTTCCGGAACAGGGAGAGATGGATCAGCGGCTGCTTGGTGCGCAGCTCGATGACAACAAAGGCGACAAGGAGGGCGCCGCCAGCAACGTAGCTAGCGACCACCTCGGCGCTGCCGAAGCCGGCGTCGACCGCCTGGACGGTGGCGAACAGGACCGCGATTAGGCCGAGCGCGAGCGTCACCTGGCCGGGCAGGTCCAGCTTGCGTCCCTCGGCCGCGGCCGAGTCCTTGGCGCGGACCGCCACGATGAGGACGGCGACGGCGATCGCGGCGGCGACGTAGTAGGCCACGCGCCAGCCGCTGAAGGCGTTGGGGGCGCCCGCGGCGGGACCCGCCACGGTGAAGGCCGCCGCCGTCACGCCTGCAAGCATCGGTGAAATGACCGCGCCCAGGGACAGGAAACCGGCCCAGGTGGCGATGACCTTCGCCCTGGCCCGGTGGTCGGGGGTGATGGCGGCGATCATCGACAGCGAGATGGGGAAGAGTATGCCGGCACCGATGCCGCCGACTGCCTGGGCCGCGATCATCATCTCGGTGGTGGTGGCCAGCGCCGCGAGGACGGAGCCTGCGACGCTGATCGCGGCGCCCGCGTAGAGCAGCTTCTTGCGGCCGAACAGGTCACCGAGGAGTCCCCAGCTGAGCTCGAACACCACGATGCCCATCATGAACATGCCGGCGATCCAGGTCAGGCCGGCGCCCGAGGTGTGGAACTCCACCGCAAAGGTGCCGTTGAGGGCGCCCGGCAGTGCGTTGGTGATCTGGGCCAGCGTGACCGCGCTGTAGGCGGCCACGAACGTGGCTCGTACAGATCCGCGGCTCGGCACCGGTGTGCTCTGACTCATCGATGAAACTCCTTTGTTTCGGAAGTGATGTGGCGTTCACCACAGTGTGGAGTCAAGCTTTACAGACTGTCAAGAGCGCATACGCAATGTTTCGTTCATGAACGTTCCGATGGCCGCTTGACCGTACGTGCCGATTATTTCCTTGACACGATGTAAAGCATTGTGTGATGCTGGCAACACCGCAACGGAGCGCTGGCACGCAAGGCTCCGCGGCCCCCCTGCACACTGCACCCGATCTTCAAGGGAGAAGCCCCCGTGAGTCACCCCAGCCCCGCCACCGCCGCAGCGCTTGTTGCCCCCGACGGGCGCACCGTCAACACGGTCCTGGGCCCCGTGCCCGCTTCCGACCTGGGGGCGGTGGCGGTCCACGAGGCCCTGCTCTCGGTGCTCCCCGGCGCCCAGTACGCCCCGGATATCTCGATGGACCGGGCCGACATTTTCGACGTCCTGGCGGCGAAGCTCACGGACTTCCGCGAACACGGCGGACAGACGATCGTCGACAGCACCGGCATGTTCCACGGCCGGGACCTCAAGCTCTACGAGGCGCTCTCCCGCTCCACCGGCGTCCACATCGTCGCCTCCACGGGCCTGGGACCGGAGGAAGAACTCGGCGGCTACTTCCTGACGCCGCAAACCAACCCGCCCACGCCGTGGCCGGCGGACAAGTTTGGTGACCTCTTCGGCAAGGAGGTCACCGAGGGAATGGTGGTCCCCCGCGTCGAGCGCCGCGCCGCGGCCGGCATCGTCGCCACGATCGCCGACCGCGCCGGCATGACCCCCACCGAGGAAAGCCTGTTCCGCGGCTCCGCACGCGCCGCCAAGAGCACCGGCGTCCCGCTCTCCATCCGCTTCGGCGCCGACGCCCTGCACGACCTCGACGTCGTCCTGGACGAAGAGCTCGGCCCCGACCGGGTGCTCGTCGGGGACCTGGACCGCAGGGACGCTGCCGGGTCCGCTGCCGGGGTGGCCGGCCGGGGGGCCTTCGTCGGCATTGACCACGTTGGCCTCAATGACGACCCGGACCACCTCACCGACCACGAGCGCGCCGCCCTGGTCCTCGAGCTCGTTGCGGCCGGCCACGCCGACAAGATCATCCTCTCGGGCAACTCGATCGGCGTCGCCAAAGGCCTGCCGGAGTACAACCTGCCATACAGCCACGTCCTGTCCACGTTTATGCCGTTCCTCCAGTCCCAGGGCCTGAGCGATGAGGACGCCCGGCGCATCCTCGTCGACAACCCGCGGACCCTGCTGGCCGTGCGCTGAGCCCGGCGCACCACACCCATTTAGCTTTCGAACCCTGAGGTGAAGAAATGACCAAGGTCAACACGGTGCTGGGAACCATCCCGGCCGAAGAACTGGAAATCGTGGCGGTCCACGAACACATCGGCTACGGCATGCCCGGGTCCGAGCTGGACAGCCGGTGGTGGAAGTCGCCGGAGCAGGCCTACGAGGAGACGGTGCCGAAGTTGCGGAAGTTCCGTGACTACGGCGGCGGCACCTTTGTGGACGCCACGGGCATCTGCAACGGCCGCGACGTCGACTACTACAAGTCGCTGTCCGCCAAAACCGGCGTGCACATCGTCGCCTGCACCGGCTTCGTTGGCGGGGACACCGCTCTGCCGCACTTCTCCCGCGCGTCGGTGGACTACCTGACTAAGGTCTTTATCCACGAGATCACCGTCGGCATCGGCAACACCGGCGCCAAAGCCGGCGTCATCAAGGTCGGCGTCAGCCGCGGCGGCCGCATGACGGACCTGGACAAGCGCATCTACCGGGCCGCGGCCCGCGCCGCCGTCGTCACCGGCGCCCCGATCCTGACCCACCTGGCCATCGATCCCGAACCGGCCGTCACCATCTTCAACGAGGAGGGCCTGGCGCTGGACCGCGTGCTCTTCGGCCACGCCGACGACGGCCTGAACGCACCGATCACCCCGCACGACTGGATCTACGAACAGGGCGGCCGGATCGGCTTCGACACCTTCGGCTACGACCTCGAGCTCCCGGACCCGCCGTTCTGGGGCCGCAAGCGCGCCGAACGCATGGAGCACTTCGTCAAGCTCGTGAACAAGGGCTACGCGGACAAGCTCCTGGTCTCCGCCGACGCGAACTGCAGCCCGCTGGGCTGGCCGGGCGTGAAGGGCCACACCATCAACTACATCTTCGAGGACATGATCCCCGACATGCGCGCGGCCGGCATCGACGACGCCACGCTCAAACTCCTGCTCGAGGACAACCCCGCCGACTTCCTGTCGCTGAGCGCCTGAGCCGCGCAGACCACCACCCCGTACCGTCCCCCTGACCGGCCTCGGCCACGTCAGAGTCAAGAAAGAGGCTTACCCAATGAAGGCTGAAGACATCAAAAACCTCAAGATCGCCATCGTCGGCGCCGGCTACGGCGGCGCCGCTGCCGCCAAGGCCCTGAGCCTGCTCGGCGCCGACGTCACGGTCTACGAACAGGCTCCGCAGATGGGCGAGGTCGGCGCCGGGATCGGCCTGCGCCCGGCCACCATGGCCCGGTTCCGCCAGTGGGGGATCTTCGACGCGGTCGCGAACGTCAGTTCACCGAGCGACTACTTCGAGATCCTCACGGCCACCGGTGAACCGATCATGAAGGACACCTGGCCGGAGTTCGGGGACCAAAAGCAAACCCACCTCATCCACCGCCGCGACTTCATCGAGGCACTGCTCGGCGTGCTTCCCGACGGCATGGTGAAGCTCGGCCACCGGCTGCAGAGCATCGAGGACAAGGGTGGCCGCTCCGTCCTGACCTTCGCCAACGGGGAGAGCGTCGAGGCCGACCTGGTGGTCGGCGCCGACGGCATCAAGTCCGTGGTGCGCGAGCAGCTCTTCAGCACCAAGGGCCCGGTGTTCTCGGGCGAACACGCCTACCGGGTGGTGATCTCCGCCGACGACGCCCACGGCCTGGTGGTCGACGACAATCTGCGGATGTACATGGGCCGGGGCACCAAGGTCTACCTGCTGCCGCTGCGCCACCGCAACCAGATGTCCTTCGACATCACCGCCCTGAACCCGGACGGCACCTGGGCGCCGTCCATCAGCAAGGAAGACCTGCTGAAGACGGTGGAAGGCTTCGACGAGCGGATCGTGGGGATCGCCCGCGGCCTGGACATGGACACCGTCAACATCCGCGCGGTCTACGACATCGACCCCGTCGACACCTGGCACACCGACTCGGTGGTCCTCATGGGCGACGCCGCCCATTCCATGCTGCACCACCAGGGCCAGGGTGCGAACTCCGCCATCGAGGACGCCGGAGCCCTCGCCGACGCCCTGGCCCAGGCTCCCTCGGTCAAGGAGGCGCTGGCCCTGTTCCAGGCGACCCGCAAGCCGGTGACGGACGAGCTGCAGCGCATCTCGCGCCAGGGCTGGTCCGAGGAAGAGGTCAACGACGTCTTCCCCGGCCAGAAGCCCTCCTCCCAGGAACCCTCCACCCGGCAGCCCGCCGCGGCGAAGGCCTGACGCCATGACCATCCACCCCGAAATCGCCAAAATCCTGGCCACACTGCCGGCACCCGATGGTTCCCCTTTGGACCCCGCCGCCATGCGCGCGGGCGAGGCCGCCCAGGTCCCGCCGCTGCAGGAGCGTCTGCCGGTGCACAACGTCCAGGACGCCACGGCCGCGACGCCGTCCGGCGACGTCCCGGTGCGGATCTACACCCCGGCCGAGGCAGATTCCTACGGCCTGCTGGTGTACTTCCACGGCGGCGCGTTCTTCCTCGGCAGCCTGGACACGCACGACCACGTCGCGCGGGCCCTGGCCAAGGAAACCGGCCACAAAGTCATCTCGGTCGGCTACCGCCTCGCCCCCGAGGCCGCCTTCCCCGCCGGGCTCGACGACTGCTACGCCGTGGTCCGCTGGGCCGCCGAACAGGCCGCCGAACAGGGCGCCGCGCTGAAATGGGACGGCAAGACCCTCGCCATCGCCGGCGACAGCTCGGGCGGCAACTTCGTCGCCGCCGTCGCCGCAAAAGCCCACGACGACGGGTTCTTCGGGATCACCCACCAGGTGCTCTACTACCCCTCCCTTGACCTGGACTTCGACGTCGAACGTTACGCCTCCCTACGGGAGAACGCCGAAGGCTACGGACTCGAGACGGCCGGCCTCAAACCGTTCAACGCGTTCTACCTCGACGGCGGAGCGGACCCGGCGGACCCGCTCGTCTCCCCCATCAAGCGCCGGGACCTCGCCGGCCTGCCGCCCGCCCTGGTCATCACCGCCGAGCATGACCCGCTCCGCGACGAGGGCGAACTCTACGGCCGGCGACTCAGGGAAGCCGGCGTGGAGGCCACCGTGAGCCGCTACGCCGGCGCGAACCACGGCTTCGTCGCCAACTTCTCCTGGATTCCGGAGTTCTACGCGGCCATCGAGGAAACCGCTACGTTCCTCGGCGGTGGACAATGACCGGGCCGGTGGCCGTCCACCCCCTGGTCTCCCCGTGGGGACGGTTCGGTCTGTACAGCTTCTTCATCGATGCCCCGGAGCCGGCGATCGTGGACACCGGCATCGCTTCCTCGCCGGCCGAAGGGATGGTGCCGGCCCTTGAGGCGATCGGCCGCCGGATCGAGGATGTGCGCTGGATCCTGCTCACCCACGGGCACATCGACCATATCGGCGGTGCCCATGCCCTGTGGGAGCTCACCGGCCGGCGGGCGCAGGTGGTGATCCACGAGGCCGACGCACCGATGCTGCGCTCGCGCCGGGCCCACGTGGACGAATACCTTGCCGGGCGGGGGCAGTACCTGAACGACCCGGGCGGCGAGGCCGGCCTGGCCGCCGCCGCCAACGCCGTGATCTCCGGCGAGCTGGAGCCCGACGTGCTGGTACGCGGCGGCGAGAAAATCTCCCTCGGCGGGGACGTCACCGTGTCGGTCCACTCGATCCCGGGCCACACCGCCGGGTCCGTCGCCTACGTCCTGGACGGCCAAAACGACGTGTTCGTCGGCGACGCCGTCCAGGTCCACGGCGCCGCCAACGGCTTCCCCGGATTTGTGGACCCGGCCGGCTACCGCTCGTCCCTGAACTACCTCAGGGACACGGTCCGGCCGCGGCACCTCTACCTCGGGCACCCGTACCGCCGCGCCGACGGCACCCCCTACGGCGTCGAGCTCGACGCCGTGCAGGCGCGGGAAGCGCTCCAGGGAAGCCTGGACATTGAAGCGCGCGTCAGCGGCGCGGCCCGCGGCGCCCTGGCCGCCGGGCTGCAGGACACGGACTCGCCCTACTCGCCGTTCGCCGGCGCCGCCGAGGAACTCGGCTACCAGGGCGACCCATGCCTGGAGCCGTCCCCGTTCTTCACGACCCTGCACGGCTACCGCACAACGTTGGACCACACGACCGAAGATGAGGAGCTGCGTGCTCATGGATGACTTTCAACTGGTAACTGCCGGCGGCGAGAAAATTGCCGCCCGCAAGGACCTCCGGGTCCCGATGCGCGACGGCGTCGAACTCGCCGCGGACGCCTACCAGGGCGCCGAGGACAAACCGCGGCCGGCGCTGGTGGCCCTGAGCCCGTACGGCAAGGAACTGCAGGCCCTGGCGCTGACCACACCGCCGCAGCGGCGCCCCAGCCCGATGTGGGACGGCTGCATCGAGGCCGGCGACATCGCCCGCATCGTGAAGGAGGACTACGTCCACGTCATCGGTGACCTGCGCGGCTCCGGCCACTCCGGCGGCGAGCACATCGGCAACTACAACGCCGGCGGCGTTTCCCTGGGCCAGGACGCGTACGACTTCATCGAGTGGGTCGCGGCGCAGCCATGGTGCGACGGCAACGTCGGCATGGTGGGCATCTCATACTTCGGGTCCATGCAGGTCCTGGCCGCCGCCGAGCGTCCGCCGCACCTGAAGGCGATCTTTGTCTCCGGCGGACACTTCGACTTCTACGAGACCACCTACCACGGCGGCATCATGTGGTTTATGCCCCGCGCCGCCCGCGAGGGCCGCGGCGGCGACTCCGGCTGGGCGTTCACCGACGGGGTCAAGTCCCGCATGATCGAGCAGTACTCCCCCGCGCAGCTCAAGGACCTCGTCGCCCAACGGCTTCAGGATCCCGACGTCGCCGCCTGGCCGAACCTGGTCCATGTCCTGCACTACCCGAAGAACCACGAAGCATGGTTCGACATCGTGATGAACGAACTCGACGGCGACTGGTACGAGGAGCGCAACCCCATCACGCTGGCCCCAAACATCGACATTCCGGTCTGGCTGCAGATCGACCAGGGCCGCGGCTGGACCATGGACGGCACGATTGAGCTCTTCAAAGCCCTCAAGGGTCCCAAGAAGCTGGACATCGGCCCGTACCCGCCGATGCAGTCGCGGCCCTTCATCGAGGAGCACGACAAGATGTTCCGCTGGTACGACTACTGGATCAAGGGCGACGACAACGGCGTGATGGACGAACCGGCCGTGAGCGTCTTCGTGGAAGGCTCCCGCGAGCTGGTGACCGCCGGGGCGTGGCCGCCCAAAGACATCGAGTACAGGCCGCTCTACCTGCGTCCGCGGCGCAAACTCTCGGCCGAGCCGGAGCTGATGGGGGCCGAATACGCGGCCCCGGACGGCTTCTACCAGGCGCCGTTGACCGTGACGGACAAGGTGGAGATCCTCAGCTGGTCCACGCCGCCGTTCGAGGAAGACACGGAAATGATCGGCACCGGCGCCGCGCACATCTTCGCCGAAATCGACCAGCCGGATACCAACTTCATCCTGCGTCTGTGGGACTACGCCCCCAACGGGAAGCGGCAGCTCATCACCAGCGGCTACCTCAAGGCCTCGCACCGCGAGCTTGACGAACGGAGCACCGAAGGCAGCCCGGTCCATCCGCACACCCGCGCCGTTCCGGTGGAACCGGGGACGATCGAGGAATACGTGCTGCGCCTCTACCCCTTCGCGAACACGTTTAAGCCGGGCCACACCCTCACGGTGGAGCTGTCCAATGACGAGCCGCTGGCCGACGAGCACAATGCCCTGCTGCCGCCGGACGCCTTCCACCTTCCGGTGGGCCGGCCCGTCACCCACAAGATCTACCGCGACGCCGCGCACCCGTCCCGGCTCCTCCTGCCGTTCACCACGCAGAAGCCGGCCGCGGACGGCTGATCCCGGCGCAGACCACGCTGACCAGGCGCGGACCCTCAGTCGTGCACGGGCTCGCCCGTGACTCGATGGTCCGCGTGGTTCAGGCCCTCCATCACCAGGCGGGCCAAGTGTCCGCCGGCGATGCTGTACACCACGCGGCGGCTGTCCTTTTGGGTGCTCACGAGCCCGCTCATGCGCAGCTTGGCCAGATGCTGGCTGACGGACGTCCTGGACGCGCCGGTGCGCTTCACCAGGGAGGACACATCGGAGGGTTCCTGGGCGAGGAGCCAGAGGATGTGCAGCCGGGTCGGGTCCGAGAGCATCCGGAAGGTGGCCGTGGCGGCGTCGAGGCGCCGGGCGTCAGGTGCCGAGTTATGGTGCAGGCTGGGCTCGTTCGCCCGCTTTACGCTGTCCACCCGTTCACCCCTTCGTGGATGCCGGCGCGTGGCTGGTCTTCGCGGTCGCGGGCCAGAATGCCAGCCCGGCCACGGAGCCGAGGGCCGCCACCGCCGCGAGGGCGGCGGCCGCGGCCGGCTGGCCCGCTGTGGCGCCGATCCAGCCGGCCGCCGGGTAGGTGAGGATGAAGCAGGCGTGGGAGAGGGAGAACTGGGCGGTGAAAATGTAGGAGCGGGTGCTGTCCGTCGCGGCACGGCGCAGCAGCCGGGCCGACGGTGTGTTGATCATGGACGTTCCGGCTCCGAGCAGCACCCACAGGCCCAGCAGCACGGGCCACGGCCCCGAGAAGGCCAGCAGCACGAAGGCCCCGGCGAGGCCGACGGAGAGCAGGACGGCCCCCATGGCCATCAGGGTGCGGTCAGCGGTCCGGTCCAGGATCCTGGGCGCCGCCAGGGCGATCACCATCGATCCGGCGCCGAAACAGGCCAGAGCGACGGCGACGTCGGCGTTGGACCCGCCGAACAGCTCCCGGGCGTACACCACGGTGTTGACCAGCACGAGTGCCGTGGCAGCGGCCACCACGAGGTTCAGCGCCATCAGGCCCCGCAGTTCCGGAGTCCTGGCAAAGATCCGGGCTCCCAAGGTGGTGCGGTGCCACAGCGAACCCTCCAGCGGAGCTGCGTGCGCGGCCGGCAGCGCGGTGGTGATCACCAGCGCCGCCGAGACCAGGAACCCGGCCACGGTGCCGAGGAACAGTTCGTGGAAGGACAGGACCGTCAGCAGGGCTGCAGCGAGGGCGGGGCTGAGCAGGGATTCGAGGTCGTAGGCAAGGCGCGAGAGTGACAGGGCGCGGGTGTAGTGCCGCTCGTCGGGCAGGACCACCGGGATCAGCGCCTGAAAGGCGGGGGTGAACGTTGCCGAGGCACTCTGCAGCACGAAGACCAGCACGTAGATCTGCCAGGCCTGGTCAACCGCCGGCAGCATCAGAGCGATGCCCGCACGGATCAGGTCCGCGCCAACCAGCACCGCCTTCTTGGGCAGCCGCTCCACGAGGGCGGCCATCAGGGGCGCCACAAAAACGTAGGCGAGCATCTTGATGGTCAACGCAGTCCCCAGCACGGCGCCGGCGTCACCGCCGGCCAGGTCAAAGGCCAGCAGACCCAGGGCGACCGTGAGGAGACCGGTGCCAAGCAGGGCAACGATCTGGGCCGAAAAGAGTTTCCGGTAGGCCTTGATGGCCAGAACTTCAAACAACGGGGCTCCCAGTCAGGTTGGCGAAGCGTTCAACGCGTGCACACGTGTGCACTCAATAGCCTACCCGGGAGACGCCCGGCCGGGTCAGCCGAGGCTCAGCTCGTCCGAGATGGCCCTGGCCGCCTCACGCAGGAGCGGAACCGCGCGGTCCGCAAAGGCCTGGTCCACCCGGGACACCGGGCCGGAGACCGATATGGCCATCGGGGTCGGCGCGTTGTCGACGGCCATGGCGAAGCACCGGACGCCAAGCTCCTGCTCCTCTTCGTCGACGGCGTAGCCCCGCTGCCGGATCGTCTCAAGGTCCCGGAGCAGGGAGTCGATGTCCCCGATGCTTTTGGGCGTGGGAGTAGGCATACCGCTGCGCGACACAATCCCCCGGACGGTCGCGTCGTCGAGCTGGGCCAGAATCGCCTTGCCCACGCCGGTGGAATGCATATGCGCCCGGCGGCCCACTTCGGTGAACATGCGCATCGAATGCCGCGACGGTACCTGGGCGACGTAGATGATCATGTCCGCGTCCAGGACAGCCATGTTGGCGGTCTCCCCCAGCCGGTCCACGAGGGACTTCAGCTGGGGCCGGGCCAGGACACCGAGTTGTTTGTTCGCGCCCTCGCCCAGCCGGATCAGCCGCGGCCCCAGCGAGTACCGCCGGTTGGGCAGCTGCCGGACATAGCCCAGGCTGACCAGCGTGCGCAGCAGCCGGTGGATGGTCGGGAGCGGCAACGAGGTGGAAGAGGAGAGTTCGCTCAGCATGACTTCGCCGCCGGCGTCGGTGATGAGTTCCAGGAGTTCAAAAACACGCTCGACCGACTGGACGCCTCCGGGGGCTTTTTCAGCCATCTCGCTCTGTCTCCTGCCGGTCCCTGCCGATATCGAATATCCGCATCGTGAAATTTTTTGCCTGCCGAGTCAAAGATACAACACGGCCGCCTCGGCTCCCCGGGCTCTGCCGCCGCCTGCGCGCACGGCCGCGCGGGCGGCCGTGTGCGCAGGCGATCGTCCTAGATGGCCTTCCCGGGGTTGAGGATGCCGAGCGGGTCGAAGACCTTCTTGATGGCGTGCTGCAACTCGAGGGACTCGCTGCCCAGTTCGTCCCGCAGCCAGTCGCGCTTGAGGATTCCGACGCCGTGTTCCCCCGTGAGGGTGCCGCCGAGGCTACGGGCCAGCTCGAACATCTGGCCGAGTGCGGCCTTGGCCGGGCCTTCCGTGGAGGGCTGGCCGGGCTCAAGCACGATCATCGGGTGCAGGTTGCCGTCGGCGGCGTGGGCGACGGTGAAAATCCGCACCCCGGTGCGGTGCGAGATTTCCTCGATCCCGGCGACCATCTCGGCGAGCCGGCCGCGGGGCACACCGACGTCGCCGATGCAGACGTCGCCGAGCAGTTCCAGGGAAGGAATGGCCTCCCGGCGCGCTTTGAGCAGTTCGGCGGTTGTTTCCGGATCCGTGGCCTTTTCGTAGGACGAAGCGAGCGGTTTGATGGCCTCGATCAGCACCTCCTGTTCCAGGAATGCCCCGTACCCGTCAGTCTGGGCAAGGAGGAAGGCTCCGCCGCGGCTTCGGTAGTCGGTACCCAGTGCCGCGTCGACGGCCGCCAGGGTCGGTCCGTCCATCAGTTCCAGTACGGACGGGGTCACGCGCGACGAAATGATGGCGGAGGCTGCCTGGGCGGCGGCCACGATGTCCGGGAAGAAGGCCGCGACGGTCGCCGTCGCCACCGGAAGCGGGCGGAGCCGCAGCGTCGCTTCCACCACGACCCCGAGGGTCCCCTCGGAGCCGATCATGAGCGCGTTGAGGTCATATCCGGTGACGCCCTTGATCGTTTCCCGGCCGGTCTTAAGGAGCCGGCCGTCCGGCAGGACAACCTTCAGCGCCAGGACGGATTCGCGAGTGACGCCGTACTTGGCGCACCGCATGCCGCCGGCGTTGGTGGCGATATTTCCGCCGATCGAGCAGATGGCCGTGCTGGCCGGATCCGGGGCGTAGAAGAGCCCGTGTTCGCCCGCCGCGGCGTTGACCTCCGCGTTGAGGATGCCGGGCTCGACGACGATGATCTGTTCCAAGGGATCCAGCCGCAGGATGCGGTTCATGCCCGAGACGTCGAGGACGATCTCGCCCGCCTGCGCGGACGAACCCGCGGCCAGGCCGGTGCCGGCACCGCGGGCCACGATCGGCACCCGCGCCGCCGTCGCACGGACCATGGTGTCCACCACGTCGTCGATGCTGGTGGCGTACACGACGCCGTCCGGCAGCGTCTCGGGGGTGTAGCCCGACCGGTCGGTGTTGACGTCCCTGCGGGCAGCTTCCGCCGTCGAACCGTGCCGGGCAGCGGCGACCAGCGTCGCCCCGGCCCCTGAAATGGTCTCACTCACGTTGGTACTCACAAGATCTGCTCTCTATCGGTTACTTCGGTTTCTCGATCGGTGCCGGTTGCTTAGGGAACCATCCAGCCCAGCACCGGGGTGGACTGCAGGACAATAAGGATGGTCAGGAAGGCCAGCAGTGCCAGGCTCCAGCCGATGAGCTTCCGGAACAGGACGCTCTCGGCCCCGTCCAGGCCCACGGCAGCCGAGGCAACGGCCAGGTTCTGCAGGGACAGCATCTTGCCGAGGACCCCGGCGGAGGAGTTGGACGCCGCCATCAGCGTCGGCGACAGGCCCGTTTGCTGGGCTGCGGTCACCTGCAGCTGGCCGAACAGGGAGTTGGACGAGGTGTCCGAGCCGGTGAGCGCGACGCCGATCCAGCCCAGCAACGGGGACAGGAAGGCGAAGAAACCTCCGGCGGACGCCAGGGCAATGCCGAGCGAGTTCGTCTGCCCCGAGACGTTCATAACAAACGCCAGGGCCAGCACCGAGGTAACGGAGACGATCGTCCAGCGCAGCTGGAACAGCGTGTCGCGGTAAATGCGGAGTCCCCGCAGAGGTGCCAGTTTGTACAGCGCCATGGTGATGATGCCCGAGATCAACAGCAGCGTGCCGGTGGCCTTGAGGTGGTCAAGCTTGAACTTGTGGGCGGCAACCGGTTTCCCGTTGGGATCCACCGCGTCGAGCCCGGGCCATTCGAACGTCACCGAGCCCACTGCTGTGAGCCAGTTCTTCACACCCGGCAACTGGGCAATCGAGAACACCGCCATGATGATCAGATAGGGGGCAATCGCCATCCACACTTCGCCGTTGGCAGGCCTGACCGCGGCGTCGCTGCGCTCTCCGGCTGTGCCCGCCCCCGCGGGTGCACCGTTGCGGCTCACGCCACCGAGGCCGGAGGACGTTCCGTAGCCGGTACCGGACTGCGCACCGACGCTGGCCAGTTCGGCGTCGGCGGCCTCGCTGTCGGCGAGGTCGTGCATTCCGATGATCTGTGCCGGCTGCCAGTACTTCAGCATGACCAGAACCACCGCCACGGTGGCGATGGCGGCGACGACATCGGTGAGCTCCACAACCAGGAAGTTCGAGGCAACGAACTGGGCCAGGCCGAAGACGATGCCCGAGACTACGGCCACCGGCCAGGTTTGCCGGACGCCGCGCTTGCCGTCGACGATGAAGACAAGGATGAGCGGGACGATGACGGCGACAAAGGGCGTCTGGCGGCCGGCCATGGAGCTGAGGTCGTGAAGTGGGATGCCGGTGACACCGTTAAGGGCAATGATCGGCGCGGCCATGGCTCCGAACGCCACGGGGGCCGTATTGGCCAGCAGCGCCACGATGGCTGACTTCAGTGGCTTCATGCCGGCCGCCATGAGCATCGCACCGGAAATTGCCACCGGGGCGCCGAAGCCTGCCAGGGCCTCCAGCAGCGCCCCGAAACAGAACGCGATCAGGATCGCCAGGATGCGCAGGTCGTTGGAGATGGAGCGGATGGTCCGGCCCAGTACCTCGAACCAGGGCGTATCCACCGTCAGCTTGTAAATCCAGAGCGCATTGATGAGGATCCAGAGGATCGGGAAGATGGCATAGAAGGCGCCCTGGCCGGCGGCGCTGAGCACCTGGCCAAAGGGCATCTGCCAGCCCACGACTGCGAGCACGATGGACAGCAGCAGGCTCGCGATGGCCGCCTTGGGCGCCTTGACCCGGAAGACGCCCAGCAGGACAAACAGCAGCAGCAGCGGCAGGGCGGCGACCACGGCTGACATGGCGAGGGAACCCGCTATTGGATCGATGACTTGCTGGAACGGCTCAAACCTGGGACTCACAAAAACTCCTTCGTTTTCTCCGAGCTATCGGTGGGCACTGCGGTGGCAGCGTGCGGCAATCCGCTCAGCCTGCGAGAACTATTCCGCATAGTGGAACATATCTTTTGTTCAGTGATATTCAGTGACTGAGAGTATGTGCGATCCAGATCACAGTCAACCGCCCCTCCCGGCGCGCCGCCCCGCAGCGGCGGGGCCCTCGGGCGCCGTTGACATGCAGCAGCGGCGATGGGTAGGTTTTATATATTGGTATTTAACTTCCACAATACGAAATCTGATCCTGAGAGGTGGCCGGTATGCCGAATCACGTGGAGACAAACGGGCTGAGCGTCGCCGAAGAGCTCTACGCCTTCGTCCGGGACGAAGCACTGCCGGGGACGGGAATCGAGGCTGAAGGCTTCTGGGCCGGCGCCGCCGCGCTCATCACCGAGTTCTCGCCAAAGGTGCAGGAACTGCTGGAGGTCCGTGACCGTATGCAGCAGCAGATCGACGAGTACCACCGTTCCCGTGGCGCGGCGCCCGTGGATCCGGAAGAGTACGAGGCATTCCTCCGCTCGATCGGCTACCTCGTCGAGGAGCCCGGGGACTTCTCCATCTCCACTGAGCGCGTTGACCCCGAGATCGCGACCGTCTCCGGCCCGCAGTTGGTGGTACCCCTGCTGAACGCCCGGTTCGCGGCCAACGCCGCCAATGCCCGCTGGGGCTCGCTCTACGACGCGCTCTACGGCACCGACGCCATCGACGACGCGGACGGGCGCAAGCACGCCGGCGGTTACAACCCGGTCCGCGGTGCCGCCGTCGTCGCCCGCGGGCGGCAGTTCCTGGACGCGAACACGCCGCTGGCAGGCGCATCGCACACCGATGTCACCGCCTACCGGATCGCCGACGGCGCCCTCCTGGCCGAGACGCCGGACGGCGCGAAGCCGCTGGCCGAGCCGGGCCAGTTCGTGGGCTTCCGGGGAACCGCGGAGGAGCCCGAGTCCGTGCTGCTGGTGCACCACGGACTGCACGTGGAGATCCAGATTGACCGGGGCCACCCGATCGGCTCGGGCGACGCCGCCGGCGTCAAGGACATCGTGCTGGAGTCCGCCATCACCACCATCATGGACCTCGAAGACTCCGTCGCGGCGGTAGACGCGGGCGACAAGGTGGCGGGCTACCGCAACTGGCTGCAGCTGATGCAGGGCACCCTGAGCGCCGACGTCGAAAAGGGCGGTCGGACGTACACCCGGCGGCTGAACGAGGACCGTGGCTACACCGCCCCGGATGGCTCCGAATTGACCCTGCCCGGCCGCTCGCTGCTGCTGATCCGCCAGGTGGGCCACCTGATGACCAGCGATGCCGTGCTCGACGCCGCCGGCGCACCGGTGCCCGAGGAAATCCTGGACGCCCTGTTTACCAGCCTCGGTTCCGTGCATGACCTCCGCGGTCCGCACGCCGGCCGGAACTCCCGCGCCGGATCGGTGTACATCGTGAAGCCGAAGATGCACGGACCGGGCGAGGTGGCCGTGGCCTGCGCCCTGCTGGCCGGCACCGAGGCCGTGCTGGGGCTCGAACCGCTGACCCTCAAGATCGGCATCATGGACGAGGAGCGCCGCACGTCGGCCAACCTGAAGGCGTGCATCTGGGAGGCGCGGGAACGGGTGGCGTTCATCAATACGGGTTTCCTGGACCGTACCGGAGACGAGATCCACACCTCGATGCTGGCCGGCCCCATG